>LNEN01000053.1 GCA_001464155.1 Cytophagales bacterium Ga0077538 | reverse complement strand
AATCAATTAGAGTTCGGCGAGGCATGAGAGTCGTAATTTCTGAAGATCAGTAACTTTTCGGATTCTTTTTTATCTTAACTTCTTTCAATTTCTGTCCGGTCAGGGTAAAAATTTAATGGCTGCAACAATCAAGCTACCCACAGCCAACGTCGCCGAAAATGACCGAATTGCATATAAGTACATAAGAATAAAGAAGAATAAATGGACACGACCCATTTAATTTCTCCTTTAATTTCTCCTAATAGAAAAAAGGAGCCACTGCATTTTTTGTTTACTTCTTTTCATCCTCAATGCCACTACTCAAACCTTTATTCAGTTGCATAGCTCTAAATGACTTGCAAAGCTTTCAGGACAGGTAATTGTCTTTCCAGAAATACCGTTGCTTGTTCTGTTAATTCCTTAATATTTTCTTCCACGGTCTCCAACTTATTACCATCTTTCACAATTTTTTCCCTTTGAGCGGATAATATTTGCCAAACAAACTGCGCAAAATCACTAGGCTGCTTCAAGCCATTGCTTAATCCCAGCAAAAATAATTGTTGAAAACGCCCGGCAATTATTCCACCCCCAGTAACGGGACTGGCAAGATATGTGATGTCCCCATTGCTGTTAGCTTTTCGCAAAATAAATTTGTTTAGCTTATCGGTATGTTTTTTAGCCTTAACAATAACAGTTTCTTCTTGCGCCAGTGAAATTTGGCCCGAGCCAATTAATAGCATTGCTGCTTGAATAATCTGCGGTAGTGCTATCCCCTTATCCTTTACTGCCTGTTCAATCTGTCCAAGTGATTTAATCTTATAATCCGCCAAAAAATCCAAAATCGGCCCATATACTGAATCACTTAATGTGGCTGCACCTAAACTGCCTGTTACTTTGAGAACTATTTCTGTGCGGTGCACTGCCATGACTACTCGAAGTGCGCGTGACTGATCATCTTTTTCTAAAGCGGATAGCTTACAAGCCCCTTTAACCCAGTAATCGCGGCGAAATTGCTGATTTACTATAAAATCGCGCACACTCTCGCGGAACATTGCATCGGGAATAGCGTTAAGCAAAGCTTGCTGCTCATTTGATAAATTCAAGATATCAAGGTGATCAAGCTGATTTGCCGAACAAGCATAGCTTAATTTAGCTGGAATCAACCAATCCCCCATCGTTGCAAAATGTATAGGATGCCAATCTCGATTAAAATATTCATGAGCCAAATAGCTGCGGTTCTGTTCCTTTAATTTCTTGATGCGCTCAGAAACTTGCGGGTTGGTTCTCAAGAATCGAGGATCAGCCGCCAGTAGTTTTTCTGAGAACTCAAGTGCACCGTTAATTCGGGTAATAATACCAAGCCCTTCCGATCCGATTATTTTTGCGTGCTCTGTTAATAAATGCCGCATTGGCGCAAAAGATGACCAACCAGGCAGCGTGTTATAGCTGATATATAGAACACCGCCCACTTTCAATTTACGACGGACAAAGTCGACTATAGTTGCACGGTTTTCATCATTGATCCAACTCCAGATACCATGCACACCGATAAAATCATAATCAGGTAAATCCGGGCGGCTTGAAAAACTTTCAAAACTATCATCAAACAATTTTGCGCCAGAATCTGAAGCAGTAGCCATCTCCTGAGCGAATACAACTTGCGATGGATTAAAATCCGTTCCATGCCATTCGATTGCAGAGGCCGCAGCATGAACATTGAGACTTATTCCTTGACCAAATCCTAGTTCGCATGCAGTACCTATCTCTGGAAATTTCAGCCCGGCATATAGAAATATCTGTTTTATTCTTAAAGGATTAAGTTCAGAATAATAACCATAGGTATAGCCGATATCAGCCACATAACCATCAGTCCAGTCGTTCATAAGCTTTTTAGGAAACTTTTGTTGTTTATTTTTTCTGTTAAATTTATTTGGAAACCAGTGTGTACTCTGTGCTGGAGATTTCTTTCTTTATTTATTGCCTCGATGAATTACTTTCTGATTCTCAAGCTTTGCCTAAGCAGAATCGTTACAACTTCGCTCTTTCTTCTTTCAATAAAAAAGGGCCAAATCATAAGATTTGGCCCTTTTTCTTAGAAGCTATTATCTAATAATAACCTCTTTACGGATTGCCTCTTTTAGGCCACTGTGAAGATCAGCGTATCGGCAGCAGCGTTATAAATCAACGTATCATCGGTACCTGTACCGGTAATCGTCAGTTGATAATCATCAGCTGCGGCGTAAGCACCATCGCCATTCACATCAATTTGAATGGTCATGGTACCGCCCGCTTGTGCTGCAGCAATATTCGTAGTAGCACTGATCGTTGTACCATGAACATTGATGTTAGCACCAGTTGCCGACAACAGCGTACTAC
>LNEN01000052.1 GCA_001464155.1 Cytophagales bacterium Ga0077538 | reverse complement strand
TACATCATGAAAAGCATCCTGCAAAATTCGTTTCCGAAGTGATTGATTGATTTTGAAATCAGCCGGAAGACTGAAGATAAAGTTCACAACTTCGTAGTCCAAAAAGGGAACGCGTACTTCCAGAGAGTTTGCCATGCTCATCAAATCTACTTTAGTGAGCATGTCATTGGGGAGCACAAGTTGAGTGTCGGTTAGTAACACTTCATTGATCGACTCTTTTTCAGAAAGATGCTGAAGCAATGATTTTTTAAAAGTGGTGTACTCCTGATCGATCAGTTTTTCCCTCGTGTTTGTAGAAAGCAAGCGTACAGATTCATACTCTGTAGCAAAACCGGCCCATCGCCAGTAGCGCTCTTTCGAAGAAAGTTTCATCCCCTCTGCAAAACGCTGAAACTGTCTCACTTTATTTGATAAGGCTCCATTTCTTGACTTAGGCAATAATTTCCAGAGCGGCAGGAGGGAGGACACTCCTTTTTCTTTCCAACCTGCATGTATAGTCCGATGAAAAGCTGCATGCTTATTATAACCTCCCAATAACTCATCTGCTCCATCACCTGAAAGCGCTACCGTGGCATGCTTCCGTGTTTCTTTACTGAGAATGTACACATTAATAGCAGAAGAATCGGCAAAGGGCTCATCGATGTAATCCAGGATGGAGTGAACATGCTGATAGAGATCAGCGTTGGTTAGTGAAAAAACAGTGTGCTCCGTTTGAAAATGCTTTGCTACCAAGCTGGCATATTCAGTTTCATCAAAGAATTTCTCGTCTTTAAAACCAATAGAGAAGGTGTGCAGGTTTTTCTTGTGCCGGCTCGCCAAACCTGTAACTACCGAAGAGTCAATACCGCCACTCAGAAAGGAACCTAGCGGTACATCCGCCACTAATCTTCGCTGCACCGAAGCCTCCAGTAGTATTGAAAGTTTTTCTTTTGCTTCTGCATAGGACAAAGAATTCTTTTCGCCTTCACTAAAGGGTATAGTGTAGTAATTGTCAATTGTTAATTGACACTTGACAATTTTAGCATAGTGGCCCGGTAATAATTTCTTTACGGATTTGAAGATTGTTCTTGGTGCCGGAATGTAATTGAGTTGAAGATAGGTGTGTAGCGAAGTGTAATCTATTTCCTTGTCAATACCGTATTGAAGAATGGACTTCATCTCAGAAGCGAAGAGAAACTTGTCTTCATCGTATACATAAAGCAAGGGTTTGATGCCAAAGCGATCGCGCGCGATGAAAAAACTTTGCTCTTGTTTGTCGTAGATGCAGAAGGCAAAAAAACCATTGAGTTTGGAGAGACATTTCTCTTTCTCAAGGATGTAAAGGTTGAGCAATACCTCGGTGTCTGATTGAGAGGTGAAGGTGATTCCTTTGGCGAGTAGTTCTTGTTTTAATTCCTGGTAGTTAAAAATCTCTCCGTTAAAGATGATGCAATACCGTTTACTGGCATCCCACATGGGTTGATGCGCAACGGAGGAGGTATCGATGATGGATAGCCTGCGATGACCAAGCCCAACCCATTCATCAAAATAGACATCCTGAAAATCAGGGCCTCGTTTCTCCAAGGCCATCGTAGCATTGGTAATGTGAATTTTATTGATTTTGCCGAGAAGATTAAAAGCGAAAATACCCGTGATGCCACACATAGAAAATGACTTGCCTTATTTATCAAAAGTAGTTATTTCGAACTGATGAAGAATGAACCCCTGGCATTTAATCCATCAAAAACGGCACTTTCCTTGGGAGTGGAATTGGAATTGCAGGTTTTGGATGGAGAAACACTTCTCCTAACGCCTCGTGCAGAAGAAGTAATCAAGCTGTTGAATAAGGAAAAACTGACGAAAGAGTTTTTTCAGAGTATGATTGAAGTGGTAACGGGCATCTGTCAAACAGCGCAGCAGGCTGAAGCAGACCTTCATGAATCTTTGCTAAGTGTGCACAGTGCTGCTACTTCTTTGGGCTTAAAAATTTCGAGTACCGGAACACATCCCGAAGCTGATTACAGAGATCGTATTATTACGCCATCTCTGCGTTACCATGAGTTAGCAGACCGAAATCGCTGGCTGATTCGCAGAATGGCCGTGTATGGCATGCACATACACATTGGAATGCCCTCTGCCGATGTTGCCATTCAATTCAATAATTTCCTATTGCATTTTGTTCCGCATGTGCTGGCTCTTTCTGCCAGCTCTCCTTTTTGGCAACGGATGGATACAGGTTTGGCGGCCGCTCGTCCTACTATGTACGAATCCATGCCTACCAGCGGAATGCCCTATGTCGTAAAAGATTGGAAACAATTTCAGCGCTTGTATGCATCGCTCTTGCGCACGT
>LNEN01000051.1 GCA_001464155.1 Cytophagales bacterium Ga0077538 | reverse complement strand
ACGATACAAGTTCAGTTGTAGGAGCTGCTTCACAATTTGGTGATCAAAGTCTGGCGTTAGCCACGACTGTAAAATTAACACGTGCTTTATGGATCATTCCAATAAGCCTGATGGCCGCTGTTATCTTGCAACCCGAGCAAAAGAAACTCGCCATTCCTTACTTCATCCTTTTCTTTATAGCGGCTGCTGTGTTGGCTTCTTATCTCCCCATCGTTCAATCGATAGCGCCCTTACTCACACAGGGGTCAAAAATTTTATTCACGCTGGTGCTCTTTTTAATTGGTATGGGTTTGAATAAATCCATCTTCCGCGAAATGGGAGTGAAGCCAGTTTTGTACGGTTTTACACTGTGGTTAATCACGGCTGTATCTTCTTTAGTTCTGATTTATGGTTGCTGCCACTTCAGTCGCTTTTAAGTACAGGTAACCCTGAAACGCCACGCTTCGTATAGACTGGTTGTACGACACTAAAAAGATCAATGAAAAAGATAGTAGGAATACTCACCCTTTTGGTGGTGGCAGTCAGCGGCAGTTACGCACAACATGATCAGGCAGCTATTAACGAACAAGTCTGGAAACCTTTTACGAGGGCTATCATGACACAAGATGTTACTGTCTTTGCGGCACTTCATTCCACTGATCTTGTGCGAGCAGAAATCAATCGTAAAAAAGTAATGGGCTTGGAGGAATATAAAAAGGGAATGGAGGCAGGTTGGCCAGCCTGGAAGGAGAGTATTCAAAAAAAACAAAACTCACTACACGTTTGAGCTTCGTTTTACGGAGCGTATTAGCAACGGTACACTGGCGTACGAGATCGGGTATTTTAAGAATGAAACGATCTCTGCCAATGGCGAAAAACGAGAAAGCTTTGGAAAATTCCACGTAGTGCTTCGCAAGGAAGCAGGCATTTGGAAAATTCTGGTGGATTCAGATAGTAATGAAGCAGGGTCCATTACTGCAGAAATGTTTCAGTCTGCCAAGGCAATGGAATAAAAGCCTGGTGATTTGATTTTCCAGTAATACTCTCTAAACACTGACTTTCTTTCGATTAAACATATCTATAAAACGAGCGGAAAAGAAACAGAAGATCTTACCGCAACCCAGTATATTGTACGTAAATTGGTTGAAACATTTCTATGCTGTGGGGATTTATCATAGTTATAATAGCAGCCATTCTTTACAAAAGCTTTTTTCAACAAAAGCCAGATGAACCGGCTATTGAATTTCCAACTTTCTGGAAAGGGATTCTTAAGCAAAAGGTTCTATTCTATCATAACCTTAGCGAAAGTGACAAGAAACGCTTCGAACAGGACATCAGCCGTTTTTTGAAAAAAGTGAGAATAAGCGGGGTTAATACTGAAGTAACCATTACAGATAAATTATTGGTGGCCAGCAGTGCTGCCATTCCAGTGTTCGGTTTTCCGGGTTGGGATTATACTTTTTTGGATGAAGTGTTACTGTACCCTGACTCGTTTGATAGTAACTACTCCATCAACAGCAAAGAAGAGACCATTACAGGAATGGTGGGCAGCGGGGGAGTGTTGGAGGGGAAAATGATCCTATCCAAGCCATCCTTACACCGTGGCTTTGATAATGATACAGATAAACAAAATGTTGGAGTCCACGAATTTATTCACTTACTGGATAAAGAAGACGGTAGTATAGACGGTCTGCCAGCTACGCTGGCTAATCAGAAATTTAGCCTACCCGGGTTGAAGTTAATTCGAGAAAAGACGGAAGCTATTCGCCAAGGAGATTCCGATATTAATCCTTACGGAGCCACGCATGAACGTGAATTCTTTGCAGTGGTAGGTGAGTACTTTTTTGAGAGGCCTCATTTACTACAACAAAATCACCCTCAGTTATATGCACTTCTTGCGAAAGCTTTCAATCAGGATACGGCTAGCACTTTTACTATTACTACTATTTCTAAAAGGGAAATTCAACGAAACGATCTTTGCCCCTGTGGAAGTGGTTTGAAGTTTAAGAAGTGCTGTCTGCTAAAATAGAAAATCTTCTGGTAGAATTACTGCGGATACCAATTGCGCAAGCGCACGTCTATTCCCAATTTTCCATCCTCTACTAGTTTCTTAAAGGCTTCTATGTCACTTCCGCGATGATGGAAAGGATACACAATTGTTGGTTTAAATTCCAGCACTGCACTTGCGGCTTGTTGAATGTCCATGGTTGGTCCATTCATACAAACAAAAGCAACATCAATGGCTTGTAAAGCCCTCATTTCACTAATGTCTTCTGTATCGCCTGAAATGTAAATTCTTTTTTCTCCCATCGTAAGTACATAACCATTGCCTCTTCCTTTTGGATGACGAGAGTCGTCTGTTTCTGGGAGATTGTACATAGGAATGGCTACTATCGTTATGCCAAGTTGCGTGGTGGTCTCTCCATTTTTAAGCACTACCAAATTCTTCTTGTATTGTTCTGGCAATTTTTCGGCTACTGCCGGAGGTACAATGTAAACAGCCGAAGAGGTCTGCAAGGATGCGAGTGTTTCCAGGTTAAGATGATCGCCATGAATATCGGTTATGATCACCATATCGGCTGGAGCCATACCTTCAAACGCTTTTGCTCCGCCATAGGGATCGATGTAGATTGTTTTGTTGTTCCAGGTAAAGACGATGGTTCCGTGAAAAATTGGCTGAATAGTAAGTTGTCCCTGGTCTGTTTGCAGAATATCGGGGGCAGATGACAGATTTTGCGCATCGGCCACTGACGCAGTAATTAATAAGGTAATGGACAAAAACGTGTTGTAGATACTTTTCATGCTTCTAAAATACAAAGGGCAGCACAAATGTTTAACCGTTGGTGGAAATTGACGATTTTTTTGTCCTGCGTGAAGGGTTAGGCTGCTATCCTGAAAAATATTTGAAATTCTCCCAACCTTTTGGTAGGTTTACCGTTGATATATCAACAATATGGCGAAAAATCAAAAATTAGAAGATGTTTTGTTTTATCTTATTGAAAAGACCAATAAGGTCATTCGCAGGTATTCACAGGTTCGTTTTAGCGAGGCTGGTCTTGAAATTACTGTGGACCAATGGCTGGTGCTTAAGAAAATCAGCGATTCTGAGCGCATTACACAAATCGAATTAGCCAACGCTATTTTTAAAGACAGAGCATCGATTACTCGCATTTTAGATCTACTCTTGGAAAAAAAACTGGTTACGAAAGAAGCAGGTGCCGACAGACGTGCCTATGAACTTACGTTGACTGCGGCAGGGGAAAAGTTTATGGAGCAAGCCTTTATGATTGTGAAAAACGTTCGAAAAAAAGGAATTGAGAGCCTGACTGAAAAGGAACAGGATCAATTACGACAAAGTTTGCAGAAAATAATCAACAGCCTGGAATAAAAATTTGCCTTAATAATTGATATATCAACTTGTTATTTATTCACTACACAAAATCAACTACAGACGACCATGAATACCTTTAACACATCCTGATGCTTGAAACAACACTCGTTAACTTTTACTATCTATTTAATTCTAAAAACTTTACCCAAATGATTGATATATCAATAAATAAAATTGCTACGCTGCTTACCGGTCTATCGGTTGCCAGCTTATCCATGTTACAAGTAAACGTGCCTAGTGCGCCTGTAAACAGTACAGAAATGCAGGTAAAAGCAACCCTTGAAGAATTTGTGAAAGCAGGTGACAGTCGGAACGTAGAGCAACTGAAACAGGTACTGCATTCACACTTTCGCGTAGTGGCCAATCAAGTAATGGGCTCTACCACTGTGAACATCATGACAAAAGATCAATACCTGGCACTCATTGAAGAAGGCAAATTGGGAGGGGATGTACGCACACTGGAAATACTCTCTCTTGAGATTGTGAATAAGAATGCCGCAGCGCATGTACGCTTAAAAGGGAAAACAGTAACCTTTGATACGTTCTATCATTTAGTTCTCTCTGACGAGGGGAACTGGCAATTGATACAAGACTTACCTTTTGTAAGTAAAAATTAAAGAATCAAAAAATGGAAAAGCAATCTTTTATCAATCATGTACGAATGCATCCAGTGTATCATTACTTTGCTGTGCCACTTTCGCTAGCCTTGGTACCTGCAGCAATCGTAAACATTTTTTTTCGTTTCGATTTGACAAGTATCTTACTCGCTATTTCTGCGGTGCTTTTACACCTCAGCATTTTTCTGTCACGTGACTATGCCAAGAAAAATCAGGATAGAATCATTCGTGTCGAGTTGCGACTCCGGTATTATTTGCTCACTAACAAGCGGCTGGATGAAATAGAAAATCACTTTTCAACTGCACAATTGTTGGCCTTACGCTTTTGCAGCGATGAGGAGTTGGTGGAGATGATTCGTAACCCTGCAACAAAATCTAAAACACCAGCTCAGATCAAACAAAGTATTATTCAGTGGCACGCTGACTGGATGAGAGTATAATCTAAAAGTGACATCTATGAACATTACAAAAGAACTTGTTTACACCCTATCGACAGAAAGTTATGGAATGATACCTGGGGTGGTAAAAGAAATGGCTGAACGAAGTGTACCACTCGCATACTTGTATCTCCAGGGTACTCAAAGTATGGAGCAGTCTTCCCTAAGTGATCTCGAGATAAATGCCATTGAATTGAAAATCTCCATATTGAATAAGTGTGAGTCTTGTATAAAAGGACACACTTTCCTGGTAAAAAAAGCGGGTTTGTCAGAGGACGATGTACAAGCCATTCTGCGTCAAGAGGATACGAGTTTGGGGCGTCTTAATAAATTATTAAAGGCTGCAGAATATATCTACTACTCAGGCAATGACATTTATCCGGACCTGGTGTTGGATTATTTTGAGGATGAAGAAGTGAAGGAACAGGAGTTATTTGAAATTATTGGATTGATTTCCTTAAAGACAGTGTCCAACTATGTGAATAACTATCTGGCCTCAATTAAACGGAAACAACAGATCTCTCGTTAGACATGTCAATTCTCGTTTTTTTAGCAAGGTGTGAACTGGCTTTTAAAAATTGACGTTGCAAGAGACTAATCATTTACCGCTAGACTTAATAGTAGTTTACGTATGGAAGTAAAAACAATTATCGGCATATGCGGAAGCATTCGTCAACACTCCTCCAGCCATGTGATTCTGGAAGAAATAGTACGCATGCTTCCTGCGGAGATAGTCTTTGAGGCGTATGATAATCTTGCTTCTGTACCGGCTTTCGATGACCGGGAAGAGGACCCGGAACCAGTGAAGGATTTTAAAGCCATTCTCAAAAAAGCTGACGGCATTTTTATCTCAAGCCCCGAGTATGCGTTTGGCGTACCCGGGGCTTTGAAGAATGCCTTGGACTGGACCGTAGGAACGGGTGATTTTTTCCATAAACCTGTTGCTCTCGTTACGGCTTCTTCACAGGGCGTTAAAGCGCATGAGTCTATGCAATACATTCTTGCTGCGCTGGCTGCTGAACTTTATCCGAAGAATACCTTATTGATTTCCAATATTCGCAGTAAAGTAAAAGATGGACGAGTAGCGGATGACGAAACACGGCAAGCCCTTCAAGCGCTGGTGACTTCTTTTGTTACAAGTTTAAAGACTAAGTCAGTTGATTCTTTTTGAGAAAGAGAAACGGATCACATTGATGCAGATAGGACGAGGTTAAATGTCCAGTGCCTTCATCTGCTTTTTGTATTTTGCCGGAAGCAGAAGCTCTTTCATGAACCAATCCAGTCTTAGGACTTTACTTATCTTATAGAGCGTAATCAACGTTAGTGTTCTGGATTTTTTAGGGAAGGATAACAGATCCCTCACGCTTTGTGGCACTACGAGTGCCTGCACACGCAGCAAAATAGCGTAGCGAAAACTGCCTAAATGCTTGCGGTATTGTCTGAACAGATCTTTCGAATACTCGCTGCTTTGTAAATTTTGTTCTAAGTGCTCTTGCCTCATCCTTACCCATTCATCAAAAGTTTGAGGTAAGCTTTTCAATCCCATATGTCTTCCCAAGTTAGTAAAGACCTGAAACACCTCATTCTTTTCTGTCCAACTCAGTTTCCGTTCCAGCACTTCAAAGGATCGGATTGAATAATCGATCAAGAGAAAAAGCACATCCCGATACGCCCAATCGGGGATGGTTGTTCCGCGTTTCGCTTCTACCGTAGCATGAATGGTGGCCATCGCTTCAATGGCTCGCAAGGCAGTTTGTTTTTCAGAAAAGACAATAGTTTGTGCGTAGGATACCGTGGAGAATAGTCTTCCTATTGGATCTGCCGGAAGACGATTTGTAAAGTAAAGCCAGTCTACTGCCTTGTTCAAAGCAAACTCTGCTGAAGCACCTGCGAAAATGAAAAGGATCGTATCACTTTTTCCCCAAATCTGCCGTACTATGGAATTCTTCTCTACAAAATATACTTTCTTGGATAAAGTCATTACTGTGTACAGATCTAATAAATAGTAACTGCAGATCAAAAGAATGGTTAGTCAGCAGCTTTTTTCTCTGAATCATTCAGCATTACATTCCGAAATAATAAACCTGTCAATAAATAAAGTGTTGCAAAAAAAGCATTGACACCAATTATTTCTTGAACGGAGCTTCCTGGGTATTCTTGCATCTTACTTAAAAGGGCAATAGAGGCAAGTAAGACAAGCGAACCTGCTGCAGTAAACATGGCATACTGCATTCCTTTAGCCTTCAGGTTTGATAGGATTGCACCTGCAACAATCAGCACAACCACTCCACCGTAGAACAAATTTCCAGCATGAGGTCCTGAACCAATAAGACCTACCGCAAGGTTTGCCCAAATCATGAGCAAGGTAGAACCAATGGCTGCAGCCATGGCAAGACGATAGACAAAATTATTGGCATACCGTGTAATCAATATATAAGATGCACCTGCACTAAAAAGGAGCGCACCCATAAGAATAAAGTCTGCCAAACTCCAATTTACTTCATTGGTAAATTGCATAGCGATCAAGGGGATGGATAGTACAAGTAAGGTGGCCAATGCAACGCCCGGTACGGTTTGATAAAATTTTAATTGCTTTTCCATAAGATATTTAATTTATCTGTTTCTCTTTATCTATTACTAATCAGTGTACGATTGAAAAAAAATGGACATGTCTCTTTTAAGATATGTGTAGAGGTTTTTCTCATCCTTTCTTTTGGTATTCCAACATTCTAAAGAAATCGACTTTGTTTTCATGGCTTTGCAAAGCTATTAAAAAGTACTTTGAATATCAAAGTGAATCATCAAATTAATTGTGGAACGCTAAGAATAAGCGGATTTGCCATTCTTTAATGAGATAGAGGATCTTAACAGTTCAGTGGTTGTACCTCATTTAAAGCGAGTGTTTTGCTTGTTTTGGAATCCCTTCAGGCAAGTAGCGTAGCTCCAAAAGCATTCGTTAAGTTTTGTAATTTGCTGCCATGAAGCGGATTTGCCTTGTAATGCTGGTATTCTTTTCAATTCCTGTATTCAGTCAACCTGATCTTTCCCTTCTTTCCGATAGTATAAGACACCCGCGAGACACCAGTTTGGTTAAGTACCTCCTTGAATTAGGGAGAAAGAGTAAGTGGGTGGATTCATACCGATCACTGAGTTATGCTGATCAGGCCTTATTACTTGCACAGGAAGTTAATTATAACAAAGGAATTGCTGAAGCTAACAATCTGAAAGGTTTTTGCTTTTGGACTTTGGGGGATAACGATCTCGCCATTCAGGCTGCCATGGAGGCTCTGGAGTATACGAGCCAAGGTACAAACATGCCTACAGAATCTGAGAGTTACTATATTCTGGCAAGAGGCTATATGGATTTGGGGGAAGATATAAAGGCCCAGGAATTTATTGGAATGGCTGAACACTTGGCAAACGAGCAGGACAATTGGGAACAGGTCTTAAGCATCTATAATTTAAAAGGTGTCATTCTCTTCATCAATCATAAAACAGATAGTGCGCTCTACTATTATAACAAGGCTTTTGAGATAGGCAGGGAACATAAGGTTGACCCAATCAATTTCCCAAGAATCCTTTCTAATATCGGAGAATGCTATTTGCCTGAAAACACTACGCTGGCCTTTTCCTATTTTACACGGGCCTTGGCATTAGCAAAAGAGACTAACAATAAAATAGCTGAGGCCTCTATTACAAGTATTATTGGACACACTTACCTGAAGCAACAGGATTTAACACGTGCTGAAGCAAATCTGAGCGAGGCGCTGCAGTTGGCACAGACGCTTGGCCTTCGCAGAGTGATTCGCCATGCCTATGCCGGCCTGGTAGAGATCAAACTTCAACAGGGTAGGGGAAACGAAGCCGTTGTCTTCTTGCGAAGATATTATGAGGTACGCGACAGTTTGTTGAATTCAACCAAAATAAGACAGATTGTTGAGCTGGAAGCAAAGCACGAACTTCAACTTAAGGAGCAAAACATTAAACTACTAGAGAGCGAAAAGAGAATTATGACTATTTGGAAAAATCTATGGATCGGCTTTAGTGTTCTGGTAGGTATTCTATCAATCTCGATAGTGCAGGTACAACGATTTCGACATCGCAAAAACCGCGAAATGCTCAATTTAGAAATTGACTACCTCACACGACAACATCAGGAAACGGTAGACCGCTATAAGGATTCCCTGACGGTGGAAACGCAAGAAGCGTTAGAATCATACGATCAAAAACTTTTAAAGAAAGCTATTTCATTAGTAGATGATAACATCAGTGATCCACAATTGAGTGTAGAGAAATTGGCCACGGAGATGAACATGAGCCGGACGAGCCTGCATCGGAAGATCAAATCCATCACTGGATTTCCGCCCAGTGAACTGATTCGAAGCATACGACTTCGAAGGGCTGCCAAACTTATTGCTAACCGTGTCGATTCCGCTACTCAAATTGCCCTGATGGTGGGCTTTGAGGACTATTCACATTTTTCAAAAGCCTTTAAGAAGCACTTTGGCACGTCACCTTCCAGTTATGAAGAGCGTAGTCAAAATCAACATGCGGACAAATCTGTCTAAGACATTGGTGCCATAACAGCGCAGCCATGTACCTGCATTGCTTTTGCTTGTGAATACGTATCAAAAGCCTTGATTTGATCAATTTGGCACCTCTGTACATGTTATTGGCAGATGCTGCCAAGTCCCAGCATGAACGGCTGTCCTAGCTTTGCCGTATCAATTCAAAAAAACGAATGGAAGAGTATATGAAACGTATCTCAAAAGGCGAGAAGGTATTTACCCTCCTGATGGGGATAGTCATCGTGATCATTATCGTGACACAGGTGCTGAACAAGGCAAAGCTTTTTTAACTGAACTTTTACAAATTAAAACCAAAACGATCCAATGAATCCAAACAAAGCCCTGTGGGAAAAGGGAGACTTTACCCGAATTGCCACCACTATGCGCGAAAGTGGAGAAGCACTGATTTCTCAACTAGGAATCGGCAAGGATATGAATGTACTCGATCTGGGATGTGGTGATGGAACCACCGCCATTCCGGCAGCCAAGCAAGGAGCCCGTGTAGTAGGGGTGGACATCGCCAGCAATCTTGTAGAAGCGGGTAAACAACGTGCACGGCAGGAGAAACTTAGTAACATTACTTTTCAGGAAGGGGATGCTTGTGACTTGAAAGAAGTGGAGTCTTCTTCTTTTGATCGTTTAGTAAGCATCTTTGGCGCCATGTTCGCGCCACGACCCTTTGACGTAGCAAAAGAAATGGTGCGCGTAACCAAGCCTGGTGGAAAAATTATCATGGGTAATTGCTAAAAATCAGGTCATCCTACACTCCGCCACCTCCGGAAGGATTTATCAGTCCTATGCTTTGGGGAGTAGAAAATCACGCGATGGAACGCTTTGAAAAAGCAGGCATTCCTTCGAAAAACATTTCCTTTCTGCGCGACACCTATACCTTCAATTTTGCTGGCTCACCTTCCGAATTTGTACACACGTTTAAAACGTACTACGGCCCTACCATGAATGCCTTCGAAGCAGCCGAAAAAAATGGAAAGGCAGATCAACTACAGAAGGAACTAGAAGACTTGCTTACACATCAAAACGAAAGCAGATTACCAAATCGCACGGTCATTCCAGCCACCTTCATGCGCGTAACAGTTAAAGTACCCCAGACGTAGTTGCGTGTACAGAAAGCTCCGATCAAAAGGAGCTTTCTTTTTTCTTTTCTCTTTACAAAAAATAATATTGTGCCTTAAGAAAAATCAATCATGAAGGCGCCCCAGTGTTATTCTTCCTTATTGTGCGAGATAACCTCCATCCACAGGATAGTAGGAGCCGGTAACAAAAGATGATTTATCAGACGCTAACCACAAAATGAGTTCAGCTACTTCTTTCGATTCCCCTAATCGACCGATGGGATGGAGCTTTGCAATCGCCTCCATGGTGGCTTCATCGAGCGTGTTAGTGAGCAAGGGTGTTTTGATGTAGCCAGGCCCAACCGAATTAATACGAATGTTTTTATCGGCATATTCCAAAGCAGTTGCTTTGGTAAGTCCTACCACACCATGCTTGGCGGCCACATAGGCGGGTGATTGTCGCGCACCCGCCATTCCCAGTATAGAAGCAATGTTCACAATACTGCCCCCTTTACGCAGGGCAGGAAGTTGATAGCGCATGGCATAAAATACACCAGATAGGTTGATGTCAATTACTTTTTGCCATCCATCCAGTGGATATTCTCCTGTAATACCCAAAGGTCCACCAATACCGGCATTGTTTACCGCAATGTCAAGGTGTCCATAAAGTCTTACTGCTTCCTTCACCAAATGCTCATGATCTTTTGGTAGAGCAGTGTCGGTCTTCACAAAACTGGCTTCACCTCCGGCCAGTTTAATTTTATTTACCACATCGTGTCCATGCTTTTCATTAATATCGGCTACCACTACGCTGGCGCCTTCTTTGGCGAATAGAAGCGCACTCGCCTCACCAATGCCAGAACCAGCTCCGCTGATGATGGCCACTTTTCCTTCTAAGACTTTCATACTCATTTCTATTTGTGTTCAAACAAATACGGAAAAAGAATAGTAAGTAAAAAGGACTCGGCTCATCCTTACTCGTGATCTTCATCAGTACAGGACATACCCTGAACTATCGCACTTTTCCAATACGTGCCTTTAAGTTTAAATACCCCATACGTATTGCACGATTGTTATGCTGCAATTCAAATAACTTCAAAATTTACACCTCTATAGATTTAGAAGAATGAAAAATTAAAGCAACTTAGCGTTACCCTAACAACTACTTATAATGCACATTGGAAAACGCTATTCCCCGATTGAATTTATCAAATGGACACGGGGAGACACCTATTGGATGTTATTGCTAAGCGCCATCCCTACGAGTTTATACGCCATCGGACTCACCTTTCTTGTTTTACCCTGGCAACCCATTGCCATTATGGGTACTGCAGTAGCCTTTATTGTCGGTTTTAAAAATAATGCCAGCTATAATCGTATGTGGGAAGCTCGACAAATTTATGGCGCTATTGTTAACGACAGCCGCAGCTTTGCCTACACACTTCGCGATGCGCTGAATCAAAACAATACTGAAACGATACGTAGAATATTTTACCGGCATTTTGCCTGGCTTACGGCCTTGCGTTTCCAACTGCGCGAGACACGCGTCTGGGAAAATATGCTGCTAAAAAGAAATAAAGAGTTTCAGGAAGCTCACTATCAAATACCGGAAAGAATGAGCACGCTGGATCTTGAGTTGAAACGATACTTGTCAGAGCAAGAGCTCGTTTACATTCTTTCCAAAAAGAACAGAGCTACACAATTGAGCGCCAAACAATCGGAAGAACTTGCCAACTTGAGAAGATCCGGGAGTCTTAACGATTTTCAATGGACGCAATTACAAGAAGCATTAATACGACTCACGGAGGGTCAAGGCAAGGCAGAGCGCATTAAAAATTTTCCATATCCTCGCAATTTCGCTTCCATTGCTACTTACCTGTTGTTGATCTTTGTCGTGCTGGCACCATTCGGACTGCTACGTGAATTTGAAAATTTGGGTAGTGGTACTTTTTTGAATGGCTATACCATTTGGTTTAACATTCCCTTCTCTGCTGTTGTTACCTGGGCCTTGCATACACTCGATACGGTAGGAGAGGCATCCGTTAATCCTTTTGAAGGAAGCGCCAATGATGTGCCCATTTCACAAATCAGCCGTATGATTGAAATTGATATGCGGGAAATGCTGGATGAAACTTTTCTTCTGTCATGTAGTGTCAGAAAATGTTTGCGCTTGCAAAGGCGCGCTTTCACCACATCCCTTTATAATTCAGCAGAGGAAAAACCAAGCCTTACTTTTCTGACGCCCATCACCAGATCACACCAGTCAACCCTGACAGCCCACAACCCCCGGCATTTTTTGCTATCTTTAACTATGTGCGCAAGCAAATCCATCTAAACTTGTGAGTATGAAAACGGAACATCTGTACAGCAGGCGTTTTTTCTTAAAAACTGCTGCGGCCTTCACTGCGCTGGCAGCGCTTCCCTCCACCGTCAAAGCCTTTTATCAAGAGGTCAAGAACTTTATAGTTCCTGCCAAACAGACGCTACCACTGGTGGTCACCATCAACAAAAAGGAATACCAACTATCCGCAGATACGCGCACTACCTTGTTGGATCTCTTGCGCGAAAATCTGCAGCTAACGGGAACAAAGAAAGGTTGCGATCATGGGCAATGTGGTGCGTGTACGGTTCATGTAGACGGGGAGCGCGTGTTGAGTTGTCTTACGCTGGCTGCCATGCTCCCTGGTAAAAAGGTAACAACGATAGAAGGATTAGCAGTGGGAGATAAACTTCATCCTATGCAGCAGGCCTTCATCGAGTGTGATGGCTTTCAGTGCGGATATTGCACCCCCGGACAGATTATGTCTGCCGTGGCGTGCGTGAAAGAGGGGCATACCCGCTCTGTAGCCGAGATAAAAGAATTTATGAGCGGAAACCTCTGCCGGTGCGGAGCTTATAATGGTATTGTTGAGTCTATCCAAAAAGTTGCACGATGAAGCCCTTCGCCTTTACCAAAGCAGAAAGTCTACCAAAGACTTTATCCGCTAAGAAAGAAACTACGCAATTCATAGCCGGAGGCACCAACCTGTTGGACTTAATGAAGAAGCACATTTCGCAACCCGATGAGTTGGTCGATATCACCAGCATGCTCTCTGACAAAATAGAAGCACATAAAAAGGGGATACGCATTGGCGCGATGGTGCGTAACAGTACCGTTACCCTGGATGCAAACATTTTGACAAACTATCCCTTGTTGGCCAAAGCGATCCTGGCAGGGGCTTCTCCACAAATACGCAACATGGCTTCTGCAGGTGGTAATCTCCTACAGCGTACCCGTTGTCCTTACTTTTACGATATAACAACACCGTGCAATAAGCGACAGCCAGGCAGTGGTTGTAGTGCGGTAGAAGGAGAAAACAGAATGAGTGCCATCATTGGCTATAGTGAGCAATGTGTGGCCGTGCATCCCTCTGATTTTTGTATTGCCTTGGCAGCCCTGGATGCCGCTGTGGTAGTCACTCAATCAAATCAAAAGAATAGCACAATTCCTTTTAGCGATTTTCATCGCTTGCCAGGAAGCACACCACAGCAGGATACCAACTTACCTGCTAACGCCTTGATTCATTCCATCGAAATTCCTGTAAACGATTTCCATAAAAATTGTGCGTATGTAAAAGTAAGAGATCGCGATTCGTATGCCTTCGCACTGGTTTCGGTAGCTGCAGCCCTCGATCTGAAGGGAAACACCATTCAGGAAGCACGATTGGCATCAGGCGGTGTGGCACATAAGCCTTGGCGTTGGTATGAGGCGGAACAATACTTAAAAGGCAAAGAGGCCAATGCTGTTCATTTTAAAGAAGCTGCAGCGATGGCTGCAAAGGATGTAAAGCCGCTGGCGCACAATGGCTTTAAGAAGTTGATGTTGCAAGGTGCCATCGAGACGGCATTACAAAATTGTTTAACGACTTAATACAACACTATGCTTTTTTTTGAGGATCAAGACTCCATCACCACAGCAGCCGAAGGGCGAGTAGAAGGCATTGCCAAGGTAACGGGCAAAGGAAAATACGCAGCCGAATACACTGTAGAGAATGTTTGTTATGGCGCATTAGTAGGAAGCACCATTGCCGCAGGAAGCATTCAAGCGATTGATGTAACCAATGCCAAACAAGTAAAAGGGGTATTGGATGTACTTACGCATCAAAACAAACCGCTTGTGCCTGGCTTTGCTGATGAGACCAAAATAAAAGAGTCTCGCTTTGGTTTGCCTGTCTTTCATACTGATAAAATATTTTTTAAGGGTCAACCCATCGCCATCGTAGTGGCGGAGACGTTGGAGGATGCCACGTATGCTGCTTCATTAGTAGAAGTAACCTACACCACAGAAAAGTTTGTGGTTGATTTCAGAGAAGCACAGGCAAGCACACCGCTGAGCATGGCTGGAAAGGAGCGAGGTTCTATGGAAGCATGGAGCGATGCGCAGAACATAGTGGAAGCAGAATACAACATTGCAGCGGAAGTCCATAACCCGATGGAGATGCATGCGACCATTGCGCACTGGATCAGTCAGGATAAATTAAAATTGTACGACAAGAATCAGGGAGTTAATAATGTGCAACGAACATTTGCGCGCTTGTTTGACATTCCTACGGATAACATCGAAGTGATCAGCGAATTTGTGGGCGGTGGATTTGGTTCAGGCTTGCGTGTATGGCCTCATGTACTGGCCACTATTTTAGCAGCTCGCCAGGTCAATCGTCCCGTAAAACTAATGCTCACACGACCGCAGATGTTTACAGCGGTTGGCTACCGACCGCAATCGTGGCAGAAAATAAAATTGGCAGCGGATAAGGATGGGAAGTTCCTTGGTCTTTTGCATCAGGCCCAACACAGCACTTCTGTCTATGAGAATTTTAATGAAGGCATTACCCGCATTGCACGATTGGTGTACAGCATTGATAATCTCAAAACAGAATCCTCCATCGTTCCACTCAACCTGAGCACCCCCACCTGGATGCGAGGCCCAGGCGATTGCACAGGTGATTTTGCTATTGAAAGTGCGATTGATGAATTGAGCTATGTGTTGAAGAAAGATCCGGTGGAACTCCGCATGAAAAATCTTTCGTTAGAGAAAAGTCCCGACACAGGCTTACCCTGGTCTACCAACTACATCAACGAATGCATCGAGAAGGGAGCTGCACGCATTCAATGGAGTGAGCGCAAGGCGTTGCCGGGACAAGTAAAAGAAGGTGATTGGAACATTGGCTATGGCATGGCAGTCGGCATGTGGAATGCTGGGCGGGGCAATGCGAGCGCAGCGATTCAAATGCAAAAGGATGGTAGCCTTACGGTACAAACTGCGATGACCGACATTGGCACCGGTACCGGCACGGCCATGCAAAACATCGCCAGTGAGATCACCGGAATATCAAAACAGAAAATAAAAATTGAACTGGGAAATTCGACTCTTCCACCGGCACCAAGTCAGGGAGGAAGTACAGGCTTATCATCTATTAGCGGAGCGATTGTTGCGGTGAGTAAAGCACTCAAACAAAAACTGGCTGACTATGCAAGTGTGCAGGACGAGGTGTACAAGAATGCCACAACAGAAGATATTATACTTTCAGAAAGTCACCTGTCGTTTAAGACCAATGGTAACCATGCGATTGCCTATACAAGCTTATGGGAAACGCACAATCTTAACGTGCTAGAAGTAGAAGCAAGTTCCGGCCCTGGCGAGGAAAGACAGAAGTATTCCTTCTGCTCATCGGCTGCACATTTTTGCAAAGTGCGCGTCAATAGCAAAACAGGAAAAGTGAAAATTGACAGAATGGTTTGCGTGGCAGATGGTGGAAAGATTGTGAATGCACAAGCAGCCGCGAATCAAATGTCAGGAGCAGCCATTGGAGGTATTGGGATGACCTTAATGGAAGAACAGAAGGTGGATGCAAGAGTCGGTGGCTTGATTGGCAATGACTTTGCCGGCTATCATTTTGCGGTGAATGCAGATGCCCCCCTTATTGAAGTAGACTTTATTCATAAGCCCGACCCCAACATCAATCCAACCGGTTCAAAAGGTTTGGGAGAAGTGGGGATTATTGGTTGCGCTGCCGCGATTGCCAACGCCATTTATAATGCCACCGGAAAACGCTTGCGCGATTTGCCCATCACACCGGATAAGATTTTGTTGGCTTAGTTTATTTAAGTTAATCAAACGGAGACTCGATCCGCCTTAAACTGGCGCGAGTTTGTAACGCGTGCCTTTTATGAATTACTAAGTCTTCAACGGGCACATAGATACGAAGTTGTGATTGTAGCGAAGTGATATATGCCACACACGGAGGATCATGTGATGACTTCCTAGGGAGCGTACTCGTTCATTTTTATCCTTGCGATCTGAGCAGTATATTTCGGCCTCAAATTTCTAACGTAGTACTTCTATGCTGTTTGCGTCAAAAATGAGCACCCCATCTTATCGTTGGCTTACTTCTTCCTTATTGATTCTAATTTTTACATTGGTATTTGTGCAGTGTAAGAAGGAAGACCCCGAGCCAACACCAGTGCCAGAGCCAGAACCTCCTGCACCAAAGATTTACCCGGCAGCTCTGTTTAGCGTAAAAAATGTGGGATCTACTGCGTTGACAGCAACCATTCAAGTTATCAAAAGGGGAGACCAGACGATTAAATCAGTTGATGTGGAGTATAGTGCAGACAATAAGTTTACGACACCACAGATTATTCCCCTGGCAACAACCATTGTCAGTAACAATGACGTGTTTCAAAAACGAATTACACAGCTTGGAAGTAATTCAACTTATTTTGTCCGTTCAGCAATTCGCGTGGCAGACACCGTCATCTATTCTGCGGCTAGTGAGGTGAAAACCGTTCCACCACTCACGTTTTATAAATACGAGCCGAATACCTCTTCAAATGCTCCGGTATCAAACCATCCTAAAATGTCCTTCACCAAAGGTGGAAAAGGCTATACGTTTACGCGCAATCCAGACTTCACGGTTTCATCATTAACAGAGTTTGATGCTGAAAAGGATGCTTGGAAACATACGGCCTTTACAAACGCTAATTTTCTACAAGGACTTTTTACGAAGAGTGACATGACTAGCTTTACAATAGGGAATCGCTATTTTGTCGGTTTTGGATATGGGGGCTCTCCTTCAGACATGAGTAGAACCATGTTTGAATTTAACCTGGAGACAGGATTGTGTACAGAGTTACCTCCCTTTGCAGGGGGTACTGTTCGGAGAGTTGAAACAATTACTCACAATGATCAGGCTTTCGCTTTTGCATTGGAATCTGTATCTGTTGACGGTCAAAGCAGAGATTCGCTGGTAGTCCATGAGTTTGATCTGCCGTCCTTGCAGTGGAAACGCAGGGCAGCCGTCTGGGTCATTAGACCTGATTTACTTTTTTCTTTCGAACGCGAAGGAAAGCTATATGTCATCTCTAATTCATACGGTAGCTCTGAAATCAAGACCTTGTTTGAATACGACATTAACAACCGCTTACTGGAAATTATAGATGGAAACTCAGGTCCTACGCTGATCAGAGAACAACTGGTTAGGGCTAATTACAGGTATAACAACAAGATTTACTACATCTCAGTTGATACGGAAAACCAATACCTCAACATGTTCGATCCGTTAACCCTGACGGATACACGACTGGTTGTATATCCAAAAGAAACCATACGAGATGATGTAGCGTCCTCTTTCTTAATTGGTAATACATTGTATACGCAGAGTCATACACTAAAATTTTACGCCATAGATCTGTAAAAGATTTTCTGAAAATTTCCTACGGGGCACGCGTTTGTAACGCGTGCCTTTTTGCTGCCATTCTCAGAGAGAGGGTTACCCCTGAACTGGCGCCCGTTTACAACACGCACCTTCTGTCAATTCCACTGAAATCAAATCGATCAATGCTACAGGCGACTATTTCATTGCTGCACGCTCGTAGAACGAATCTGCACACCGACCAAACGAATCTGCAGTAGCATCGGTCGTGGTGATGTTCGCATCGGTTGGATCACACACGGACCGAACGGATTAGCAGGTGAATATATCCGAACTGCATACCAACCGAACAAACCTGCAATCGCATCGGCACTGGTGATGTTGGCACCGGTACGATTACACACGCACCGGAAGTTGCTGCACAAGCACCCGAACGGTTTTACCAGAAGCAAACTTCCCAATACCAGACTTGAACTTGTTTCCAGATTATCCTTTCAAGTAGCCCGGTATTCCCAGCGGATGGACCGTTTCAACGCTTGCAATTTTCACGACTTCACATGGATATACACAGGCAAGTACCTACGTGATGTATTGGTTACATTCATCGGCACTTTTCTACCCTTTGGCGAAAAGCAGTTTTACAACGGAGATTGTGCATGAAAAAATGCATTCAAACGTGCCAGTCGCTTTTGTGTTGCAGTTTTTTTAAAAAATATAGTTTCAAAAAATGTGCGTGTTTCTGACAACAAGCACTAGTCAACTACGTGTACAAGCATAAATAACCTAATACGTTATGTCTCATGTTAAAAACGTGCAGGCCTTTGGGAAGCTCATGGGTATCTGCACCGGGTATGGGGGATCCTACAAACCCGGACAACAACACCTCCAGGTGAATGCGTTAGCCACCTTAAGTAAGAGCGCGCAACAACTATTGGATAAAGTAACCGAAGCACAAGCGGTTTACGACAAAGCCACCAACACACGCATGCTGGGTTTCAAAGACCTGCGCAATGTAAGTGCGGCCGTATGTCAGGTATTGAGATCGAGTGGCGTGAATGCCCTCACGATCAACGATGCCTGCCTCTACCACGCCAAACTGTCCCGAGCACAGAAGGTGAAACCGAAGCTTAAGAATGCAACGGGGACGGAGGAAAATCAGAAGACCCGATCTTCTACCAACCGGGATTCCGCCACCCAGTTGCAGCACTTTGCCCTGCTGGTGGAAACAGTGTCGAAAGAGCCCTTGTACCAGCCAACAGAAGAAAGACTGTCGGTGACAGGCTTGGAACAAAAACTGGCGGAACTGCAAGCACTCAACGCGGCTGTGACGGAAGCTGAAATCCAATTAACGGGCGCACGCAGACTGCGCAATGAGTTGTATTACGAGAAGGAGTTTAACCTCTTCACAACGGCCATAGCGATAAAACGCTACATACGTGGTGTGTTCGGGTTCAAAAGTTCTCAGCACAAAGAAGTGATGGATTTACGTTTCACTAAACCCACTGCCTAATGCAACAGCTGCCTATTTGAAAACCTCTGCGGGAACACTGCAGAGGTTTTTTTGTGCGCACTACTTACTGTTGGCAGTGACTTGGCACAGGAGGGGCCTCAGCAAGACTGGTATAGCTGTTCCGCAAAATCCTGGCACAAGAACAGCAAGCATCTTGTGATTCGTCATATTAACTCCTTAATTCTTTCACTACCTTCAGTGAAATAACAAATTATGTGCTTCTCAGCCAATGCTAGTTTTGCAGCAGGTATCGCCATATCAGCTGTTGGCGTTATCACCTTAAAAAAGGTACAGGCACCTTCACAAATCGTTTTTGCCAGCATTCCCCTCATCTTCGGTATTCAACAACTATCTGAAGGAGTGTTATGGCTTAGTATTCCCGATCCTTCTTTAGCAGGTGCGCAACAAGTGGCCACCTATACCTTTCTCTTCTTTGCACGAGTCGTTTGGCCCTTATGGGTTCCGCTTGCCATCTTCTTACTTGAAAATGAGGGGAAACGCAGAAAGATGGAAAAGGTACTATTAATACTAGGTGTTGGAGTCGCTGCCTATTTCACACTCACCTTGTTACTCGAACCTACAGAAGCTGTCATCTCCGAGCATCACATCTTCTATAAACAGGATTATCCTGCTTCGTACCGTGCTTCCGCTTTTTATCTCCCGGTTTAAAAGGCTGTGGCTCCTGGGGGCCGTTGTCGGGATTTCGTATATAGTCGCTTTCTTCTTCTTTAGGCACTACGCCTTTTCAGTGTGGTGTTTCTTTGCGGCCATCATCAGCATGTCTGTCTATTATATTATGAACGAGGTAAGGACCTCTTACGAAAAGGGACCTGTGCGCAGCCCCTTCATTCATTATGATGGCGGTTACACGCCCACAAAGTAAAGACCCTAAAAGGATAGCGTTAAGTTGAAACGGTCAAGTACAGAAGCACTTAAACCAGTGCTCCACCTGAGTCTTACATTTCACTACACCGAAGAGTACATAACTCCTTGATTTATAAGAAACTGTCTATTGTTGATATTGCCCTGTCTGAAGGATAATAATCGATGCTTGTCTGCCGAAGGGTCCCCCTGATCTATAAATTTTTACCGCTCCTTATTCAAGAGTACGCATCACTTTCCCGACTTGTTTATCTTTAACCCATGGCACTAAAATCATTCGCATTTATACTCCTGCTGTCTCTTCTGGCTTTGATGGCCTGCCATCAAAAGCAAGAAGCTAGCAGTGGGGAGCAACAGGAGAAGAATAAAAAAGTATCCATTCAGGAAATTGAATCGGGCATCAAGGATTTTATTCAGCAAGAGGCAGCCAAAAAGGGTGGCTACTTTGAAGTGAGTGATCGGGGAAAGGACTACCGCATGAAACTCGTGCGGGTGCATACAGAATACCTCGCCAACCTCGGACCTAAAAGTCATTTTGCCTGTGTAGACCTGGCTGATGAAAAAGGAGATGTGTATGATGTAGACTTCTTTTTAGAAGGCGAACCGGGTGCCATGAACGTAACCGCCACCAGTGTTCATAAATTAAATGGCAAACCCTTCTATGCCTGGAAACAACAAAAGGATAAGACCTGGAATCGTGTACCCGTAAAAGAAGCCAGCACTCGATTTCTCGGAGTGATTGAAGGGAGTGATGCCTTTGAATTTCAGTACCAGGTGGAGTTGCCTGACATAAAAGGAGACGCGAAAGTCTGGATTCCCATAGCCACCAGCGATGCCTACCAAACAGTTGAGATTAGCTCCATGGATGTGCCCGTTGACTACCGTCTGCTAAAGGATGCTGCATTCAACAATACTATTTTATACCTGGAGCCCACCGCAAGCCATAGCAAGCAACTGCTCACCATTACGTATCAGGTAAAGCGTATGGAGAAAGGACCCATGGAAGAAACAGGACCTGTAGACAAACGTTACCTGGAGGAAAATTTACTGATGCCAGTAGGGGGACGTTTCACAGAGATTGCCAAAGAGGCCATGGTGGGCCGTGAAGAAACTTCCTTGATGAAAGCCCGGGCCCTGTATGACTATATTATCGATAACATGCGATACATGAAATACGGAACCTTTGGAACGGGTGATGCTAATTATGCTTGCGATTTGAAGACCGGAAACTGTACGGAGTTTCATTCCTTCTTTATTTCATTGGCGCGGTCTTCGGGCATTCCGGCTCGCTTTGCCGTGGGGGCTTCTATTCCTTCTGAACGAAACGAAGGAGGGATTGATGGTTATCATTGCTGGGCAGAGTTCTATGCAGAAGGAAAATGGTGGCCAATCGATATCAGCGAAGCCAATAAATATACAGCCTTGGCTACCTATTACTTTGGCCACCATCCTGCCAATAGAATTGAGCTCAGTCGTGGCCGCGATTTGAACGTTCAGCCAGCGCCTGCTTCGGGTCCTATCAACTTTTTAGCCTATCCTTTAGTAGAGATCAACGGGAAAGAGGTAGTGGCTAAAACAACCTTCTCGTTTAAGCGTACCGCAACTCCCGTTCTCTAAGACAAAGACTAATTGGCTGTAGAGTCAGAAGGATGTTCGTGTGGATGTTCCTGACCAGCCGAATCAGCAGGATGTTCATGAGCGGATGAATCCGTAGGGTGCTCTGTAGAGTCTGCTGACGTTTCGCTTGCCTCTGTACTTGCTTTTTTACCGCAGGATACAACAGCCGCAGCTAGAAATAAGGTGAGGAATGTAGCCGCAGCTACTTTTTTTGTGAATCGTACCATCATGATAGGTCGGTTTAGGTTAAGGTTCTACTTATT
>LNEN01000050.1 GCA_001464155.1 Cytophagales bacterium Ga0077538 | reverse complement strand
TGCAAGCAGATGAGGCTTATATAGTGTACTCCCTTTTTTCTGGCCATGAAGTTTCCATTTTAGTCGTTACCAAAAAAAGTTCACAGATTATTTTTCATTCTGATAATACGTTTATCGGAAATATCATGGATAAGTATCGCAACCAGGTAAATAAGGAGCATGGTGAGCGAAAAGGAGTGAGGGAAGAGGAATATAATGCGGATACACGTGTGCAAGCCGCTGACTTCAATAAGGTAACACAGCTTACTCGCAAATTTTTTGAACGACCCGGAATGGCAGACGATGTCTTGAGTGAATACTTGCGGGGCTACTATCGCTTCCTTATTCTACCCATTGCAAATCGATTAACAGGTATTAAGAAATTACTCATTTCTTCTGACGATGTATTAAACTTTATTCCTTTTGAGGCGCTAATGACTCACGATGGAAAATACCTGGTGGAGAAATTTGATGTGAAGTACGTGCATTCCGCTGGAGCATTGAAGCAACTGCAAGAAAGGGAGTATGCTAGTAATCGGAAAAGTTTATTGGCTATGGGAGGGGCCCTTTTCGAAAAAATGAATGAGCAAGCCTTACCCCTGCGCACTCAAAAAGATAAGAATCAACTCCAATTGGAAGTGAGTGCAAATTTGAAGCGAGGTACTTCACAGCGAAAGGCCTATGCTGCTGTGTTTGGAACAGAGCCGATGAACTACCTTCCAGGAACTGTGGAAGAGGTTAAAAGCATTGCTAAAGTGGTGAAAGATGCGGAGACGTTTACCGGGGAACAGATGACAGAAAATCGAATAAAGAATATGTCTGCTTCAGGTCAGTTAGCAAACTACAAGGTGGTGCATTTAGCAACACATGGTTTTGTAGTAAACGATGTGCCTGATCTGTCGGGTATCGCCATGAGTATTTTTAGCGATGAGCAAGAGGGTGAAGATGGCTACCTATCAGTAAATGAGATGGCTTCCTTAAGGATGAATGCTGACCTGGCTGTATTGTCTGCCTGTCAAACTGCTTTGGGTAAAATTTATTCTGGTGAGGGCGTGACAGGACTAACACAATCGCTGTTGATCGCTGGTGCCAATGCGGCCTTGGTTTCCTTGTGGCCGGTGAATGATATGTCTACGATGCTTTTTATGAGTGAATTGTACAGGGAATCGGCTAAAGGAAAACCGTATGTTCAAGTTGTTAACGAGCTAAAAAGGAAATTCATTAAAGGTGATTTTGGCGATCAGTACAAGCATCCCAATTACTGGGCACCTTTTGTTTATTATGGTCGATAAGTCCTGATGGGATTAGGCGACTTGTTGAAGATCAGCCACCATGGGAATTTCAACGAGTAAAGTGCTTCCATTTCGCTTTGGATCAGAGTCTACAAAAATACTGCCCTTGAAAAGTTGTATACGCGATTGCATATTACGCCAACCGTTTCCAGCACCTTCCTCCAGCACTCTGGTATCGAAACCATTACCATTGTCTTCTATTATCAGAGAGAGTTCTGTTTCGTGCTGAACTATATTTATGTTGAGCACAGTGGCGTTATTGTATTTCAGAATGTTGTTTATCCATTCCTGGCAAATACGATAAAGTGATACTTCCAGTTTACTGCTCATGCGGCCCACCTCGTTAGCGTGAAGATCAATTCTTATTTTGTTGGAGCTGTTAATACGCATGGTTAATTCTTTTAAGGCAGGCACCAGCCCTGCACTTGCCAACGTATGCGGGAGTAAATCAAAGGCAATATTTCTTACCTCTTTGTGCATTTGGGTAAGGAGATCAGACGCATTCTGTTTCCAGGCTTCGGTTGATTGTGATACGTATAATTGAACGCTTGAAATGTACTGTCCAAAACCATCGTGTAAATCTTTAGCAACCCGCGCACGTTCTCTTTCCTGAAGAGCTATTACGGCTTCAATTAATTTCGCCTGATACTCCTGCTGTTTCTCAGACAATAAATGCTGCTGCCGGATGGCCGTATTCCGTCTCCACACTAGTACAATGGCAACCATTAAAAGCAAGATTACCAATAATAGAATGATTAACCATTGATTGCGTTGTAGCTTGAGCCTCTGTTCGGCCAGTTGCATTTCTTTTTTCTCTGTTTGATATTTCTTTTCCAGTTCTAGTACCTGTTTAGTTCTCTGTGACTGGAAAAGTGAATCCTTGGCAACATTGTACTGCAACTGGGCGTAGTATGCACCCTTGTAATCGTTTCGCTTACTCTTAATAACACTCAATGCCTCATAGGCCTGCATGGTCTGTTCGGGTATGTGTGTCTGCTCTGTTATTAAAATGGCTGCCTCTATTGTTAGAAGGGCGCTGTCAGTACTATTGGTTTTTAGGTATAAATTTGAAAGCTGAATTAGGTTGAAGGCTAACTCTTTCTTTGAACCAAAAGATTCTTGCACTTTTTTTGCTTTCAATAAATATCTCTTCGCTTCCGAATAACGTCCCATGGTGTCAAGTGCTATGGCTGTATTTGTCCAAGTGGTTGGTAACGACTGGCGAATGTTTAATTTTTCAAAAAGAGCTGAACCACGAAGCGAATAGTAATATGCACTGTCGTAGTTGGGCAAATGCAAATAACAAGAACCAAGGTTTGCATAACAAGCACCTTCTCCCAACTCGTTTTTCAATTCTTTATAGAGACTTCCACTTTTGCGATAATAGTCAATTGCCTTTGCATACTCCTTTTGGGCTTTCATGACTATTCCAATATTCATGACGGTGCCTGCAATTTTTGCTTTCAATTTATTTCTTTCAAAAATATCGAGTGCTCGGTAGTAGTGTTCTAAGGCTTTTTTTTGATCGCCCATTTCATCGTAGATAATACCAAGATTATTAAGCGTGTAGGCTTTTTTAACTTCATCGCCCAGTTTTTCTCTGATGACTAATGCCTCTAGTTCATAGTCCAATGCTTTTGTGTAGTCTCCCTGAGCTTCATGGGTGATGCCGATGGTATGAAGTGCTTCACCAATAAGTGCAGTGGCGTTGTGTTCTTTAGCAAGTGCTAAAGCCTGCAAGCCAAAGTACCTTGCTGTATCTGCATTGCTAAAGCGGTATTCCCAACAGAGTTCAATGAGGACTTTTACCCGCGTTGTGTCTTGAACATGGCCCAATGTTGCCTGTAAGCTGTCTATTATTTTTGATTCCTGGGCCTCAACAGGATCTGGGGTAAGGGCAAACACCAATATTAAGCATAGTGGACGCAAGCTTTTAAGACTCATAGCGAGGGTTTTTCTGAAAGTTAAAAAAGTCTTGCGTAGAATAGCAACGAAAACTACCAATCAAACTCCTCGTCTGTTACCTCGAGCTCTTTCTTTTTCTTTTGCCCCTTTAGTTTAAATGCATCTTTTAGTTCCTGAACTTCTTTTTTAAGGTCGTTGGCCAGCTTTTTCCGAACAGCTTCACCATCGTATTGCACATCATAGTTTTCTGTAGTGCCGGTTATTTTTAGAAATACTTTAGCCTTGCCATCTAATTCTTCCAGTGCACTACCGGCTTCTTCTATATTAATTTTCTTTTTGTTTCGAAGTGGAGCTACAATTTTGTAATTAATCTCCTGATCGAATGTGTGCGTGCCGCTGAGTTGCAAGACGGTAACATTGCTTCTGATTTCCATCTGAGGAATGTAAATCGTTTTGTTTTCGATATGAATATCATTCTTCAATTCTGCAAAACGCAGTTGAGCTAAGCCCTCATCATCTAAATATTTATTCAATGCCTGAAGTGGCTCAAAGTTATTGAGTTCTCCTTTTTTGATGGTAGTATTAATATCAGCGATTAATGTTTCGGGGAAGAGGTGAAGATTTTGATTTAACGTCATCTCCAGACTCACATCGGCTGTAGTAAGTCCCTTCAAATGCTTGTCCTGAATAAAACGCTGGTCAAAGTTTTCAAAAACGTAAAAGACACTGTCCAACTGAATATTTTCTAGTTTAAAAGAACTCATCACATCGATGGCCTTAGGGTTCGTTGCATCTACAATTCCATTAAGCGACATCTTCCCGTTCATGCTTTCGAAAGCAAGGTTGCGAGATACTGCGACTTGATTTTTTACCAACAAGTCTCCTTTTATTTTTTTTGCGTTAAAGCGTTTGTAGTTGAGTTGGTCTACATCGCAATTAAAGTTTAAGTAAATGTTGGGTGAAATGTGAAATTCATATTGTTTATTCGTTTCCTCTGCACTAAAGCCAAAGGTGAAAAGCTCGTCCAAATCAATATGATTTGCACGTAAGTCAGTTTCTATTCCAATGGGTTGATCTTCGAAGAATAAAAAAGTAATGATGTTTTTGAAGAAGCCGTTCATGAGAAAATCACTCTTGCCCAATTGTCCGCTAAAGGAACTAAGGGCAAGATCGTTGTTCGTAAATTGCAGCAGACCATTTAAATTCCTTACAGGAATTTCTTGCTCACCATATACGAAGTTGATGCTATCTAACTGAACGGACCCTGTAGCGGTGGCTTTTTGTGCAGTAGCCTTTGATTTAAGCCACGAGGGTTTCCCTTCAAAGGCAAGATGAGCCAGCAAACTTCCCGTTGCATTTTTTAGTGTTGGAATGGGATAGAAGTTGAGTAAAGAGGCTGCATCCAGACGTCCTTCAAAATGAAGCAGTATGTCAGAATCAATAAAATCATTCACAATCAATTTGCCCGTAAACCGCTCGTTGTTAAGCGTGCCGCTGATGTCATTCAACACAAGCCTTCCATCACTTCCGTTTAATATATCGCTGGTGGCTAAGGAGCCATTCAGGGTGGCATTTTCAATTTTTACATTGTATTGCGGGTGTGAGAGGGTAGCGTTATTAAAGCCGAACTTTACTGACATGCCCGGATTTTTTGTTTCGCTGATGGTGCCACGCACTGTTCCACTGAAATAAACATCACCAGAACTTTGATATTGCTTCAGTGCTTCTGAAGTGCTTTGTGGCATAAGAGAAAGTAACGTTTGAATGTTCGTGTTTTGACCTTCAGCCTGAATATCGATAGTATTTTTATGCAGCCAGCTGTATTCTCCCTTAAGAATAAAAGACGATTCGTTAATGGCCACTGTGCTGGGCTCTACTACAATTCGTCTATCGGTGTTGAAGTAGCGAAGGGTAGTGGTAACGTTAAAATCCTTCCCTGTAAGTAGTTCAGTTTTTCCAACCCTGAATTTTTCCGTTGAAACATCTCCCTTGGCTTGAATTAAATACACATCGTTTTCAATATCGATGCTGGACTGAAGTTGTGTGCTGATGAATTCAAAATCCTGGTCGTTCTGTTTATCCGTATAATGCACTACAGTACTCCGTAGGCGAACGTTTTTTAAAGAAAATTGAATACTGCCTTCGGAGTCTGACTCTTTATTCTCTTTCAGAATATTAAAGTTGCTTTCTCCTTTTCGGTTAACCCGGAGGTGGGTTTCGCTATCTCGAATGGAAAGACCCCGGATGGTATAGGTTCCTTGCCAGGCTTCCCATGGATTTAATTGAAAGGAAACGGTTTTGGCTGTAAGAAGCGCTGATTCACCGGGATAGCTATCCTCAATGGCAACATCCCGGCAAACGATGCTCAGGTTGGGGAAATCCTCTAACAGCGTAACCTCCAGGGTGCCTATTTTTACCGGAGTATTCAGACTCTTATTGGCTTCCCGGATAAACTGCTCAATAATTCTATCCTGAAAGAGGTAGACCGAAGCGGCCAGGGCCACGATTAGTACCAGCAAAAAGCCGATACTGTATAGGAGAATCTTACGAAGTGTTTTCAAAAGCTTAAAAAATGGTGGTCAAAGGTACTTTTTTTCAAAAAAATATGACTTGAATGATATCAGATTTGTACAAATCAAAAACTGTACTACTTTTGCAGTCCCAAAACGAAGGGAGTTTAGCTCAGCTGGTTCAGAGCATCTGCCTTACAAGCAGAGGGTCGGGGGTTCGAATCCCTCAACTCCCACAAAAAGCCTCGAATTCGAGGCTTTTTTATTTCCCCCTCTCCGTTTCCCATTGTTATTGACTTGGGTAACAGGCTCCCTTAAATCTCACCCATTATAATTTCCCGGTTTAATGAGCCAATAGGTTAACGCTAATTCTCCTTTTAATTGTTTAGGTGCCTGCGAATGGCACAGATAGTAAAGTCATCCATAGAGTGTGATTGTTATCTCTCACAGACTTGATGAGCAATCAGATACTAGAGAAAAAGTAGCCTCATACAAAACGATGAGATTTTTACAGTTTCTAGGTTTTTAATGCTTGATGGCCTGGAAAAAGAAAAGGTCCTTACATACTGTAGGACCTTCTTTCGTTGTTATAAGTCATCTTGAAACCTGCCATCAACTTTTGATAACGGGTTTGCAAGAAGCTAAACGGATGTGTTTACTTTATTTGTGGTGCTTTTTAAAAAAACAAAGTATGTGCGACTAAAAGAATTTTTTCAGAATATTTAAAATCCGCTGACCATCTGCCTCTACACCATTTAAGAGGTTATTAAAAACCGTCTTGTCTTCTGCCGAGATGTCTGTTTTGAAGTCTACATCGTTTGCAGCCATTTTTTTAGAGCCCATATGCCAGCTAGGAAATGATCTTTCTTTAATAGGTCCGTACGACAACATCATAGGACTGTTATGGCGAGCATCCAATTTAATTTTGTCATAAAGCGCGGTGAGCACTATTGCGTCACCTTCAACCAATTGTATGAACTTCGTATCAGAATAGAGTAAAACCCCTGTAATATTGAGCGGAGGATTGTTCTTTTTACAGGAGGCAAGAATCTTCTCAATTTCTTCCGAAGTACAAGTAGGCCTACGGTTACTAACGTATACAAGTTGTGATAGCATAATTTCTCATTTTATTCTCTACAAGAACAAACTCACACCCGGAATGTTTAGACTTTCTGTTAATTTATTCTGTTTTTAGAGAAGCAGTAGATAATACGTTGCTTTTGCTTAAACAGATCGAATTAGTTCATTTCGGTACTTGGCCAGCAAAGATGATTTGGAAATAAAACCCATGTACTTTTTTCCGTCCACCACGGGTAGATTCCAAAGGCCTGTACTATCAAATTTTTTCAAGGCTGTTTGCAAATTATCGGTCATGGTCAGCTGTCCTGCGGGGATATTCATAATATCTTTTACAAGAATGGAATCGGCAGGCTCAGTCGAAAAAATGATTTGTCGCACATCGTCAAGTTGGATGATCCCGACCAGATCCCCTGCGGCTGTTGTTACAGCAAAGGTATTTCTGCTGGAGGCAGCAATAGCCTTTCGGAGGGCATTCAAATTGTCTTGTGGATTAAGGATCATAAAATTGGTTTCGATCAGTTGCGTAAGGTCCAGTCGACTTAATAAATACTGGTCGCGGTCATCGATGTTGGCATTGAGCAGTTTAGCCAACTTTTTCGCCTCCATACTTTTTGGTTGAAAGTAAGTGGCAACGGCAAGGCTGATGGCAGAAACGATCATTAAGGGAATAATGAGTCCATAACCTCCTGTTATTTCAGCAATAAGGAAGATAGCGGTAAGTGGGGCATAAAATACTCCACTGAGCATGCCCGCCATTCCCACCAGCGCAAAATTTACCTCTGGTATATCGGTACCAATACTCAAATTCAATACACGGGCAAAAACAGAGCCCATGTAGGCTCCCATAAATAAAGAAGGGCCGAAACTTCCTCCATTGCCACCACTGCCAATGGTAATGGCCGCGGCTACTGATTTTAGTAAAGTGACCAATCCCAGAAATACGAGTAGGGCATATTCATTGGTGATCCAAGACGCCACAACGCTTCTATCAAAAATGGTAGTGGTTTGTAAACTTGCCAGCGTTTTAATTGA
>LNEN01000049.1 GCA_001464155.1 Cytophagales bacterium Ga0077538 | reverse complement strand
ATTGCTGATTAACTTCCAGTCTGAGGTTATCTTTCTAACCTTCTCACCTTCCTACCTCCTTACTTTTCTCACTTCACAAACTGTATTTTATGCTGCTGTATGTTTCTATCGTAGAGGTGGAGCAACATGCCGTCTTTTAAGCCCACATCGGGAACAAAGATGTATTTGGAGTTTGCCCATTCCATCACCTTCATGTAGATGCTGCTGGCGGGAATGATCACATCAGCGCGGTCAGGGTTCATTTGTAGTTTGTAGATGCGATCTTGAATCGTGTGACTTTTAATCATGTCGCGAACTTCCGTCATCTTTTTGAAAGACATGAGACGGTGTGGTTTCAGTTGCGCCAGTTCATACATCTTGCTGACGTTACCGCCTGTACCCACTGCGGTAACTTTCCCGTATTCTTTCTTCACATTCTCTCGCACCCAGCGCTCCATGTCTTCCCACATCACGGGTGAGTCGTGATGTTCGAGTACACGCACTGATCCAATTTTAAAAGAGCGCGTCTTAATCTTTTTTCCCCCCGTATAAAGGTTGAGTTCAGTACTACCACCTCCCACATCAATGTGTAAATAGGTATTGTCCGATAAGTAGGAGTGGATGGCTCGGTTGATGAACTCCGCCTCGCGGTTGCCGTCAATGATTTCAATGCTTATCCCTAACTCTTTTTCTAATTCTTCGGCTATGGCATATCCGTTTTCCGATTCGCGCATGGCGGAAGTGGCGCAAAACATGTAGTCGGTTGCTTCGTACAATTCGATGAGAAGCTTGTAGGTCTTCATCAGCTTCTTAAACTTCTCTTTGCTCTTATCGCTGATGCGTCCGGTAGCAAAGACATCGTGTCCCAGACGAAGGGGGAAGCGGATGTATTCTAACTTTTTAAAGATGACCTTGGATCCATTGTCAAGCACAGAGGATATCTGAAAACGGATGGCGTTAGAACCTATATCGATGGCGGCAAGTTTCAAAGGGTAGCGGTAAAGTCTATGCCTGTCGAACAGACTATCAAAATTATCAAAATTTCTGGGGAAATGAATGGATACATCCACCGCTATCCAATCTTAACATACGCTTAATGCTTTGTATTCTCGTAATCCTTGCTTTTCTTTGTAGTACTTATCCAGAAAGACTGAGGGTTGGGCCCTGTGACGTCTTAGCATCCTACTTCTTTCCCCAAAGAGTGTTGTGCTAAATCCCATCGCGAACAAACGTTTGCGAGAAGATAAGTAACCCACCGCAACCGGGCTCTCTGGATAATAAACAAATGCTACAGAGAGTATGAGCAGCCAAATCGAAGAGATTTTAAAAGAGCGTATCCTGGTACTGGATGGTGCCATGGGTACCATGATTCAACGCCACACCTTATCCGAGGAAGATTTTAGAGGAGAGCGTTTTAAGGATCATAAGCATCCTTTAAAGGGTAATAACGATCTTCTTTCTCTTACCCGTCCGGACATTATTCTTGATATACACCGCCAATATTTAGAAGCGGGGGCAGACATCATTGAGACCAATACCTTTAGCGGTACTACCATTGCACAGGCGGATTACCACTTAGAGCACGCTGTGTATGATATCAATTTTGAGTCGGCAAAGCTGGCCAAGCAAGCAGCGGTAGAGTATACTCAAAAGGATCCAAGCAAGCCTCGCTTTGTAGCAGGAGCCATCGGGCCCACCAATCGAACGGCTTCCTTATCACCGGATGTTAACAATCCGGGTTACAGAGCCATTACCTTCGATCAATTGGTGGTGGCATATAAAGAACAAGCAAAGGGATTGATTGATGGAGGATCAGATGTTCTCCTGGTAGAAACCGTATTTGATACCCTTAACGCCAAGGCAGCTGTTTTTGCCATACAGGAATTGTACGATGAACTAGGCAAGGTATATCCGATCATGGTGTCCGGTACCATTACCGATGCCAGCGGAAGAACCCTTTCGGGTCAGACAACAGAAGCCTTCATGATTTCTCTTTCCCATGTGCCGTTGCTGAGTATCGGATTGAATTGCGCTTTAGGGGCGCACCAACTTCGTCCCTACTTGCAGATTATGGATGAGAATACCGAATTCTTTGTGAGTGCCTATCCCAATGCGGGCTTGCCCAATGCCTTTGGCCATTATGATCAATCCCCCGCAGAGATGGCACTGGAGGTGGAAGAGTATTTGAAAGAAGGATTGGTAAACATTGTGGGGGGATGTTGCGGTACAACGCCCGATCACATTCGGGCAATTGCGGAAATGGCGAAGAAGTATAAACCGAGGGTGGTGGCAAGTGTATCCGTTAACAGTTAACTGTTAACTTATAGTAGATTAAAAGGAATAGATAAATTATAGACATTGACAACTACTAATAAACCTTTACAACTCAGCGGACTTGAAGCCGTCATTATTTCAAGTG
>LNEN01000048.1 GCA_001464155.1 Cytophagales bacterium Ga0077538 | reverse complement strand
TCCTCCGACAAGGTGTTCTCAGCAAAGACCCTATGCTGAAGGTGAAGGTCTTAAAAACGCAAAAAAGACTGCCCGAATTCGTAAAAGAAGAGGAGATGAACCAACTACTAGACAGGGTCATTTTCGAAAATACCTTTGAAGGTTTAAGGGATAAACTTATTATGGAACTCCTGTATGGCAGCGGTATGCGTCTGGCCGAGTTGCTACAGCTCACCGATTCCTCTATTAATATGAATGCCCGAACCATTCGGGTGCTGGGTAAAAGAAACAAAGAAAGAGTAATCCCTTTTGGCGAGAATCTCGTTTCTATCATTAAGAGCTATCAAGAGATGCGCAATCGCGAAGTTGGCAAAAATGATAAAAATCTGCTCTTCATCACTGATCAGGGGGAGCCTGCTTATCGAATGTTGATTCAACGAACTGTAAAGAAATACTTGAAGGAGACAGGCGTGGAAAAGAAAAGTCCACACGTATTGCGTCATACCTACGCTACTCATCTGTTAAATAAGGGTGCAGAGATTAATGCCGTAAAAGATTTATTGGGACACAGTAGCCTAGCGGCAACGCAGGTGTACACGCATAACACCATGGAGAAACTAAAGAAAGCTTTTGAACAAGCACACCCTAAAGCCTAAATCGATTTTTCACTTAACCCAGAGTATGTAAACGCAAACAACAGACATGACCCACACCGGAAGGTCGCAAACACCGGTAAGTTTTATGTTCAACACTTAAATTTTTGTTTATGAAGTTACAAGTTCATTCTATCCATTTCGATGCTGACAGCAAGTTGATCGATTTCATTGAGAAGAAAGTAAATAAGCTCGAGACATTTTATGACCGCATGGTAGACGGTGAGGTCTTTTTACGATTGAATAATGAAGGTGTTGAAAACAAAACGGTGGAGATAAAACTGAAAGTGCCAGGAGACCAGTTGTTTGCCATTGAAAAAGCAAAATCCTTTGAGGCTGCTGCCGACTTAGCAACCGAAGCATTGAAGAACCAGCTGAAGAAATTTAAGACAAAAGTGAAAAACGGAAGGGTGTAAACACACACACTCTACAGACTATAAATGAAAAGGGCTTCTTTCGAAGCCCTTTTCTATTTGAAATTATTTCAAATCAATTCTTACTAAGCAGAAGCAGTTGCTGTTTCTTCAAACTTGTTAGAAGCTTTTAAATGAACTGTTTTCTTACCCTTATAGCCGCAATAGCCACACTGAAAGTGCTTCAATAACTCGCCTTCTTCTGTTGCTGTAGGTGCTTTAATGATCTCTTCTTTCACCACTTTAAAGGTCTGATAGTTACACTCAGGGCACTGCAACGCATGTAAGTGACCCGCATAGCGCTCAATTTTAATGAAGCCAGTCTCTTCATCCTTCCATACATCATAATCCACAGAGAATACATTCTCTTCCGCGATCATACCCTCGTCCAAATACGCATCCTCTTCTTCTTCACTCAACAACTTCATGGCCTTACCGTTTTTCGGAGAAATCCGTGGCTTGTAGCGCAGAGCACGAAGACGCTTTTCAATAAAGAAGGGGTAGTAGAACTTAAGCAGGTTCTGGAGTATAAGGGCAACAATAAGTCCCATGGAAACGGTCGTAAACACACGCACCACAATCCATAACGCATTCAATTCCTCCACATTAGCGTTTGCTAAAAAGCAACCACCAATAACTGCCAGAATCGCGGCAATCCACAAAATCTTGATTTCATGACGGTTGATGAAATCATATTTATCCTTTGCTTCGCCTACTGTAGCCAAGCGAACCATGTAACCTAAAAGAAGGAGTGCAGTAGCTGCCCAGAAATAATAGGCAACCTGCATTGCTGACTGGTTCCATTGCTCGTAGTGCGCTGAATGATCGTAAAGTGGGTCCATAGTATCAGGGTTGTATTGGGTTTCTCTTTGTCTAACAAATATAAAGTTTGCATGCCTTCCTACCTAATCTGGGGGTATTCGGCAGCAAAACAGAAAACAATTTACTACTGTTTTTCAATAATTGTCAATGCCCAAGTCAAAAATGAGGCAGTTCTTCAAAAAAACTTAAAACTACCCTTCTAAAAATTCTGTAAGACAGGCAAGTGTTTCCTGGGGGGCTTCAAACATACCCATGTGTCCAATGCCTTCAAAAATCTTTAAAACGGCATTTTTGGAAATTTTCGCCTGACTTTTTAAGGCATCAGGCTGAATGACAGTGTCCTTAGACCCCGCCATAAAGAGAACGGGACCCTCAAAGGTCTGCAACACATTGGTGCGATCCGGGCGATCGCGCATAGCCCCCAAGTAGTGAATTACTGTAGCTTGATCTGTTTGAATGGCAAGATCTTTCACAAAGGAGACTGCCTCATGGGCAGGATTGGCAAAAAGTGGGGGAACAAAATTGGACGTAAAGGTAAGCGCTCCATTGCGTTGTACAAAGTCAATTGTTTTGGTTCGAGCTTCCTTTTTTTCAGTCGAGTCAGCATAGGCTGTAGAATGAAAAAGCCCAAAAGAAGAAAAAAACTGGGGTGACTGTTCAACCATGGCTAAGGCTACATAACCACCTAGGGAATGGCCAATCAAATCCACTTTTTCGGTTGTGATTTCTCTTAAGCACTGGTTGATTTCAGTGGCCACTTCGGCCAACGTAAAGGGACTCTTAGCTACTAAAGGACTTTGACCAAAGCCGGGTAAATAGAAGGCGATGATTCTATGCTTTGATGTAAGATCTTCCGCAAAGGCATCCCAGATTTGATGATTCTCTAAAAAACCATGCAAGAGCACCAGAGGCTTACCCTGACCGCGAATTTTATAATAGAGTGTGCTCATGTCAGGCGGTTTTGGCCACCGACTCCAGCATTTGCATTACTGTGTTTTTTATTCCTTTAGGATCAAAGCCACATTCCTGGTGCAACTCGAGTTGCTCTCCATGTTCAACAATTGCATCGGGAATTCCCAAAATTTTAACCTCTGCTTTATAATTATGTTCTGCCATGAACTCCAGCACAGCACTTCCAAAACCACCTTGCACGCAACCATCTTCTACGGTGATTACTTTAGAGTATTTAGAGAAGATTTCGTGCAGCATGGCTTCATCCAATGGCTTTACAAAACGCATGTCATAATGAGCCACTTCTACTTGTTGCTTGGAGAGATTTTCGCAAGCCTCTACAGCATAGTTACCAATGTGACCAAGTGTTAGAATTGCCAGATCCTCTCCATCCTTAATCTTTCTTCCTTTACCAATCTCTATCGCTTGCATTGGTAAACGCCAATGCGGCATCACTCCCTGCCCTCTAGGATAGCGAATGGTAAACGCCTCTCCTTTTCGAGGTTGAGCAGCTGTATACATGAGATTACGCAACTCCTCTTCGTTCATGGGCGAAGCGATGATCATGTTGGGAATGCAGCGCATGTAGGCAATATCATACGCACCGTGATGCGTTGGTCCATCCGCCCCAGCGAAACCAGCCCTGTCTAAACAGAAGTTGACTGGAAGATTTTGAATGCATACATCGTGTACAACCTGATCGTACGCACGCTGCATGAAAGAACTGTAAATATTACAGAAAGGAATTAAGCCTTGTGTGGCCAAGCCAGCCGAGAAGGTAACGGCATGCTGCTCAGCAATGCCCACATCAAACGCACGGTGTGGCATTTCCTTCATCATGATATTCATGGAAGAACCAGAAGGCATGGCAGGCGTAATGCCCATGATCTTGTCATCTGCCTTAGCTAATTCCACTAAGGTATGACCAAATACATCCTGGTATTTAGGAGCCTGTGGTGTTTCGTATGTTTTCTTAAAAATCTCTCCGGTTATTTTATCAAAAGTACCGGGAGCATGCCAGGTAGTCGCGTTTCCTTTTTCAGCCGGGCCATAGCCTTTGCCTTTTACTGTAACGCAATGCAGCAGCTTAGGACCTTTAATATTTTTTAAATCCTGCAGTACATGCACCAAATGATCAACATCGTGACCATCTACCGGACCGAAATAACGGAGGTTAAGAGATTCAAAAAGATTGCTTTGACTTAATAATGTTGACTTAATTCCATTCTCTACTTTGCTTACAATCTCCTGGGCGTTTTTACCCAAGTGAGAAAGTTTACCCAGCATGTTCCACACTTCATCTTTTAATTTATTATAAACTTTAGAAGTGGTGATATCCGTCAAGTAGTCCTTCAATGCTCCTACATTAGGATCGATGGACATGCAATTGTCATTGAGAATGATCAGAATATTAGAGTCAGAAACACCTGCATGGTTCATCGCTTCAAAGGCCATACCACCCGTCATAGCACCATCACCAATAATGGCTACATGCTGTCGATCGTGCTCGCCTTTGTATTTAGATGCCATCGCCATTCCTAACGCTGCGGAAATGGACGTAGATGAATGGCCTACACCAAACGCATCGTATTCACTTTCCTTTCTTTTCGGGAAACCGGAAATGCCCTTGTAAACCCTGTTCGAGTGAAAATCGTCCCGTCTTCCGGTTAATATTTTATGTCCGTAGGCCTGATGACCCACGTCCCACACCAATTGATCGTTGGGTGTGTTAAAAACATAATGAAGGGCAACCGTTAACTCCACTACACCCAAACTAGCTCCAAAATGGCCTCCGTAAACGGATACATTATCAACGATAAATTGGCGCAATTCATCGCAAAGCAGGACCAGCTGCACCTGATCTAATTTTTTAAGGTCGTCAGGCGAATTAATTCCAGCGAGGAGTGGGCCAGGGGTTATTAACATGGTATGATCTTTACAATACTCTTAAACAGATTATGAAAGTAAGTGTTTTGCCCTTAAAATCAATATTTTAAGAAGATTAGCCTACAAAAGTAGATAATTCTACAATCTACCCACATAGCCCCTAAATCCAGAAATACTGGTTAATTTTGCCCTCCATTTTAGCAGATATGACACAGGAGAATTTTGAGATTAAGTTGCCGCTTTTCGAAGGTCCCTTCGATTTATTGCTGTTTTTCATTGAACGCGATGAGTTGGACATTAACGACATTCCGATCTCTAAAATCACCAACGATTTCCTGGATTATATCCGCCAGCTAGAAGTCATGAACATTGAGGTGGCAAGCGAATTCATTCTGGTTGCTGCCACGCTCATGCGGATTAAGTCTAAAATGTTATTGCCACGCCCTCAAATAGATGAGCAAGGTAATGAGGTAGATCCGCGTGAAGAATTAGTTCGTCACTTATTAGAATACAAGAAGTACAAGTCAGTAATAGAGAGTTTCCACAAAATGGAGGAAACCGAACTGATGAAAGAAAGACGCGGCAACCTGGCAAAAGAGTTGCGCACGCTGGCAGAAAGTACCAATGTTGAAGCAGAGCTGCAAGACGTAGACGTGTTCAAATTAATGACGGTATTCGAGAAGGTGTTAAAGCGTTTTGAAGCAGAGAAAAACAAACCTGTACACCAGGTGATTCAATATCCATATACCATGGATGGCCAGAAGGAGTTTATTTTGAATGAGGTGAAGGCCAGACAACGTGTTCCTTTTGTAGAGCTTATTGAAAAGTATAGCAACTCCCGCATTGCACTCATCTTCAACTTCCTTTCAATTTTGGAAATGTTGGCCGTAGGTAAAATAGGAATTCAGGTAGGTGAAGGCTTTAATAATTTTTGGATTACAGATACTACGGTTCAGACTACTTCAGAAAATACGGAGACAGCATTATAGAATTACACGCCAGTAATTCTCTCTAATTTTCATTTTCAATCTCGATGTAACTAACCGATCGAATAGGCTCGCCTTTTTCTGTGATTCCTTCAACTACAATTCTGTATCTCCCAATAAGATCGGCTCCGAAATAATTAAGTGTTGTACTCCCTGTTGTTGAATCCGTAATCACTTCGGGATTCCAATAAATGGTAGAGCGGTAATCAGTAAGGTTGGTATCCGTATGAGGATCACTATAATCCGGAGATCTAAATAAACGAGTCGAAGAATAACCAGGCACTTTAATGATTTGAAAGTTGGGGGAATTGAAACCACTTGATGAACCGTACAGTACATTGATTTTGTTTGTAAACTCTATTGATTCAACCATGTCTGGGTTAATACTGAAAAGGGTTGATGCTACACTCCTTCCTGCCATAGGAACATCGTTAACCATCAACAGCACTTCTTTTGGATCACCCATGGTACTTAGCCGTCCCCTCATCGTATAAACTACCCAATCACCGTCATCGGTTTGCCTTACTACTAAGCCAGGAAATTTCCCCTGTATGGTTAATATCAAATTTCCATAACTTGTTGTCAGCTCGCTCGCTTTAAGAACATAGTCTGGTTTTCCATAAGGTCTTTTTTTGTTATACCCGAATTCATACTCTTCAGATATCTGGTTATCTTTAATCTCTATTCCCTCTAGCATACGCACATCCTTAGGCACTTCGTACTCAGATACTATCCGTTGTTGAAATTCAGTTTGTTGCACATTTAATGAAAAATCTTTTTCGTTAAAAACCATCGGTGCGATCTCTCGAGGTAAAATCGTAACGCTGCCATAAGGCAAATCTTTAGTCTTGTCTGATTTAATAGAGAACAATGCACTATCGTAAAAATCTAAACCCGTCTGGGAGAAAATACCTTGCTCATCAGTCGTTGCCAGTAGCATGTTGCGCGGCTTCATTTGAAGAATGGTGAGTGTAGTCTTCTCGACCTTGCCCTTATTGTTCACAAACTTTCCTCCAAAGCCTACACCGTATTCTACCGGATACTTGATGTCCATTGCTTTGGGTTGCTCCTCTATCTGAAAAGCTGAAACAATTTTTTCCAACTCATCAATAGGAACTACCTGGGTG
>LNEN01000047.1 GCA_001464155.1 Cytophagales bacterium Ga0077538 | reverse complement strand
ATTGCGTATTGGGAAATGCATCGTTCCGGGCCCCTGGATACAAGAGCGCTTCAAGGCCTATACACGTATGCCGATGTTGAAGCGCTTTCCGGAAGTGGCGAAAGAGATCTTGCAGTATGTGCGCAATAATGTTGAGCGCAAGCTTACCGGTCAGGAAAAGAGTAGGGTATGGGAATCGCTTCCCCGCATGTTAAAGGTGAATAACGTCTTCGATCTCTATAGAGATTTTTACACGTTTATCGGAAAGCCTGAGTTGTTTAAACAAGCACCCAACGGAGTACTTGAATATGCCGATGTGTTTCCACTGATCTATTGTAAGATTCGGATGGAAGGTGTGCAGACCTATAGTCAGGTGAAGCACTTGTTGGTAGACGAGATGCAGGATTACACACCCGTTCAGTATGCTGTGCTCTCGCGTTTGTTTCTTTGTAAGAAAACTATCTTGGGTGATGTACGCCAGCAGGTGAATCCCTACAGTGCTTCTACTTTGGAAACAATTGAACGCGTATTTCCACAGGCAGACATGGTGAAGCTCAACAGAAGCTATCGCTCTACTTTTGAGATCTCTGCCTTCGCGCAGCGAATCTCTCCCAATCCCGATTTACTTGCCATGGAACGCCATGGGCCTGTGCCGCAAATGCTGGCTTGTAAAGACAATGAGGAAGAAGTAGGGGCTATTCACAAGCGTTTGAATTCATTTAAGCAGGCAGGGCATCACTCGCTGGGCATTATCTGTAAAACGAATCAACAGGCCAAGTACATTTTTGAGAAGTTGAATGCTCCTGATGCTACGTTGCTTACTGCCGAAAGTACTCATTTTAAAGAAGGCATCATCATCACCACCGTCCACCTAGCTAAGGGTTTGGAGTTTGATGAAGTCATCATTCCGTTTGCCTCAGCACGCAATTATCAAAACGAAGTAGATCGCAGTCTGCTCTACATTGCCTGTACACGGGCCATGCATCAGCTAACACTCAGCTATACAGGAGAGGCATCGCAGTTTATTACCGAAAGGCATCCGTAGTGATGTTTTTAAAACTATGCGTATTAACAGTCTGTTAAGCGTACCTTTGCAGGATGCACACTCCATCCCCTTCAGCCTATGCTGACTTTCTGAAGAACCTATCCATTACCGCACTTAATCCCATGCAGGAAGCGGTTATTCAAAAAGCTTCTTCCAACCGTAACCTTCAACTGGTATCGCCTACCGGAACCGGTAAAACACTGGGCTTCTTACTTTCTGTATACAATATACTGCGCACGAACGAGAAGGGAGTGCAGGCTGTGATTGTGGCACCTTCGCGTGAATTGGCCCTTCAGATTGAGCAGGTCTTTAGAAATATGAAGACCTCCTATAAAGTAAGCTGTTGCTATGGTGGGCATTCTGTTAAAATAGAGCAAGACAGCTTGCGCGAAGCACCTGCCGTGTTAATCGCTACACCCGGACGATTAGCGGATCACATCGAACGCGAATCCTTTGATACGTCTACCATACGCATGATCGTACTGGATGAATTTGACAAATCTTTGCAGATGGGCTTCCATGAGCAGCTCCGGGTGTTCTTTGGTGCCGTGAGTGGGAAGCAGCAACACATCCTCACCTCTGCTACAAGCCTGGAGGACTTACCAGACTTTCTACCCTTTACGAAACTTGATATTTTAGATTTTACTCCCGAGCAAAGTACTAGCAAGCTGCAGTTGCGTGTAGTGCATGCACCCAGTGCCGATAAGGTAGATGTGTTGATGCGTTTGGTGGCTGGCTTCAATCAGGAAGTATGCCTGATCTTCTGCAACCACCGCGAAGCGGTGGAGCGCATTAGCATGCTGTTAAGAAGTCATAACTTCGAGCACGGTATTTTTCATGGAGCGATGGAGCAGATTGACCGGGAGAAAAATTTAATCAAGTTCAGAGGGGGAGCACATAATGTGTTGATCTCTACTGACCTGGCCGCACGCGGCTTAGACATACCGGAGATTAAACACATTGTGCACTACCAATTGCCACCCAAAGAAGATGCTTTCATTCACCGCAACGGCCGCACGGCTAGGATGCATGCGCATGGCAAAGCCTATTTGATTTTAGGCGATGATGAATCCCTCCCTGAATACCTTGATCAGCCCTTGGAAGAAGTGACCTTGCCTAAGACCTTGAAGTTACCCCCGCCTCCGGCTTATGCCTGTATCTATATTAGTGCGGGTAAAAAGGATAAGATCAGCAAAGGCGATATTGTAGGACTTCTTATGAAGAAAGCTGAGTTAAAGACGGAAGAGATTGGCCTGATCACCACGCTGGATCATGCCTCTTTTGTTTCGGTAAAGCGTTCACTGGCAGCCAAGACTTTAGCGGCTATTAAAGATGAACGCTTAAAGAAACAAAAAGTAAAAACAGCTATCGCGTATTAAGCTAGAATTCATTTTTATTCAGTGATCACTTAGTGACTTACTGGTGAATGATCTTTCCATCTTCCATTTCGATGATCCGTTGGGTGTTATGAGCAAACAGTGTGTCGTGTGTAACGATGAGTAAGGTCTGTTTATATTCTTCGGCCATTTGCTTGAAAACATCAAAGACAATTTCGCTGTTGCGCTTGTCGAGGTTTCCGGTGGGTTCATCGCCCATGATAATTTGGGGATCATTGATCAGTGCTCTGGCAATGGCGACTCGCTGCTTTTCTCCTCCGGAGATTTGATTGGCCTTTTTGCGGGCCAGTGTATCAATACCCAGCGTTTTTAATCTTTCCATGGCCCGGTGTTCCACTTCTTCATTACTATAACGTCCCAGCTTAAGACCGGGGAGCATCACATTTTCCAACACACTGAATTCGTGGAGCAAATAATGAAACTGAAAAACAAAGCCAATCTTCTCGTTGCGTATGTGAGCGAGTTGTTTCTCCTTCTTGCCATGTGTGGATTCCCCATCAATCAGCAGGTCACCTGTAAAGTCCGTATCCATGGTGGAAAGAATGTATAACAGTGTTGATTTACCGCACCCTGACTTACCCACTACTGATACAAACTCTCCTTTGTTGATGGAGAACGAAATATCTTTCAACACGGGTATATCCACCGGGTCGTGAAAGGGTTGTACTCATTTGCCACGTATGATGATGACGGGATCAATGCCGCTGGCTTTGTTGGCCGGTAAGAGTCCTGCGAGGTAGGTGGTGATGAGTGAAAAGGTAAATCCAATGGCATAGAAGAAAAGGCTGTAGTTAACCGGATAGGTTTTTACGGTGGGCAGAGAGGCTGTTCTAAACGGTATTTGATCGATGCCTAAAGAAACAAGGAAGCCCAAGAGTAAGCCTAGCAAACCACCTGTTATGCCAATGCTGAGGGCAATGAAGATGAAGATGCGATTGACATCGGTGCCGGCAAAGCCTGTTGCTTTAAGAATGGCAATGGAATCCATTTTTTCGTAGATCATCATGTTGAGGATATTATAAATGCCAAAGCCAGCAACGATGAGCAGGGTAACGCCTACGGCATAGGAGATGAGTGATCGAACAAAACTTCCGGTTTCAAATTGTGAATTGCCAGTTTGTATATCTTCTGCCAGGGTGCCAAAACGTTGGGCGTATTCTATGGCCATGGCAGGGGCAAGGTTGATGTCAATTAATTTGATTTGTATATCCGTTAGGTAATTACTGTCCTTCCCTAAAATCTTCTGTGTGGTTTTAATAGAGGCATAGCTTTGTGTCTTATCATATTCTTGTATGCCCGATTGAAACAGGCCTACCACCTTCAGGGAAAAGCGTTCACCCTGTGGGGTAATTACCTGAACGATATCGCCCACTTCTGCCAGGGCTTTGCGTGCCAGTTCTTTGCCCAGGATAATGCTGTTCGACACTGTTTGCAGGGCCTCTGCCTTTCCTTCGATAACGTAGTCGTTGAAATGAAAGAGTGTTGCTTCTGCTGTGGGGTCAATACCATTGATCACTCCGGTGATGTCGATGGTGCCAAGCGTGAAGAATACCTGTGCATTGATTTTAGGAGCCACCCCAAGCACACGTTCATCTTCGGCCAGCGTGGATAAAATAGGTTTGCTGTTATAAATGGCTTGCCGACTGTTGGTGGGTTTTATGGAATGAATGAAGTTATGCCCTGATTTGAATTCTTCCTGATGATGGATGGGCTGTTCCTGCCTAATGTTAACTTCAGTGAAAAGACGAATGTGAGGTGTTCGGTTTAGGATTAATCCATCTAATAGATCATTCAAGCCATTCATAAAACCCAGGAGGGCGATGAACATCGTAATGCTGAACGTAACTCCCACAGCCGCTACCGTTGTTTGTTTCCAACGGGCAAGTAGTAAGGCAACTGCAATTTTTATAATGAGTGAGTATTTCAATTTTCAGGTAGTAAGAGCACATCTTCTTTCGTTAAGCCACTCAGAATCTCCACTTTCTGATAATCCATCAAGCCGGTGACCACTTTTTGCTTACCGCGATTCTTCGTTAGCACCAGAGAATCTTGCAGCAGACAATTTCTGGGAATGGTGAGCGCTTGCGCTTTTGTCTGAATCACAATGTTGGCCTCTACCGTGAGAAAGGGATAGAGAGTGGGTGGTGCCTTCGTAAAGCTGGCTTCTACGGTAAAGGTTTTACTTCGTTCGTTGAGCAATGGATTTATTTTGGTCACGCGGGCTTCAAATACTTCGCCCTTGTAGCTATCCATGCGTAGCAAAACACGCTGTTGCGGTTTTATAGTCACGATGTCATATTCATCTACCTGTAACTCCACTATATAGTGTTTACTATCGCCTATCAGGGCGAGAGGCGTTTGAGTACTCACAAATTCTCCTACTTCTTTGGTGAGACTGTACACCGTTCCGGCTCGCTGACTGCGAATGATGTAGTCGTTGGCGAGTGTATGACTGAGCATAGCCGTATTCTGAGTCTGATTGGCATTGAGGGTAATTTGTCGTTGTAAATCACGGTAGTGCGTTTGAGCGGATTGATGGGCTACACGGGAGTTTTGATAACTAAGTTCCCGTTGCTCCAACTCCACCTTTGTTCCAATATTTTGAACCATCAGGTTTTGCTGTCGTGCCAGTAAAAGTGAATCATTCTTTACTTTTGAATAGGCGAGTGCAACTGCCTGACGCGCTTCCTCCAGTTTTTCTTTATTGGCTTTCACATCAGCATAAGCTGCTGCTAACTGAGCATTGTCGGCCTGCAGGTTGGCAGCTCTGTTATCGATCCGAACGAGCGCGCTACCTTTTTGCACCGTGTCGCCTTCGGCTACATAGACTTCTACCACTAAGCCGTTTACGGAAGAGAAGACCTGGTATTGGTTGTCGCTCTTTACAATACCGGAGGCATAAACTGATTCAGAGATGGGCTCCACCGTGGGCTTAATTTCGGTAGAGGTGGGTTGGCACGCCAGCAGAAAAGTTAACAAAACGAATGGAAAGTGCTTCATAGCCTGTTGTGTGGTTGGAAGATCCCTCTTAATACAGGGAAATTCAATGATTTTTGTTAGCCTGAGAAGCGATATACGATACTATTCCCCAGGCCAACTCGCGAACTTTGAAAGTAAGAGACCGGATAAAGCTGGTTGGGGTAGAGGTAAATTGGGTGCAGATGTGATGAAGTACAGGTTGGCTGCTGGAGGAAGCAGAGCGGTGCTGCGAGACAACAAACATCCTCAGAAAAACTGGATATCGCACCCACTAAAGTAAGTAAGGCATCGGAGTACTTATCTTTAGTAAAAATTAGCCTATTGAGGGCTCCAAATAGACCAGTTGACTCACCAAGAGTCTCAATTTCCAATGATTATTTTGTGGGAGAGGCTTCCACGAGCTAAGTATGGCCATCGACTGAACAACTGAAGGCACCGGGGCAGCGATTTTAGCCTTCCACTAACCTACCTGGTCCATCGGATGAAAGAAGTTCCGAATCGGATTTTTTACTATAGGCATCCTCAAAACTGTGAATGCCGATTGGAGTTAAAAATCAAACCCAAATTATATTCCGAACAGAAGATTGTTTGGATGGCACCTTTTTACCTTGGTATATTCAAGCGCATTTTCAATGCATAACTTTGTTCCGAAGGTGAGCTTTATAAATTTATAAATGGTAGTGATTTTACGTTTAGGTCCAAGTACTTTTAGCTGTTTAATTGGTTTGAATGAATGAGAATTAAGTTAGCTGTCTTCCTGCTTTTCTTTACTTTATCTTTTTCGGTGCAAGCGCAAACAACTCGCATTAACACTTCGAACACTAATAGCTGGTGGATGTATTTTGGGAATCATCAGGTTTCCGCTCGTTGGGGACTTCATGCAGAGGCGCAATTCAGACTTTCTGATGGGGTGAGGGATTGGCAGCAATTGTTGCTTCGAACGGGTATTAACTACTATGCTAAGCAAGTGCAGTTTACTGTTGGGTACGCCTTTGTTAAAACCTATCCTTATGGCGAGTATCCTGTTACGATGGCCTTCCCAGAACATAGGATGTGGGAGCAAGCTTTAGTAAGTCAGGCTGTAGGAAATGTGAAATTAACGCATCGCTATCGCCTTGAACAACGCTGGATAGGCAACAGTACTACAGGTGATTTTGAAAATGGCCGATACGAAAATAGATTTCGGTATATGCTGCGTGCCTCAATCCCGCTTGGTAATAGAGAAACGGGAAAGCTTTACTTGG
>LNEN01000046.1 GCA_001464155.1 Cytophagales bacterium Ga0077538 | reverse complement strand
TTGTTATTTTTAAATCCATCCCCAGTTTAAATGCGTTTGGAAATGGTTTGATTGCCTGCGCGGGCATTATTGCTGCCATTGTTGGTTTTGCGTCACAATCTGCTTTCTCCAACATTGTGAGTGGTGTTTTTCTGGTCATCTTTCGTCCCTTCAGTGTAGGAGATCGCATTAAAGTGGGGCAACTGTATACAGGCGATGTGGAAGACATTACCCTGCGGCACACGGTGATCCGCGATTTTGAAAATAAACGCATCATTTTTCCCAATACTGTAATCAGCAACGAAGTAATTGTAAACGCGACCACATCTGACGAAAAGGTTTGCATGTTTGTAGACGTGGGTATTGCTTACAGTTCCAGCATTGATAAAGCGACTCACATCATGCAAGAAGAAGCGCTGAAACATCCTCTTACCATCGACAATCGAACAGAAGAAGAAAAACAAAAGGGAGCAGAGCAGGTGACGGTGCGCGTGCTTGCGCTGGGAGAATCGTCTGTGCAACTACGCGCCTATGTGTGGGCCAACAATCCCTCCGATGGCTTTAGTCTGAAATGCGATTTACTTAAAAGTATAAAAGAGCGCTTTGAAGGCGAGGGTGTAGAAATTCCCTATCCCCATCGCGTTGTGATTCTAAAGAACAGCCATGAGCAAACATAAAGTAACAGAACTTCATCATTCTGAAAGTCAGGTCATCTTGGAACTCATTAGGTACGATCGCGAACAGTACGATCGTTTCAATAACTCATCCATTCAGGAAGTGATCAACTCACTTGACTCCAGCAAAGTAAACTGGATAAACGTAGATGGCCTCGATGACAAAAATATTCTCGACAAATTACAAGAGCATTTTTGTCTGCACACTTTATTGATTGAGGATGTTACCAACGACCAACGGCCAAAAGCCGAGGAGTATGAGGATTATCTCTTCTTTACCCTTAAAATGTTATATCGGATCGAAGGAAGCCATATTGACTATGAGCAGATAAGCTTTGTGTTGGGGACTAACTACTTACTTTCTTTTCAGGAAAAAGAAGGGGATATGTTTGATGCCTTTCGGGAACGCATCCGACTCGATCAGGGCAGGGTACGCAAACAACATACCGACTACTTGTTATATCGCCTTTTGGACATTATTGTTGATAACTATTATACCATACTGGATAACATCGGAGAGCAAATTGAAGCAATCGAAGAAGAGATTGAAACAGGCACCACTGAAAACACCTTCAAACAAATTCAAAAATTAAAAAAAGAATTGATCTTCTTGCGCAAGGCCGTATACCCCCTACGTGATGCCATGAGTAAATTAGTAAGAGGCGAGACCAGTTTTATTCGGGATGAAACGACCCGTTACTTTGCGGATGTATACGATCACGTGGTACACCTGATTGACTCATTGGATACATACAAAGACCTGACCTCAGGATTGATGGATATTCACATTAATACGCAGAACAACCGCATGACGGAGGTGATGAAAGTACTGGCAGTAATCTCCACTATTTTCATACCCCTTACCTTCATAGCTGGTGTCTATGGGATGAACTTTGAGCACATGCCAGAACTTACTTCGAAATGGGGCTATCCCCTAACTTGGGCAGTCATGCTCCTGATTGGCGGTGGTATGCTCGTCTACTTTAGGCGAAAGAAATGGTTTTAACTGGTTTACTCGATTAAGTTTTATTCAAAAAATGCATTTATCTTTAAAGAATACTAACCCTGTCACATTATGTTTTGGACCATTGCACTGCTTCTCTTAGGATTCGGAGTACTTATTAAAGGAGCCGATTTTTTAGTAGACGGAGCCTCCTCTCTTGCCAAGAAGATGAATGTTTCCAATCTGGCCATCGGTCTAACCGTAGTTGCCTTTGGCACCTCTACTCCTGAACTGATTGTTAGCCTGCTTTCCGCGATTGATGGAAAGGCTGATGCTTCTTTCGGCAATATCATTGGTAGTAATAACTTTAACTTACTTTTTATCTTGGGTATTGCAGGCCTCATCTACCCCCTGGTAGTGCAGCGAAGTACAATTAAATACGAAGTTCCCCTTTCCATATTAGCCGCAGTCGTTCTATATGTACTTGTAAACGACAGCATTCTTTGGGGAAGCGAAGAAAACATACTTTCTCGCATAGATTCTTTCATCCTTCTTGGCTTTTTTGCCTTGTTCATGTTCTACATAGTTCGAACCATGAAGAGCAACAGTGATCTAGACCAAAGCGAAGTCAAGATTTTTAAAACATGGATTTCGGTGGCCATGGCCTTAGCGGGTTTGGCCATGTTGATTGGGGGTGGCAAATTAGTTGTAGACAACGCCATCCTGATTGCTCAACATTTTGGAATGAGTGAAAAGTTAATTGGTTTAACCATTCTCGCTGCCGGAACTTCGTTGCCTGAATTAGTAACCTCCTGTATAGCTGCCTATAAAAAGAACACCGACATCGCCATTGGCAATGTGGTAGGCTCCAATATCTTTAACATATTCTTTATCCTCGGCATTACAGGATCGGTGCATCCTCTTACCTACTCTACTGCCATGAATTTTGACATCTATATTTTATTAGCCGGTAGTTTTGCGTTGATGATCTTTATGTTTACTATCAACACGCGCAAGTTGGATAGATGGGAAGCCGTATTGTTGTTAATCGGTTACATTACCTACACGGCTTATTTGATTGGTATAGACTAAGATCGCCAAAAGCGAAGGAGTAAAACCTCCATTAAGATAAAAAACAAAGCAGCTACCAGGGCATACTTCCATAAGGGTATTCCCTGGTAGTTTTCTTTTATGGCCGCTGCCATGGCTTGTGTGGATTGATCTTGTACTTGATAAACATCTGCCTGTGGCCCAAAGGATTCACGCAAGGCATCTTCCTGCATCAGCTTAAATTTCGATTCCTGCTTATCCTGATTAAAAGCCAGCCACGTAAGGGTATCCTTACCATTTTTAATGGCATACCCTCCTTCCTTTATATCCAGACCAGCCAGGTCTAACACATAGTCAGAGGGTGTTTTGCGTTGTGCAGGTGTCAATTCCTCCTTACCCGCTAGTGTTACCAGTGCATTGCCAGATAACGAGTCTCCTGCAATGCTCACCACCGGCTGCGAGACCAAGTGATACAGTTCTTGCTGCTTGCGCTTGGTAGAGGCGGCCAGTCGATACATAACAGGAACAAAGAGGGCGTGGTTGGAAAGCGTGCTATACGCAGGTTGCAGCGGGCCACCTAAGACAAATACAGTGCCGCGCCCTTGAAACAGTGATAGGTAGGGCTTGCCATCCTGCTGAACTAAAATGGCTTGTCTGTCACTCCCCCACTCAAGGGAATTTCGAACTACGGGCATTGCCATCTGTGCAGATTGTTCTTGAAAGATGGAAGCGAAGAAAGGGTTGTTAAAATCCGGCTTTGCCAACGCCAGCAGCTGCTCTTGTTTACTCTCCTGAAGCGAAGGAACAAGGGCCTTATAGCTGAGAAGATCTGGTTTGTCTGACGGAATTATGAACACTGAACCACCACCATCAAGATAATTTTGCACTGACTGCAGGAGCGCTGCATCCAAGCGCGACACTTCATTTAACACCAGCAGGTTGGTGCGGGCGAGTCTTCCATAATTAACATTCTTGCTTTGGTAGCTCTCCACCTCAAATACCTTCTTATTTCCAAAAACAGTCTCAATTACAGTGCGTGTAGCATCCTCTTTAATTTCAAGCACGGTAAGACGATTGCTAAAATCGAGGACCGCATAAAACTCATTATCAAAAGCAATGGGATTGTCGGTGAAGCTGAGTAATACCTTTCGTGCTCCTTGTTCTCCTGAGGGGATTTCAAAGTTAACCTCTCCGAAGGCATGAGGAGCCAGCGTGGTGGTGGCAGTGCCTGCCTGCAAGTCATCGATGGTTAAGCGAATGGTTACCTGACTTCTTTCCTGATCACCATCATTATACAAGCGTACCGTTAACGCATTGCGTTCACCCCCGATGGGAAATGGATTGTTTAAGAAAAGTGTATCCACAAAAAGATTAGAGGTGGCCGGGCCTTGAATGGGTAGAAGATGGAAACGTTGTGTACTGTCTTCAGATTGAAAATCGCCCAGGGTGGATTGTTGAAAATCCGAAAGCCAGAAGATCTCATCCGCAGTGTCTCCCAGTTGCAAGCGGTGGGTGATTTCCTGCGCGCTGCGTTTGCGGCCACTTAATCGTATTTGAGTTAATTGGTCTTGTACTTCCTTCCCTGTCTTCAACGAGTTGGAGAAGGGTTCAAAATCGTTAGTCAGAAGTCGGTAGCGGGTTTCGGAGGGCAAGTTCTGAACAAGCGTGTTGGCAGTAGAAATGGCCATGTCTAATGCCCTTACCCCATCCATAGCGGGCGCAGACATGCTTTGAGAATTATCCAGGTAGAGGGCCACCACGGCTCCCGGCTTTAATTGCTCATGGGCCGGTAAAATGGGTTGCGCAAAAACCATCACCAAAAAGAAAATGAAAAGCAGGCGCGCAGCGAGCACCAACAAATGCTTGAGTTTTCGTTTAGCGGAAGTGGCCTCTTGTACCTGTTGGATAAAACGGGTATTGGAAAAATAAACCTTTTGTGTTTTACGAAAATTAAAAAGATGGATGACGAGTGGTATAGACATGGCCAGAAGGGCCCATAAAAAACCAGGATACAGAAATGTCATTCAGTAAATGTAAGCGTATAAGTGAAGTAAAAACCAAATTTAGTGCAGAGAGGAACACATTCGAATGACCTCTTCTACCCTAGAACGCGGTAGTTTCTGATAAGCCAATTGTGTTGGATGTTGATAATATTAGGAAAAACTATCCAGACAGTCAAGAGGTTACGAAAATGATAATGGTGGTATATTCAATTAGAATTCTAGTGCTCGGATTTTCTATTTCCTTTGCACAAACCATCCGCAGGGTAAATACCAACCCTTCTGTAACTGGTACCAATGTTTATCAAACTCTGCAGGCAGCTCACGATGCAGCAACTTCTGGTGATATCATTATTATTGAAGCATCCTCCATTAGTTGCGGAAATCTGGTGGCCACCAAAGGCCTGAAAATTTATGGAAAAGGGTATTTCACCGGTGTGAATGCCGAATTGCATATCAGTCCTGACCCCTCCTTAGCAGGTAGTATTACTTTTAATCAGGGAAGCAATAATTCAGAAATAAGTGGGGTAACCTGCAGTGATTTATTGATTAAAGGCGCAAGTAATATTCGGGCCTATCGAAACCATGTAACAAACACAGTAACTATCGATGCACAAAATGTTGCCGGCACTGACATGGCCATCAGCAATATTCAAATTGCGCAATGTTTTATTGAGGCATACATTTATGTGTATTCAACCACACAAGGTGTTTCTACCTGTACCATTACCAATAACCACTTCAACTTTTTGACCAACAGCTCCACAAACATTTCTTCGCTAATTGTTAACAACAATGTCATCGAGGCCTATGTAACTCTTTACAATGCCACTTTTCAAAACAATATCCTTTACAGCACGGGTGCGTCTTCTACTTTCCCCGGTTGTACAATTACCAATAACATAGCGCGTGGCAACGAAACTGATCTATCAGCCGGCACAGCCAATCAGATAAATTTTGATTTAAACAATGCCACGAATGGTTTCATTGTAGCCATTGGAGCTGCACTGCCAACAGGGATAAGCGAAGATGAACGCTGGCAGCTACAGTCAGGATCCTCTCTAAAAACAGCAGGAACTTCCGGCTCTGAGGTGGGCATGTATGGTGGCCTGAATCCCTATGTTCCATCTGGAATACCGGGTGCTCCGTCTATTTTTAAACTGCTTACACCCGACTACGGAAATACCGCTGCACCCCTGCCTGTTACGATCAGTGTAAAATCAAATAACTAGTTGGGGTATGAAGAAGATAGCGCTGATAGGCCTATCCTGTTGTTGTTTACTGGGGCAGGCTCAGAACAACATTCAGCAGATCGAATATTTTTTCAATAACGATCCTGGTTGTGGGGCAGGCATTGCTGTACCCTTCGGCCCTGATGCGTTTACCGTAACTGATCTCAGCTTCAATGCAGACATTAGTGGTTTATCGGAGGGATTCAACATGTTCTATGTTCGAGCTTACAATGATTCCGGCTGGAGTGTGGCAGGTGTAAAACCGCTCTTCGTTTTCTCTGCAGCGAGTGTTGCCACTCCCAACATTACCAAAATTGAGTTCTTTGTGGATGCCGACCCGGGATATGGATTGGGAGTGGATGTACCCCTAACGGCTGCTACTACTATTAGTGATTTAAATTTCACTGTTTCCCTAAGCGCCTTATCTGAAGGTTTTCACACCTTGAATGTACGCTCACAAAATGCAAACGGAAAATGGAGTCCGGCTTATGTTAAATCGATCTATGTACTCAGTACCTCCAACATTTCCATTCCTGACATAACGCAGCTGGAATATTTTATAGATGCCGATCCTGGCTTTGGTTTGGCTACTCAGGTCCCCATCACCTCGGGTGCCTTACTTACGGATATTAATTTTGCAATTGATCTGTCACTTTTACCCGCAGGGTTTCACAATTTAAATGTGCGTGCCAAAAATGCTAACGGTCGATGGAGTGTCGGCTATGTAAAACCCATCTTTGTACTCTCCTCTTCCACAACTTCTTTACCTGATATTACTCAGCTCGAATACTTTTTCGATACTGATCCAGGTTTTGGTAGTGGAGTAGCCGTTCCGGTTACCGCAACTAATACACTGTCAAACATTGCCTTTACTGTTACCACAACTGGATTAGCCACTGGCTTTCACATGCTCAACATTCGGGCACGAAATCAAAATGGTGTCTGGAGTGTGACTTATAATAAACCAATTTTTATAACCGCCTCGTCTGCGCTGTCGCCCATTGTGGCGCTGGAATATTTCTTCGATACCGATCCAGGTGTTGGTAATGGTGGTTCCATTATGGTAACACCTGCCATTAACATTGCTGACCTGGTAGTGGGTGCGAACATCTCTGCCTTAACCGTAGGGCCACACAGGTTGTACCTTCGGGCGCGCAATGCTGAGGGTGTTTGGAGCACTACCGAATCTTATCCTTTTGAAGCCTGCATACAAGCAGCTCCTGTAGCCGACTCTCCTTTAGGTGTAACCTTCGACACCTTCGTTGCCAATTGGACTGCTGCCTTGAATGCCGTTACCTATCAACTCGACATTTCAACGGATACCCTCAAGACCTTTTTGCCTGGCTTCAATGGAAAAAGTTTGGTGGTACTGCGCGATACACTCAGTTCCTTACCTCCACTCACACATTACCAATATCGTATACGGGCACTCGGGCCAGATAATTGTCTCTCCATTAACTCCGATACCATTTACGTAAGAACTAATAGCACCCTCGCCATTGATACCGATGCATTAATTGAATTATACAATGCAACACAAGGAAGCAATTGGAACAATCGTTCCGGATGGCTTACAGGACTCGCCAGCAACAGTTGGGCAGGGGTCACGGTTGAAAATGAGAATGTAGTCTCTGTCAATCTGTCAAACAACAATTTAAAAGGTGGCATTCCGCAAGACCTGCTGAATGTATCAAAACTAAATACACTGAACCTTGCCGGCAATGAGATAAATGCGGTTCCAGATCTCTCGGGTCTTCCTGATTTAACAAGTGCAAATCTTAACGACAACAAACTTGATTTCGGAGATCTGGAAAGCAACCTGGATGTAACTGGAATATCCTACGCCAATCAGAAAGCCATTGGACTAACATTAAGCGATACCATTATAATTGGTAATACCGTTCCATTGTCTGCCCCTGCTGGCGGAAGTATGAACCAATACCAGTGGCATAAGAATGATGTACCCATTACGAATGCCACTGCCAATTTCTACCTAGTCAATTCCTTTTCTAAAAACGACCAAGGTACTTATACGTGCATTATCACAAGTCCGCTGATTCCAGAACTCACACTTACTACAGCCCCTCGAACGCTGGTGGCCGTTGCTACCATTAGCGGAATTCTAAAGGTTTCACAAAACACTCCTGCGACCAGTGGAACGGTTCAACTTCTAAAAATCACTTCAGGAGGATACGACAGTATCCCCGTTGTTCCACTCCCCATTAACAATGATGGAACCTTTACTCTTGAAAAAATTCTCCTGGATGATTACCTGTTGGTAGGGCTCGCAGACACCACTATTTATGAACGCGCCTTACCCACCTACATTCCCAATACTGCTTACTGGGAGGAGGCTGATACCATTTCGCTTGAGGAAAATATTACAGGATTAGAAATTCTCTCCGTTCTAGAGCCGCTCGATCAACTCACAGGAGACGGACTACTTTTTGGATTTGTACAGGAAGATGATGGTACCGATGAACGTACAGAAAAAACAAAACGGGTAGGGGGCGCTGGAGTATCTGCCAGAAAAATAGAAGCGACCGGAAGAGGAAAAGAAATACTTGAACTCATTGCGTATGTATTTACCAACGAAGAAGGTCAATTCTCCATTGAAGGCTTACCTCCAGGCACCTATCGCTTCAACGTTCAATACCCAGGATATCCAATGGATGAAACCAGTTTCATTGATTTTATTATCGGCACCAATCCACTGGAAGAGGCTGTACAAGTAGAAGCCACAGTTATCAATGAGAAAATTACAGTCCGTGAACTACTCATCACAACGTTGACAGAGAATCCAGATGAGTATGTTAATGTATTTCCTAATCCTAGCTCAGGAGTGGTTTCCCTGCAGTTTGAAGACGAAAATCCTTACCGATATTTCATACTAAGTGATAGCCAGGGTCAGATACTATTGAAACAAAATGCCTGTGAAATACACTCGCAAGTAGACTTTACAACACTTTCTTCTGGTATTTACCTCATAACCATTGGCAGCCAAAATGGGATAACCAAAATTGTGAAAGTGATAAAGAATTGAAAGCTCAACAAAACCCTGCCAACAAAAAAGGCCGGAATACGAATCCGGCCTATACTGAATTAAGATAAAGAGGAGATATTATTTCTTATCTCCCAGCAACAACAAATCATTGACACTAATTTCGGTGAGGTAGCGCTTTTCGCCTGTTTTTGTTTCATACTCACGGTGCACCAATTTGCCTTCCACGCATACCTCTGCTCCTTTCTTCAGGTACTTTTCAGCGATGTTGGCCAGACTTCCCCACATTACAATGTTATGCCATTGCGTGTCTTCCACCTTTTCGCCCTTTGCATTTTTATACGAGTCATTAGTCGCCAGTGAAAAGGCTGCCTTCTTCTTTTCCCCGAACACCTTTACTTCTGGATCTTTACCGAGATGTCCGATGAGCGTAACGCTGTTTCTTAAACTTTTCATAAATAATTGATTTTGGTTAAACTTTTTTTTCTAATCCGATCGAGATAGTGTCGATTGGTGGAGCAAAGGTGGGGGCAGAAAAAGGCCTTAATCGTATGAAAAACGCTTACTTTCGTTTATATTCGTTTGTAAACGTTTACAAATGGCAACCCTCGTTGAGAAAAAATGCTTAGAGTGCGAAGAAAAAATTATAGGTCGGGCAGATAAAAAGTTTTGCTCTGACCCATGCCGGATCAGTTATAACAACAAACTCAACAGCGATGAAACCAACTATGTGCGGAACGTGAATAACATCCTGCGCAAGAACAGGCGTATCTTGATGGAACTGAACACCACCGGAAAAACGCGGGTAAGTCGAACACGCATGGCCGAAAAGGGCTTCGACTTGGGGCTCTTCACAAGCCTCTATACCACTAAGGAGGGCGCCCAGTATTGTTACTGTTACGAGCATGGGTATTTACCCGTTGACAAGAACTATTACCTACTAGTGGTGAAGAAAGAATCCCTCTAGTAACCTATGCCTGCACGAATTCGTTAACATCATTGCCGTTACGGCAAATATTTACGTACCTTCACATACCCTCAACAAAACTGTTTTCGTATGGCAACTGCAAAAAGACCTGCTCTGAAAGTGCTTAAAGGCGAGCATTGGAAAAAATTAAGACTGAAACCAAATAAAAATCAGAAGCAATACTCCATATCCGACCTTGGCCGGATTGCCAGCTATAAGACCACGCTGGAAGAAGGGATGATTTTAAAGGCACGCCCAACACAAGGATATCCAAGCGTCACGATCACGTCTGCAGAAGGCAAGCACAACCTGTACATACACCGTTTGGTGGGCCAATACTTTTGTAAACAGAAATCTCCCAAGTACCGCTTTGTGCTACACAAAGACCACAAAAAAGAAAACAACAAGGCCTCTAACCTTATCTGGGCCACGCAGGAGCAGCAAATTGAACATGCTAAAAAAGATCCGAATGTTTTAAAGCATATTAGTCCGGAGAAAGGTCTCAAACTAACCGCTGATAAAGTTCGACAGATCAAACAGGAATTATTTAATTCTAAAAAAACGCCAACCCTCAAAAAATTGGCCAAGAAGTACAAGGTTTCCGACATGCAAATTCACCGGATCAAAACCGGAGAAAATTGGAGCCATGTTAAACTAAAATAGTCCCACATTACTTCCTTCATACATTTCGCAAAACGATGTTTTGTGGGGTAGATCCTTGTGCTTTACTGTGTAGCACTCTTCGTAAGACTTCCTAAAAATTTGTACCTTACCAGACGGTTTCTCCATCCCTCATGCCTGTATGAAAAACATCTACACCCTTGCATTCGTTATTTCATTTTCCAGCTGGTTTACTCCTTCCTTCAGCCAAGAGAAGTACGACAAAATGCTGAAAAAGGCCGATGCCTTATAC
>LNEN01000045.1 GCA_001464155.1 Cytophagales bacterium Ga0077538 | reverse complement strand
GTAAATTCAAAAAGAAAACAGCTTCCAAATTGGGAGCTCAAAATAAGTACTTAGCTGTTTTCTACCTGCGTGAAGCAAGACTAAACCTTGCCACAGGACAACTCATTAATTTCGACCTTAACTTAACAAATGCGCTAACGGCAAGTTCGGTATCCAATGGAACCAGCTCGCAGGCATATGCCACTACCCTCATTGAAGTAGCGGAATTATTTAATGAATATGGAAATTACCGGCAAGCTCGTGAAATCGCAGAGACGGTAAACAAACAAGTAGTTTCCAATGGCCTCTTGGATGAAGGACTCAAAGCCAGAGTTCAACTAACCTTGGCAGAAGCGATGACGGGACAAGGCTATTGTCGCGATGCACTGGCCTACCTTAATGAAGTAGATAAATTCCTGCTCGCAAGAGCGGTGGACAAAGAACAGATTGCTGAGGGGGGTAAAATCGTAAAGAAAAGAATCCCGACTGAAGAACTGCCAAAGCGATTTGGAGACTATGCTAAACTAGTCACGTTGCGAGCTCAGGCCCTAAGCAACATGGGCGAGGTGACCAGAGCTGACTCCGCATTCGTAGCGGCCCGTAGGTGGATTGACAAAAACCTTCACTTTATGGGTGAGTACAATCTGGCCCTTGTTAAAAATAATTACCTGCACTCCCGTATGCTGTCCGATAACGGACTGGTGGACTTCTCTGCCACAGAAAGCAACCTAGGCTACGACAATGTATTAAATGCGCTGAAACGAAGAGCCAAGCCTACTCATTTATTAGCACATGACATTTATCAAAGTTATTTAGAACAACTTCAGAAAGACGAAAGCAATGCCCGCTACTCAAATGTTAAATTGGAATATGAGAAAATGCTGGATAAGAATTTCTCAAAAGCCAGTGTTCACAAACTTAATTTGAAAGCCATTGAGTTTGATACGAAACTCAGCAAAGACAGAACACGCAATCTTGAAAACGATGCACTGAAATTATTAAACGCTACCAGCCTTCCTCAATTCTACAAAACGCGCGTACGCGTACTAGAATTTTTAGCCGAACTCTCCATCAACAAGAAAGCATTTAACAATGCTGAAAATTACCTGAACCTGGTTTTTGATATTGAAAAAGAACTGTACGGCCTGGAGTCTCCAGAGTATCACCTTACCCGTCTAAAACTCGCAGAGTTTTATCTAGACAACACCAATAAAATTGAAGAAGCGGGCCGCATTTACCAGGCCAGCTATAATGAAGTGATCGCTAAAGAGATTGGAGCCTGGCATAAAGATCACCTAAACATTCTCAACCACCTGGCACTGTTATACGAATACAACGACCAGTATAAATTGGCGGGTTCTACCCTTGATAAGGCCTCGGATCTTGCTTATTCAAAATACAGTAACGAAGATCCTGAATATGCGGCTGAGCTTGACATGATCGCAGCGCTTCAGTTAAAACTCGGCTTATATGAAAAGGCAGAGAAAAACATCAATAAGGCACTGGTCATTTTTGAGGAGTATCGAAAAGATGAAAAATGGCTGGAGCCCTACGTCCACTCACTAGAGACACAAGCTAAGCTCTACGGTATTCAAGGCTTGTTTGAAGAAGCTCAATCTAACCTGGATCGTACCGTTAAAATGATTAGCAAAGCAAAGGTAGAATTTGGAAATGAACTGACTACGGCAGAAGAACTTTCTTCCCTCTATATTCAACTTGGTAAATATGCACAAACCGAAGCGCTCCTGACCAGGCTTATCGCTGAATACGAAAAGTTATATGGTAAAGAAAGTCTGCGTTTAATAGAGGCCTTAACCAACAAAGGCAAAATTTTATTATTAAAAGGAGATTACACCGAAACCGAACGCATAGCCCTACGTGCCAATGCGCTGGCTATGAAAAGCTATGGTGAAACCTCTACCAAGACAGCCCCTACACAGCGCTTACTCAGCGATCTTCATTACATGTTGGGCGATTACGAAAAAGCGGAAGCCCAAATACGCAAGGCGATTGCCAGCCAGGAAAAACAATTCGGACGCCATCACATCGAAACAGCGAAATCCATTTCTCAATTGGCCCTCATCAAATTCTATAAAGGGGACAACTTAAACGATGTAGAAAAGCTCATGATTGAGAGTCGTGACATTATTGCTGAAAAATTAGGGAAGGAGAATCCTCAATATGCTGAGATTCTTAAAAACGTTGCCACCCTCTACATTTCAGAAAAAAAATATGACATCGCCTTTAACTCCCTAACAGTTGCAGAAACTATCTGGAAAGCAAAGGCCGGCAAAAAGAATAACATTCACCTGGCCAGTATCTACACGCTCACCGGTGACGTCTACTATCAGCAAAAAAATTACAAGAGGTCTGAAGAGTTCTACATCAAGTCGAGAGATCTCTATGAGAAATTCTTTACCAAGGGACACCCCGAGTATGTAAAAGTACAGTCAAAATTAGCCAAGGTCTATTACATGCAAAAAGACTTTAAGAGCTCTAAAAAATCAATCGAGGGCTCACTGGATAATTACGAGATCTTTATCAAAGAATATTTTCCAGCACTCAGCGAGCGAGAAAAAGCGAAATACTGGAATACCATCCGTGGTGATTTTGAATTCTACTATACGCTGGCCTTCAGTCAGCTGGACGACTTCAAAGACTTGACTGGAAAAGTGTATAATTATCAGTTGATCACGAAAGCATTATTGCTAAACTCCTCTATTAAAATCAGGGAAAATATTCAGCGAAGCACAGATGAAGTGCTGAAGGGACAATACAATGCGTGGTTGCATAAAAAAGAAACACTGACATTGGCCTTGTCCATGAGTACTGATCAGTTGGCAGAAAGCAACATTGATCGCCCTCTTCTTGAAAAAGAGATTGAAGACCTGGAGAAAGAGTTGAGTAAGCGCTCAGCCGACTTCGGACAGAGCTTTGAAAGCAAACGCATCACCTATGACAATGTTCGCACTTCGTTAAAACCAACAGAGGTGGCCATGGAAATGGTTAGGTTCCGTCACTTCGATCACAGTTTAACAGATTCTGTCATTTACGCAGCGCTGTACTTGAAGTCTGATCTGAAGACCCCTAAGGCTGTACTTTTCAAGGATGGATCAAACATGGAGACACGACTTTTTAAGTATTACCACAATGCCATTATGGGTAAGGTAAAGGATAACTATTCGTACGGAATTTTCTGGGAACCTATTCAAAAAGAACTCGGACAAGTCTCTACTGTATTTCTTTCTGCAGATGGCATCTACAACCAGATCAATTTAGAGGCCATGCCAACGCCTGACGGACGTTATGTGATCGACAATTCTAATATTGTATTGGTAAGCAACACAAAAGACATTTATACCAACAAGTTAAAATCAAAAGTCAGTTCTTCCGAGAATACAGCGTCTATTTATGGAAACCCTACCTTTTACCTGGCAAGTACCACGGAAATAATTGTTCCTCCTCTCCCAGGCACAGAAAAAGAGGTGAGTCAGTTACAATTGCTCTTCAAACAAAATGGCTGGGTTACTAACCAATATGTAGAAGAAAAAGCCAATGAGGGTTCCATTAAAACATTGACAAGTCCTAAGATTTTTCACATCGCCACGCATGGTATGTACGAACCGACTCCAGAAGTGACGCTAGAGGAGGAAATGGAAGGTAATGAATATGTGCTGACACAGAATCCACTTCTCCGAACAGGTTTGTTACTTTCAGGGGCAGGGGACTTACTAGCTAAAACAGATTACAATTTTAATATGGAGGATGGCATTCTTACTGCGTACGAAGCCATGAACTTAAATCTGGATAAAACAGACTTGGTTGTCTTAAGCGCCTGCGAAACGGGCTTGGGGAAATTAGAAGCCGGTGAAGGTGTCTACGGATTACAGAGAGCGTTTCTGGTAGCAGGAGCCAAAGTACTTATTATGAGTATGTTTAATGTAGATGATGACGCCACTCAAAAACTATTTTTGAAATTTTATTTAAAGTGGTTGAGCAGTGGTAATATCCGCGAAAGTTTCACCAATGCGCAGAAAGAGTTGCGTGAGGAATATCCAGAACCCATCTACTGGGGAGCCTTCATGATGATCGGATTAGAATAGTCCTGAAGGTATTCGATATGAAAAAAATACTGGACACCGAGCGCCTGTCTCTGCGGATGCTTACACGCTCAGACGCTTCCTTCATTTTGGAATTAGTGAACAGTCCAGGATGGCTCGAGTTTATTGGCGACAAGAAAATCAGAAATGAGCAAGACGCTGTACTGTACTTACAAAACGGTCCGCTAAAAAGTTACAGCGAGCATGGTTTTGGATTGTGGTTGGTGCAACTGAAATCAAGTGACACTCCAATTGGCATGTGTGGCCTGTTAAAACGCGAGTATCTTTCCGCACCTGATATTGGCTTTGCTTTTTTACCTGCCCACACAGGAAAAGGATATGCCTTTGAAATTGCTAAGGCAACTCGAGACTACGCGACCACTAGCTTGGGTATTCAAACCTTACAAGCTATAACGCTTCCTCATAATGAACGTTCTATTAAACTATTGGAAAAGATAGGACTGTGCTTCGCTAAACTGATGCAGGCTCCTGGAGACCCTACTGAACTACACCTGTATCAAAGTAATCTGAGCAGCGCGTTGACCAACTAACTTATTGGCCTGTATAAGGAGATTTATAAGTCTTCTCCCACTGATCCCATTTGATTGTCTTGTAATGCCCCTCCCCTATAAATTGGGCAATCTTGTGAAACTCCTCTGCCTTTCTGTAGCCGGCTAAGGGTTGTATCATATTGAAATCCTCCGACAAGAAGACAACCGTTGGGTAACTTAATTGATTGTTTAACAAAGCAGCCGCTAATTGATGATAGCCTTTGTTTCCGCTGGGAACAAACTTAAAGGTGGTACCCGAAAACACTACATCCTCTTTTTGCTCAGCATCAAATTTCACCGGATAAAATTTCTCGTTTAACAACTTTGCTACCTGAGGCTCGCTAAAGGTGTTTTTGTCCATCACTTTACACCATCCACACCAGTCTGTATACACATCAATGAAAATCGGACGCTTTTCGGTCTTTGCTTTTTCTACCGCCTCTTCAAAGGTAAGCCATTGAACGGGTCCTTCTGTCTCCACCGAAAACCCGGTGAGCATGCTTAACACTAGCAGGACCAAAAAAGAACTGATAACCTTCTTCATTTATGTAGTCTTTATCTTTTACGTCAACAAAAATAGCTAGAAATAAAGTTCGATACAGCTGAATATTCCTATTGACTGTACTGTAACCTCCAAGACCCTTAGAAGTATTTAAAATGTACGCAAAATCAAATGCGGTGTTCGAAAATGCACAGCCCAAGTGGCTTAAAATGCTAAAAAAGCCCTTTTTTGGCTTGGCATGAACTTAGCGAAGCAAGGAAGCATGAAGAATAGTCTTTCCATAAAGCATCTAACCCTGGCAACTGGTATTCTGGTAGCCCTGATAGTTGCCTTTATGCTGGCGTCTTCTGCAGCTGGTTTTTCCGCAGAATCAAATGCCATTCCAATGCCCACTTTTGACTTGCCTGCTCTTTCAAAAGTAGTGATTCAAAAAATAAGTATTCTTTTTTAAGCTTCCCGATAAGCATAATACGAAAGCACTTTTTCAATGGCTTTTCGAATCGCCTCATTGATGGGATAAAAATCCCGGGTAAGTTCCATGTCGATGGAATGTAACTGCATGTAGAACTGGTTCATAACAGGTATTGCTCCACCCTCCTCTACTTTCTTGGAGGCCGCTTCATAACTTTCTTGTTGCTCTGTTTTAATAATCTGACACGTCACATATTCCTTTTGATTGTACTTATTCGTTCTTGCCGAATAGCCAAAGAGACGACAGATTAATCCACGGTGTTTATATTCAGAGCACAAGCCAGCACCGCTCTGCGTAGGATTTAAGATCAGACAAATGGAAGGTGCATTTTTTAATCGCTCCAACCATTCAAAAGCCAGTTCGTTTTTATAGAGATGCAAAGCAAAAGGAAGAAACTCTAAAGGAGTGGCTTCTATATCGGCTTTAAAGCAACACTTTCCGCAACCGAATTTGCAATGTAACCCGCTGTCCTTCTGAAAAGCAGCTATTTCCTGATCCAGTTTTTCGAAGACAGCTTCTACTGCACTAACTTTTTCTTCCAAGAGCATGTGCAAAGGTAATGCTATTCCTTTGTTTTTGGTTTACTCACCAGGCCCTCCTTCTTTCTTTGCTGAATTACAAATTCAGAACCGAAGGATAACTTTTTGAGTAGCGAAGATTTCTCATCCACCATCCTCCAAAAAGGAGCCACCTTCGATATCGATTTTCCTTGTTGAAGCTGCTCGAAGGCTGCCTCTGCTACTATGCGAAGAAAAATTCCTGCAGTCAAAGGGCAGGTATACTCTGCCTTAAACTCGTGTGCCAGGTCGTTTCGCATTCGTTGTATGGTTGAGCTTTTACCCTTTGGAATCTGTCTCACATAGGCATCGATAATTTTAGGGGTAGCAATGAGCATAAGACCATTGGCAGGAATGTCGGCAAAAGACTTTTCTATCTTTTTTACCTGATGCGCTTTCGCCTCATCGTTTACTTTCTCTGTCCACGATTTACCCTTTGCGGGTTTCATCGACTTTTTAACCGGTTTACTTTTTACCAATTTCATACAACAACATAACTAATCCCGAAGTGTAGGATGTTGAGTTTAGTAAAGTTAAGGTAGTTCTTGCGGACATCTTCTGAAAAAGTCTTTTGCCTTCTCCCAATAACAAGGGATGCACCGCCAGACTAAGTTGGTCTACCAGTCCTTCTCTCAAAAAACTATCCAACAAACTAGCCCCGCCAAACAACCAAATATCCTTACCTGGTAATTGTTTCAATTTTGTAACCTGTTCTGCCAAATCGGAAGAAATGAGTTGAGTATTGGGGTAAGGCGTTTGCAGTGTCTCTGAGAATACATAGGTCTTAAAATTGATAAATGGATTCTCACCAGAAAAATCGGCACGCAGCATCATTTCATAACTCTTTCGGCCATAAAATACCGCATCAATATTTTTTAAAAAAGCACTCATCCCATAATCCTGATCCGTGAAACACCAATCGTATTCCCCATTCGGTCCTTCAATAAAACCATCCAGGCTAACGGCCACATTCAGTATTACTTTTCTCATGGTCTAATCTTCTAATTCACTACACTCAAAACCCAATTCGTTTAACACAAATATCGCCAGACTTGGATCAACAGAAGTCGATACGATTCGAAGAATCCGATCACAATCATCAAGGGCAAAATTCCAATTGCCTGGTCCCGCCACCGCATCCAATACAGGCGCTACGGAAGCCACACTTGTGTTGGACTCAATCGAAGTTTTAAAAACTAATACTTCCATTTCAATCAGATTCAGATGCAGTATACGTTACAATATCTATCGAAACACCAGCGGGATCTTGAATAGCAAAATGCCGATCACCCCAAGGTTCCTCTCGAAGTTCCATCACTATGGGTATAGATAGCGTTTTGATCTTCCTATACATTGCTTCCACATCCGGCACCTCGATAGTTAAGTACACACCCTTTCCGGAAAAAGCAGGTTGAAAGACCGCTTGTTGTGAAGGGTGATCCGGCAATAGAAAACTAAGCTCAGCCTGATGATCGGGAGTGTGCAGTAATACATAAAAATCATTCTCAAACACCACTCCGAAGCCCAGCACATCCTGATAAAATTTCTTTGTTTCCTGAAGTTTAGTCGTAACAATACCAGCATTCATTTTCATAGGAACATGAGATTGACTTTTAGCAGTAAATACAAAACAGAATAAACAAATCGCTATTACCACTCCAATGAGGAGCATAAGAGCTCTTTTGCGAGAAGCGCTTGTATCAGAAAATGTCATATTACTTTCTCGATTACATTTTTCAGTTGTTGCAATATATCTTCCCACCCCTTCTCAGAGTTCTCCTGCATCTGGGGTGTTGGCGAATTTCGTTGCGTCAACACTAATTGTGTCTTATCTTGGTCTGCCTTTAGTTCAAATTTCACAATGGCATAATTATTTGGCGTATCCTCTATTCCTGAAAAAGAACTCCAGTAGGTATATTCTAATACTTCGTTCGGCCGGCATGCAAGTATGGTTCCCTTGTCTTCGTAAGGCACACCATCCCATGTTCCTGTAAATCGAATCGATCCCCCCTCCTTCCAGTCGGTGCTAATAGTGGTGCCATAGAGGTACTCCTTAATGGCCTCTGGTGAGGTGAGGGCAAACCACACTTGCTCCACCGAAGCTCGAATGATCACTTCTTTTTTGATATCTTTTACTGTTGTCATTTCTTCAATGGTTAGAGGATTCCAAATTGTATTTCAGTGGTGTTGGCCGATGGATTAGCAAAATCTACATTGACATACACTTCGCGATTCTGAGCAGAGGGCTGAAGCTTATTCTCATTTGCAAAATGTATTAGCTTCTCGTACGATTGCGGAATCTCCAACCAGGCACCTTCGTGCGTTAGGGTTACACAACGAAAGGGCTCGGTCCTTTTAAAGTGAAAAGAACCGTCATACTCTTCCAATACCTGTGCTACTGGCAATGAGATTTCAAGAACAAAGGGTTTGTTCACATCTCCCATAAATCC
>LNEN01000044.1 GCA_001464155.1 Cytophagales bacterium Ga0077538 | reverse complement strand
GGGAGGTGAACGATATGCTGGCAATAAAGCAGGAGGTACTGAAAGTCATTAATCAGTTGCCTGAGGATGCTGACATGGATGAAATCATGTACCGGCTTTATGTACTGGATAAGATTAAAAAAGGACAAGAAGCCGTAGAGCAGTGCAAAACCCTGTCAAGTGAGAAACTCAAACAAGAAATTGATGCGTGGTAATCTGATCGGATGATAGATGAAGTAACTATTTCTAGCAAAAGAGGATAATCATGCTTGCAATTAGACTACCTGAAGAAATTGAGCATCGTCTGGCTGAGTTGGCTGCTAAAACCGGGCGCACTAAAACCTATTATGTGCGGGAAGCGATTCTTGAGCATCTCGATGAATTAGAAGAAAAGTACTTGGCTGTGGATCGCCTGGAAAAATCGGGCAAACGTTGGACACTGGATCAAATAGAATCGATACAAAAAACAGAAACTCATGCCACAACTAAACACAATTAGCGTTAAAGGTTTCAAGAGCATTGCTTCCATCGAGAAGCTGAAGCTTGGTGCTATCAATGTAGTTATTGGACCAAATGGTTCCGGTAAATCCAACTTCATTGGCGTGTTTTCTTTTTTGCATGCTATCAGAGAAGGGCATCTGCAGGACTATGTGATCAAGGCAGGGGGAGCTGACAAAGTGTTGCATTTTGGTGCGAAAACAACGAAGCTTCTTCAGATCCGTATTTCATTCCAAGATGCAACCAATGAATACGAAATTAAACTTGTGCCTACTAGTGCAGATGAACTCGTGCCACTCTCAGAATCAGTTTATTACTGGGACCAATCAAGATACCGAGGCCCTATGAGTGAAAGCCTCCCCAGAATTGGAAAAGAAGCTGGCATCAGCGCACAAAAATCCACATCGATAGCCAATCATGTTCGTGTTCATCTAGATCGCTGGCGGCTCTATCATTTTCATGATACCAGTTCCACATCGCCAATGAAGATGACTACGGATGTCAATGACAACCGCTATCTGCGTCCGGATGGTTCGAATCTGGCTGCATTTCTTTATTTTTTGCGCGAGAAACATAGTATTTCCTACAGTCTTATCCGGCGTATCGTGCAACGAGTAGCACCATTCTTCGAAGATTTTCAATTGGAACCACAAAAATTGAATCCGGAAAAAATCCGATTGGAATGGCGACATAAGGGCTCAGAGGCTTATTTCGATGCACCTGCGCTTTCGGATGGAACGCTACGTTTTATTGCGTTGGCAACGTTATTTCTTCAGCCAGCAAATTATCAACCATCGGTGATTCTTGTTGATGAGCCTGAACTCGGGTTGCATCCTTATGCCATTACTTTGCTAGCATCACTGATTAAGCAGATTTCTGGTAAACAAGTAATCATATCTACACAATCCCCGTTCTTGCTGGATCATTTCCAACCGGAAGACGTTTTGGTGGCAGATCGGGTGGATGGAGGTACACAGTTCACTCGACTTGATCCAGTTAAACTGGAAGGATGGTTGCAATATTATAGTCTGGGTCAGCTGTGGGAGAAAAATGAACTGGGCGGTCGCCCTGGAGCCGAGTGAATTCATGTCTAGGTTGTTAATTCATGTCGAGGGGGAAACAGAAGAAACCTTTGTGAACGAAGTATTGGCTTCTTATCTTTACGGATATGGATACACGAAGATCAGCGCACGACTTATCGGCAATGCACGCCAGCGTGATCGGCGAGGCGGTATTCGAGCCTGGAACTCGGTACGCAAGGATATTCTGAATCACCTTAAAGAAGATGTTGAGTGTTTTTCAACGATGATGGTGGATTTTTATGCACTACCTCAAGCAGGCGAAAGAGCATGGCCGGGACGCGCTGAAGCAGCGCAATTGGCTTTCTCTGAAAAGGCAGCTTCAGTCGAACGCGCGTTGCTGGCAGATATTTGCAATGAGATGGGTAACGGATTTGAGCAAGCGCGTTTTGTACCCTACGTCATGATGTATGAGTTTGAGGGATTATTATTCAGTGATGCTGATAAACTTGGGTTAGGTATTGGGAAACCTGAATTGTCGCCGACGTTTCAGGCTATCCGCGACCAGTTTACAACCCCCGAGGAAATCAACGACTCTCCACTAACAGCACCATCCAAGCGAATTATAAATTTGGTTCCAAATTATGAGAAACCGCTAATGGGAACCTTGGCAATACTTGAAATTGGACTCGACGCTATTCGTAAAGAATGTCCGCTTTTCCGGAAGTGGATAGAGAGACTCGAACAGTGGCCGCGATAGCAGTATATTGCTGTACTCTCAGATTCATTATTCCAATAAAAGCTGTTCATCAAAATCCTTTCCAAGTAATTGGCAAACCAGAATCACTGATTAAGACGTATTCTTGTGCAAACGTGAAGAATCCTGTTTCTATAAAAAGCAGCTGCTTATTTCAATGAAAACTCCGCCCAACTCCCTTTCTTCTGATCGCTGTCTTCCGTTTCATCGCTACCCACAACAAAAATTCGTTCGCTGGAAATTTCCCCTTTTTCAATCAGCCAGTTGCGCGCAGCGCTGGCGCGGTTTTCTGCGAGTAATTGCAAGTCATCGTCAGTGATTACGGTATGCGCGAGTATGAGTTGTTCCATTTCAGCGTTGAGAAGGCTCTTAGCCAGGCCGATCGCATTCTTGGGTTTATCAAAAGTTTCTTTTTTGTAGGCGATTTCAAGGTATTTGCTATATTCTTCCGGGGTTAATGTCATATCTGTTATGGCACCGCTGGCGATGCCTTTTTTGGCGTCGTCGGCTAATTTCTGCGCTTTCACTTTGTTTTGAAGCTTGGCGAGCTTCAATCCTTCATAGTCTTCAGCCGGGTCAACGTGACCGGAAATTTCCAGTCGCAATGATGGGCGATCTTTTAGAACCTCGGATAAGGTTTGCAGACGTTGCAATGACTCCGCATCAATATCTGCAAAACCGGGGGTAAATGAAATCTTGGATAATTCTTCTCCGCCTTCAAATACTGCACCCAGTAATGTAAATGGCGAGGTGATCGCTTTGGTGATCAGATTAGTGAATGCGGTAAA
>LNEN01000043.1 GCA_001464155.1 Cytophagales bacterium Ga0077538 | reverse complement strand
GTTGGACCGTGTGTGAATCCATTTAATTTTTCCACTCGGTGTGGAAATTCGTTACTCATGCTCGAAGGTGCTGAGTGTATTTCTGGAGTGCTCGCCTTTTTGTAACATGGCCTCCAAATCTTCCGGATGCACCATGTTGAAGACGAGCATCGGATCTTTCGCCAGCATATCGGCTGTAATCTCAAAAAGTTCCTGCACCCCACTGCTCGCATAGGGGAAACTTTCTATACCACCTTCTGCATTTACTACGTATTGATACAGAACTCCATCACTCAGGTTATTGGTGATACTGCGCAGACGTTCTTCATTTTCAGCTATTTTCTTTTGAGCTTCAAGTTTTTCTGTAATATTTAAAGAAATGCCTCCTACGGCAAACGTGTTATTGAGTGCATCCTTTAGGGGGAACTTAAATTCAAGAAACGTTTGACCTTGTACGAAATGTTCAAATTGTAAGGTCTCACCTGTATCGACTATATGTTTGTCGCGGCCGCGGCACCAATCCGAAAATTCCTTATCAAAAATATCGTAGTCGGTATAGCCAGCATGAAGGTCTTTGCCCTTCATAAAGTCTCTATACATTTTATTATAGAATGTATACCTTCCTTGCAGGTCTTTAATAAAGGCTACCATGGGAGCATAGTCCATAAAAGTCTGCAAAGCCTGTTCGCTTTTTTGCATTTCTTCTACTGCCTTTTTTAAGCTGGTGATCTCAGATTCAATGGCCATAAAGCCAATGAGAACGCCATCATCAGATCGTAGAGGTTGAACCTCAATGTCGAGCCAATACTTTTTGCCAGATTTGGAATAGTTGAGTAATTCCACCTTGAAGCCCTTTTCATTCCTTAAGCCGGCATGCATTTTAGCGATGGTCTCTTGGGCTGTATCAGGCCCCTGCAAAAAATCTCCTGGTTTTTTACCTAAGACCTCATCAAGCGTATACTCACTGATTTGTTCAAATCCTTTATTCACCCAGGTGATGTGCCCTTTGGCGTCTGTGAAAATAACGGCATTACTGGTGCGGCTTGCAATCAGGGCCAGCTTTTCCACTTCTTCCGCTAGCTTCTTCTTTTCGGTGATGTTGATAGACACAAAACTGACACCGGCTACGTGTCCATCCTCAGCCCACATGGGAAAATATTTAAACTGCCACCAGGAGTAATCTTTTTCTGTTAAGTTTAGTTTGAATTCTGTGTTTACTGATTCTCCCGATAAGGCCTTTGTAAAATCTCGAAAGAAAACTTCCTTGCTCCCTGGAACAAAATAGGCTGAGATATTTTGACCAGGATACATGTCCTGATCAAAGAGGTTCTTAGCGTTTTGAGCGGCTACTGTGTTATAGTCAAGTAAATTACAAGCGTGGTCTAGTAAAACGATGGAGTCTTCTGTGCTATCAAAAAAAGTGCGCAACCTGTTGCGTGAATCTTGTAGTTTTATTTCAATCTCTTTTCGCTTAGTAATGTCTGAAATGTAGCCGTGCCAGAGAATGCTTCCATCTGCTTCTTTTTCAGGGGTGGCCTTACCTTCTACCCAAATTAGTTGCCCATTCGAAAGAGTAACACGGTATTCTGCTTGCCAGACAGATAGGTCATTTGCTGAGCGTTGAATTGTATTTTCGACATATTTTAAATCGTCAGGATAAATAACATCAAAAACCTTTGCGGCATCTTTTGCCAGCGTTTCTGAGTCTGTGCTGTAGAAATGACGCACTGCCGAACTGCTGTAGGGAAAATGAGAAGTGCCATCCGGTCTGAGTCTGTACTGATAGATAAACCCAGGAAGATGCTTTATGATGCTATCAAATCGTTGGAGCATTTCTGCCTTCACCTGCTCCACTTTTTTGCGGTCAGTAATGTCGCGTAAAATAATAGAGCCTTTCAATTCACCGTTTGCATCCACAAATAGCTTTGAACTTATCTCCGCAATAAAGTGCCCACCTCCTTTGCGTTTCATCAGGATTTCTCCCTGAAAAGCTCCCTGCTCCTTTCTTTTTGCCAGGATCTCCGACAAGCTTTTTGGATCTTCTGCCACCAGACCAGCTCGACCAAGTGCTATAATTTCATCTTCACGCATTCCGAAAATCCGGCAGGCTTCCGGGTTGGCAGATAAAATTTTTCCATCCGGTTGGGTAAACAAAATTCCTTCTCCACTATTCTCGATGATCAACCTGTTTTTAATTTCACTCTCGGCAATGCTAATTTGATCTAGTTTCTGTTGTGTTATATCTTGTAAGTAGCCGTACCAATAGTTATCTCCGTTTCGCTCTATATATGGGTTGGAGTGTCCGGCTATCCATTTCGTAACGCCACTTTTAGTAATGATCCTGCATTCATAGGTCCAGGGCTCATGGGTATGAAACGCCTTTTGAATGGAAGTACGGAGTCCCTTGATATCCTCCGGATGGATAATCTCAAACAGTGCATTTCCGTCACGCATTAATGTTTCGGCACTAATCTCAAAAAACTTTTCACATCCACTACTTACAAAGGGAAATACTTCTTTTCCCTCAGGGGTCAGATAGAAATTATAGATAACACCAGGTACGTTTTCTGACAGTCGATTAAACAGCTCGGTCGTATCTCTCAACTTGCTTTCTGCTATTTTTGCGGAGGAGATATCATGAAAATTGATAAAGAGACCTAGGGGATTCGGGTAGATGAATATTCGGAAAGCTTGCTTTTCGTTCAACCCATTTATTTCATCTAGTTGATTGCTTTGTTTGGTGCGGAGCGTCTCCCTGTAGGCATTCAGAAGTGTTGTACCCTCCATGAATGGAAACAGTTCAAGTAGATTTTTTCCAATCATTTCCTGGATCGGCATATTCGCTAATTCGGAAAATACTGAATTGACTAAGATAAAATTCAGATCGTGATCTAATGCGAAGAAACCATCTGTGATACCACTCAGCATCATTTCAATTTGATGGGATTTGTCAAGTGCTTCTTGTTGGGCTAAACGCTTTTTAGTAATGTCTCGTAATATGCCTAAGGCCTTTCCATTTTTTCTAAACGTACCTTGTGCATCTATATAAAGTAAATTTCCTTGGGCTGTCCTAACTCTAAATTCTACATGCACGATTTGCTGCGCTTCGGTTACTGCGCTAAGCCCTTCCTGAATTTTGCTTTTGATTAGGGAGACATCTTCCGGATAGACGTATTTGTTTAGAAAGTCTGTTAATGGAATGTTTAGTGGGCTTGAATCATCCTCTCCTAGTAGATGAAGTAATTCTGTACTTAACTCCAGCTGATTTGTTTCTAGTGATAATTCGGCAATACCCATTCGGCCGAAATGCATTGCTTCGTTTAACCGTGCGGTAATCAACTGACTTTCTTCTTCTCCGAGTTTGCGCTGGGTGATATCATTTCGTACAGAAAGAAAATCCGTGATCTTTCCTGACTCATTCACAAAAGGCATGATAAACGTATCAACCCAGTAATAGCTTCCATCTTTGGCACGATTCTTTACTTCTGCGCGCCACGTTTTGCCCTTACTGATAGTCTTCCACATATCTACCCAAAATTTTCTCGGGTGGTACCCGGAATTTATGATGCGGTGGTTCTTCCCTATTAGTTCGTCTATTGAATAGCCGCTGATCGCAACGAATTTTTCATTGGCAAAGGTGATGGTGCCTTTACTATCCGTGATAGAGACAATGGAGGAATTGTGAATGGCTTCTTTGAAGAAGTGATCCGTTGGAGAGATAGGGTGAGCTTTGTTGTCTACAAGGGGACTTGATTTTTGATGCCATTCAAGTAACAGGTAACGCTTTGTTTTTTGATGAAGAGGATGTAAAAAAACATCGTAGTGTACAAGCATTTTGCTTTTTACCTGAGCGATGCAGTTAGCAAGCTTCTTCGTTTTGCTAAGAGGCAATTGTACGCGTTTTAACTCTTTGTTATTAATGAGAAGTAGATCAAGCGAATGTGCTTTCAAAAACGTATTCGAATAGCCAAAGGCTTTTAATGCAGCCTTATTAACTTCTTTAATGGCCAGGGTTTTTGCGTCAACAACAATCAGGGGAATAAGATGTGTGCTGAAATAGGAGGGGAGCGGATAGGGTGTTTTCATAAATCCTATTGTAAGGGTACAATGCAATAGGAAAATTAAACATTAAAAAACTCTCATACAGCCGTGCATGTACGTACGTAGTTGTACGTAGACTATCATAAAAGTATCAGTCTATCATACAGAACTGGCCGCAAAAGGCCTTGCCGCAATTTTAAAATCTGACTGAGGGCCTACTTCATTTTTTGTGAAATGATCCACTATCTCGGCTTTGTAGTTGAGCTTCACGGCCAGTGCTTTACAATAGGCAGCTTCATCAGCATGAATGTGACCATCTGCTTTAATGATGCGGAGTGCCCAGTAAAGTATATCCGCACGCGATGGTGTGTCTTTAAAGTCATTGAGGTTAACAGGATTAGGCGATTCATGAATGGCATGATTTGAAAGTCCTGCTTCCTGAATGGTGGCCAGGTGCACCAGCAGGTTTAACTTTTTTCGAATGACTTCTTCCATAAGTGAGTAATTTCTCGGTCAAGATACTTGATTTAAGATAGTTACGCATCGGTGAAACTACGTATGTAGATGAGCTGATTTTAATCAGGGAGTTTATTTTAAGCTATTTTAGCATTAATAATTATGCTTACTTTTAAGTTATAAGTGTCTTCATGTTACGCTCACGCTTCATTTTAGTATTCTTCTGTCTCCTTCTTTTCAGTAGCGCGTTGCCAGCGCAAAACCTGGAAGATAGTTTGCGCAAAGAACTTGCAAAGCCTCAGGAAGACAGTAATCGTGTAAAACTCCTTATTGCCTTAGCTGAAAACCAGATGTTCAGCAATCCGGATAGCTCGCTTCGGTATTCAGAAAAAGCATATGACCTTGCCCGGCAATCGCTTAATGTTGAAGCGGAACTTGCCGCACTTAATAAAATTGGAAGGGCTTACTGGTCTAAGGGAAATTTACGTGAAGGACTTAAGTATTTTCTGCAATCCCTGCAAATGGCAGAGAAGGTTAATATGCCCGAGTACATAGCCTTGAACGAAAGCAGCATTGGTTTGATCTTTTCTGGCTCCGGACTCTATACTAAAGCTATCGATTATTATAAGCGATCCCTTCCATATTATCAACGAGTAAAAAATAATGAACGAAAAGCCACTTTGTATAACAACATAGGCAAGGGTTTTTTAAACATGCAAGTCATAGACTCAGCCGAATACTATTTTTTGAGATCCGACAGCGTGAAGCGGACGTATAACATCAACTTGCCCATTACCAGTTTTAACCTTGCAGACCTGTACTTTCAACAGGGGAAACTTTCGGAAAGTCTGATATGGATTGTAATAGCTGAAGCAGAGAGCCATACCAGAAATGACAGACGGGCGCTGATACGCTGCTACCAACTTCGGGCGGAAATTGCCTTGCAGCAGGGAGAATTGCTAAAGGCAGAGAGGCTGGCCAAGCAGGCTGTGGAAAATGCGAATGCAACCAATATTAAAGAACTCATTTACATCACTTACAGAACCTATTCTTCGGTGCTTCATCAACAGAAGAAGCATGAAATTGCCTATGACTATTTTGAAAAGTATACCCACTATCGTGATAGTTTGCAAAGTATCAACACGCAAAACTCATTGCTGGCGTATGAGTTTTTGTTGAGCGAGCAGGAAATCAAAAATCTGAAAGCGCAGCAAAAAATAGAGCAAGAGAATCGGGATAAGGAAAGACTTATTATGAGTGGCCTTATTATCTTAACCATTGTTATTGCCTCTCTGGCGTATTATTTATTTCGTTCCAGAGAGCAGCGTAAAAAACTAAATCAGCGGCTTTCAGAACAGAATCAAGCCATTTCACAGCAGAATTTGTTGCTGAGTGATAAGGCCGAAAAGCTGGCAGCGCTTAACAATTTCCGCAATACGATTCTCTCCGTTATAACCCACGATTTGAGAGGGCCTTTCACCTCTCTGCAAAACCTGCTCAATAGCTCGGTAAAAGAGAAGCTGACCAACGAAGATGTTGAGATCATTCTTTTTGAACTAAGCAAGCAGTTAAGAACCATTACTTCTCTTACGGATACCTTATTGGCCTGGGGCAGTGCACATCTTGACAACTACCATATCACTTTAAAGTCAATTGACCTCTGTGAATTCTTCAATCAACAACTGAACTTCTTTGAAGATAATGCGAAAGCCAAGAAAATTCAGATCATCAATTCATTGTCATCATCTTTTGTGATTCGAGCTGATGAAAACATTTTAAGCGTCATTATCCGAAATTTTATTAGCAATGCACTAAAGTATTGTGGTGCTGAAGACCGCATTCGTTTAGAGGCTTCTAAAAACGAGGGTGATATTTTTATTGAAGTAAGTGATACTGGTCCGGGTATACCGAAAGAAGTGCTGGCCGGATTATTACTTAGCCCCGTTCAATCTCGGGTAGACAATACTGGTTATAAAGGCGCTGGTATTGGGCTGGTATTGTGTTCAGAACTCGCCAAGCGTTTGAATGGTAGCATTTCGTTCAAGAGCGAAGAAGGGAAAGGAACAAAAGCCATTCTTCGATTCCCATTATCAGAGGTACTGAATGGCTAAGGTCTTTCTCAAGCATTAGCCTTAGGTCTTTTTAACAAATTTCAGTATTGATTTTTCACCTTAAATTCATTCCTCTTGTAGTACATAACGTCTGAATTAATCTTTTTAAAGTACTGCACTCCAGTTGAGAGAAACTTAGTGAGGTTGAATTGACGATTATAGCCAGTTCTTGCCTGATGACCATAAGATTGACCTTAACTTAAGATCGCTCGCTTCCGCGTGCGTAACTTTAGTCAATGATGACATCTTATTGTGAAAGTTTCAATTGCAGAGCCATCAATAAGCACTGTGTTTTTAAGTGATGTTCCGTACTCGCAGGTCCATTACTAAGCCACTGTTGTACCCAGTGATGTTGACCGCCATTTTTCTGCAAGGCAAAACCTGCATCTGTATCCAGTTGAACATCACATTCCTCTTGCGAGGATTGAAAAGAAAGAGAGGAAGTATCGTGCAACATGTAACTATAGTTAAGTAAACAAATCTATCTGGATTCTCAGTCTTAATACGTACGTAGTTCTACACATATTCGGATTGTAAGAAATTGATAAGTTTTGAATAATTCCTTTTTGATGAATCAAGGTAAAAAGCTCGATTTTGAATGAATTTGAACTTTATCGACCAAATTCTGTGAAAGTATACTTACACTGACGGCCCCACAAAAGGTAATGTTTGATCAAAATATGTTCCGAGAGTCCGGATTTTCAGGTAAGAACTCTCTGCAGGAAATTTCTTTAATCGCTTATCAGCATTCATCCAATCGCTGATCTTATAATCCTATGGAAAAATTTAACTAGCCAAATTTTTTATCAGCCGATACAGCAGAGATTTTAACTATACTCTAGCTCAGCACGTTGGTTTTCATCTTGAACTAGTTCAAGTCAATTTGATAATTCAGTTCATTTCTCTCGCCCTTGCTTTCATTCACCTTTGATCCATCAAACAAAAGGAAAATGAAAACAAACGAGAAATTGAAAATAGCCATTGTTTACCACAGTGGCTACGGGCACACTAAAGTAGTTGCCGAACGAATTTTACAGGGTGCAAGTCACATTATACCCGATGTGCAATTGCTCACTAGCAAAAGCGCCATCGAACAAGATCATCTCCTGCAAGAGGCAGACACGATTGTGTTTGGCAGCCCTACCTACTTTGGCAATGTATCGGCAGAGTTTAAACTCTTTATGGAGTCTACCGGAAGAGTGTGGGCCCAACAACGCTGGAAAAACAAACTGGCCGCAGGCTTCACTAATTCCTCCAGCCGTAATGGAGATAAACTAAATACCCTTACGAATCTAGCACTCTTTGCTGCACAACATGGCATGCTATGGGTACCGCTTGGCATTTTGCCGCAGTATGACGCTTCCGGCAAACAACTGTCCGAACCCAATGGTATGGCAAGCTACCTCGGCCTTATGACCTTATCGAATAATTCTCATGATGAATTTCACGAGCCGGCAGATCTGCTGACTGCGGAACTGTTTGGGCAACACATTGCCACACTCACGCACCAACTTAAAGGAGATTCCAGAATGCAAACAAAACTGGTCACATCACTCACATCAAATCAATAATGTAAAATGAAAACACAAGTAGTAGAAACAACGGAAAATTGGGGATCGACCGCCATTCGAGTTGCATTGGGAATTGTTCTCTTCGCGCATGGCGCTCAAAGTATGCTAGGTTGGTTTGGAGGCTTCGGCTTAAAAGCAACTATTGAATTTCTGTCGACCCACATGGGCTTACCGGCATTCATTGGGTTTGTGGTAATCAGTATTCAATTCTTTGGATCGTTGATGCTTCTCCTGGGATTGCTAACACGTGTGGCTGCCTTAGGTGTATTCGGCATCTTCATCGGCATGGCTACGTATCATTTCGAGTATGGATTTTACATGAATTGGTCTGGTGTCAATGCCGGTGAAGGATTTGAATATCATGTATTGGTACTTGGGATGTGCTTGATGCTAATGATTTCCGGAGGTGGCGCATTTTCAGCTGATCGTAAAATATTTAAACGTATACTGTGATGAAGCGCTTGGTGACATCCTTCGTGTGGTTGGTAGCAATTACTTCTGTGTACGCACAGTCCACGCTTGTGGAACCAATGATTGGTGAAGAGAACTTCTACTATCAACACTCGCTTTCAAGAGGTAGTGCTAGTTCTCGTTTTGGGTTCTTTCATACATCGTCCCTCCATGCATTTTATGAGAGCGATGATTTAAACGAGTTGATGAGCCAGTCGTACATTACGTATACCTTGACTGGGTTTGCGAAGCTAGCTGTTGGAACATTCTATGCTAGCAAGCCTGGCATCTCGCCCGCGGCTGCCCTTCAGTTTGGATATGCTAAAGGCAACTTCAGAGCCGCATGGGTGCCACGAGTTGATCTTCAGAAAAATGGATCGATTGAAATGATGACGTTGTTAGACTACGTTCCCCCAATAACTAAACGGGTTCATTTTTATTCACGCGCTCAGTTTATGACAAACTATGGTCCTTACCATCACAACAGAAGTTATCAAAACTTTAGGGCAGGACTGCAGGCAAAACAAACAGTACTGGGCATTGCCTTAAATATTGACGAGCGGGGAAGCGACATGACTACCCTTCATAATTGGGGAGTATTTCTTCGTTATCAATTCAATTAGAGCTCTGTGTGTATGAACAATCTCTTCTACCTGCTGGCCCTCGGTGCTGGCCTTTTACTGCCGATGCAAATTGCTTTTAATAACAAGCTTACCCACTATTCAAGTAATCCTGTTACGTCATCACTCATCTCCTTTTCTATAGGCACCATAGCATTGCTGTTGTATAGTCTCACTCAGTTTAGTTCTTTTCAAAAGTCACTTCATCAATTGAGTCACGCACCTGGTTACGCCTGGTTAGGCGGACTGGTAGGAGCCTTTTACATTATCAGCACGATTGTAGCTTCACCAAAAATTGGGTTGGCACTATTTCTCGCACTCGTTATTGGGGGCCAGTTGATGATGTCTTTAATCATTGATCATTTTGGTTTGATGGGTGCAGCAGTAAAGCCTATTACCTGGATGAAGGGGATCGGGCTGATACTCGTTTTTGGTGGAATCTTTTTATTGAAGAGGTGATTGAAGAATGATTAAATCTTAGGAATGTATAAACTCAGGAGTAAAAAATATAAGTCAATGTAGAAATACGCTATAAATACAAATCAAACCCAAAATCCTGTAACAGGTCACCACCACTCAGAATGTAGTTTTGGTCTAACAAATGGGAAATCTATGAAAACGCTCTACCGGATTCTATTATTAACGGCAGGAATTGTTACCGCAGTTTTATGTGCCAGTATTGTTTTTTAAAATAAGTACTCATGAAGGATATTATTGTACTGATAAATGATTCTGAACATTTACTTCAGACAGACATTGACGAACCTATTGTAAGAACCGCCTTGAACAACGACTTGAAGTTGATTCACTCCTGCCTTAAAGGAGAGTGTAGATCGTGTCGCGCTTATTTACTTAGTGGAGAAGTAGACATGAAAAATAATTTCAGTCTCTTTGAAGAAGAAGTTAAACAGGGGCAAATTTTATTATGTCAGTCTTATCCTGTTTCAAATGAAGTGATGGTGAAACCTGTCCGTATTCCAAGAGGGTATTAAGCAATCTCTATACTATTGAATGTAAAGGAACCTCCTTTGTCGTGGTTCATGTTAGGAAATTTATTTCTCTAGAAGCCGTTAGGCATAGCCCTACTTTCAAAGGAAGGATAAGGCTAATCACTCCTGATCAAACAATCATGAAAACACCTTTTATTACGCCAGTAAGACGACTACCTTTGCCGGACATTTGATCAAAATTCAATAGCAGAAGTTGAACGCACGTTAAAGGAACATGTTCAAAAGAGTTTATCTAGAAATATCCAACATTTGCAATGTGCAGTGTTCTTTTTGTCCTGTAGTAGAAAAGGATAAGAAGTTAATGGATGTAGTTGAATTTGAAAAAATCCTTAAGGAGGTAGCCCCACTGGCGGAAATTGTCTGTTTGCATTTATTAGGCGAGCCCCTTGCCCATCCCAGGTTTTCAGAAATACTGGAAGTGTGCGAACGCTACAATACGCAAATTGATCTGACTACCAATGGCATACTTATCAAGCGACATCAGGAGCGCATCCTGAACGCACGCTGCATACGACAAGTCAATTTTTCTATACAAGCCTTTAAAGACAATTTTCCTGAGCGAGACCTTGATCCTTATCTCTTGCCATTATTTGAGTTTGCAACATCAGCCCACGAACTGCGACCCAAACTCTATACCAATTTCAGATTGTGGAATCAGGAGAGTAACGATTCAGATAATGAAGCTGTCTTTTTAAAAATTGAATCGCACTTCGATATCAAGATTAACCGAAATGTGGAGACCGCAGCCATCAAATCCAAAAGAATCTGGAATAGGCTTTACTTACATTTTGATTCGCGTTTTGAATGGCCTTCATTTTCCTTACCGCATCAAGGAACTAAAGGTCGTTGCCACGGCACTGTTAATCACATCGGCATTCATGCCGATGGCACGGTGGTGCCGTGTTGCTTAGATAAGAGTGGTGCTATTAGTTTGGGGAACGTGAAAGAACAAGCGTTGAGTGATATTCTCGCCAGTGAAAGATTTGTAAAAATGAGAGAGGGATTTCTAAAGGGTGTACTGGTGGAAGACTTTTGTCAGCATTGCTCCTTTATTAAGCGTTTTGATAAGTCGGAAAAACAGAAAGCTGGCGCTTTAAAGTAGAATAGCTTTGCTTGAGCGTTAGTCGACCTTGCCCAGTACGACTAATCAGTCATTGGCTTTCAGTGCGAATTCAACTGAAGTGGATCCTGATTCATTAACGCTGCCAGCGATTCATACATCGCCTCGTGAAAGTCACGAAACTCGGCAGGTCTCTCAAAAAAATTCTCAAGGGCTACAGCAAAGAATTCGTGGTCATTGGTTGCTGCGTATTTGCGAAAAAGACTAGACTCACCATCCGCAATGAGGTTCATTTCTTTGCGGGCGTATGCGATGAATCTCTGAAAGACAATTGGGTCAAAAAAATCATATCCCGCAGCACTGTTCACATCGCTAATCTTCAATGCGTGAGCCATCTCATGCAAGGCCAGATTGCGACCATCAGTTTGTTGTCCGTATCCCTCGAGCAGATTCTTCCAGGAAAGTACAATGATCCCTTTTGAATTCACTTCACCCCGGTGATATGTTTCATTAATGGTAGAGTAGTATACGTCAGGGTAAAGAATGATTCGATCAAAATGCTCCAAGTATACACTGGGAAAGCCGAACGTAACCTGAATGGCAGCAGCAGCCACAAGTGTTTCCATCTCAACGGTAATCACCAATTCGTCACGACCCTCAAAATTTTTCATGTCAATAAACTTCTGTAGTCTTCGCTCGAATATCTGCTGATTGCGCTGGCTTAGTGCTTTGTAGTAATTGAAATTATTTTCGAGGAAAGTTTTTCGAGCGGGCTCAACCGTTGTAAAAAATAGATTTCTATTATACCAATCGGAAAGAAAATACTTGAGAAGTTCATGAATGATTTGATACAGCCAAACCAGAGGTGTCCCTACAATAGCCAACACAAGAATGGCACCTGCAATCCAGCTAAGCATGAGGATATCTATTTGCCTACAAGATAATCGTTGTCGGTGGGTTTTCTAGATGTAGTCTGTTGCTTCAGGGAATAAAACCCCGATTCCGATTCGGGCAATCAATAGGAGTTGACGTGCCATCGTCTTGCATTTTTCCGACCAAGCTAATGCGAAGGGCTTTGTTTGATCGTCTAAATGCAAAACGCCCCTGATTCAGGGGCGTTTTGTTTTGCTTTACTTGTGATCCCGCTGGGATTCGAACCCAGGACCCATACATTAAAAGTGTATTGCTCTACCAGCTGAGCTACGGAATCTTTTATTCTCAACCTGCAGATTTGCCATATTAAACAGCATTTCCGTAATTGAGGGCACAAAGGTAACAGGATATAAAAAATATGCAAAAGCGATTGCGAAATTTTATTGCACTTATTTTCTTAAGTTTTTTATCATCTCTGCCGCTTTTGGGGCAGGTCTCCCAGCATCGACTCGCCACTGCCGATTCTCTCTTTGAGGCCAAGCGTTACACGCAGGCCCTCAGCAAGTTCGAGGGAGTTATCAACAATAAGGAGTACACATCTGCTATGTTGCTGAAAATGGCTTATATCTACGAAGGCTTGGGCAACATCGCCAAAACGCAGTATTTTCTCAACCTCTATTTTCTGGCAACCAACGATGATTCTGTGTTGGAAAAGATGGAGACACTTGCCACCAGCCATGAGTTAGAAGGGTATCAGGTAAGCGATCAGCAACGAATCTGGTTAGTAATAAAGGAGTTTAAATCGATTTATATTCTGGTATTGATTGGCTTAACGGCTTTGATGGGGGCGTGGGCGGTTTATAGAAAACGCATGAATAAAAAAATTCTTTTTCCTGTGGCCGTGCAAGTGGTACTTTGTCTTTCTCTTGTTGCCTTGCTGCAACTCCTCAAGAGTTCTGATCACGCCATCGTGCTTCAGCCCAACACCTATATTATGACAGGCCCCTCGGCCGGTGCCGATGTGTTGGAGGTAATCGATGCCGGGCACCGTGTACAAGTGCTTGGTAGAAAGGATGTTTGGCTTAAAATACGCTGGCGCGATCAGGATGCCTACCTCAAAGAAGACTTACTTCAGACCATAGCACTCTAAGGCCTTTCATTTTCTGTTGTAATTTGCAGGCGAATGAAAAAGGGAGACATTTTACCAGATATTTTAGTAGAGAACATGGCGGCAGAAGGCAAATGCCTGTCCCGCTTGCCTGATGGACGCGTGCTTTTTATTGAAGGTGCTGCCCCGGGCGATCGCATTGATGTTCAACTCTCCCGTATCAAGAGCAGTTTTCTGGAAGGCCGTGCCGTAGCCTTTCATCAATACTCTACCCTCAGAACAACACCCTTCTGTCAGCATGTAGGCTTGTGCGGAGGTTGTAAATGGCAACACCTGAATTACGAGAAACAGGTGGAGTTTAAGCAACAACAGGTGATTGATAATTTACAGAGAATTGGTGGTCTGCCTGTTACAACCATCAAGCCGATCATTCCCTCTGCTAAAACAACGTACTATCGCAACAAGCTGGACTTTACCTTTACTAACAAACGCTGGCTTACCAGAGAAGAATTGGATAAGCAGAAGGCAGTATCAGATGAAATTCAAAAGGAGGGAGGATTGGGATATCATTTGCCTTCGCATTTCGATAAAGTATTTGATGTGAAGGAGTGTTTTCTACAACCCGAACCAAGCAATTCGATACGCTTATTGGTGAAACAAGTAGCACAACAACACGGAATCGATTTTTTCAACCTTCGCGATCAGACCGGTTATTTGCGCACCCTCACACTACGCACGGCTACCACCGGAGAAGTGATGGTGATTTTGCAAGTGGCGTATAATAAAGAAGAATGGTTATTGAAAATATTACAAGCCATTGCTGATACCTTTCCGCAGGTATCTTCTCTATTGTATGTGATCAACGAAAAACGCAACGATACCTTTCACGATCTCGACATCATTTGCTGGAAGGGCAAGCCCTACATTACCGAGCAAATGCAAAAGCCCGATGGGAGTGGTGTGCTGAATTTCAGAGTTGGACCAAAATCATTTTATCAAACTAACTCTGAGCAAGCCTATACTTTGTACGAAGCCGCCTGGCGACTCGCAGATTTAAAAGGCGATGAATTGGTATACGATCTGTACACAGGCACCGGAACCATCGCAAGTTTTGTAGCAGGCAATGCCAAAAAGGTAATTGGATTGGAGTATGTGAAAGCGGCCATTGACGATGCGAAGGTGAATGCCTCTATCAATGGAATTACCAACACCGATTTTTATGCCGGTGATATGAAGGACTTGCTCAACGATGATTTTTTGAATCAGCACGGTCGTCCGGATGTCGTGATTACCGATCCACCTCGTAACGGCATGCACGAAGATGTGTGCAAGATGTTATTGAAGGCAGCGCCTCAAAAGATTGTTTACGTGAGTTGCAATCCGGCCACCCAAGCCCGCGATCTGAAAATACTCGCAGAGAAATACGACTTAGTGGACATTCAGCCCGTTGATATGTTCCCGCACACTACGCACGTGGAGAATGTGGTGAGTCTTGTGCTGAGGAAATAATTTGATTTAAATAAGAATTCAGATAAGAGAAGTCCTGCGTTTTTCCAGCAAAGAGTGCGGTGGGTTGTGAACGAAAAGCGCGGCCCATTCGGGAATGTGTAATGGAAGCGGCTAGCGTGGGTAGAGTGGGCTGTTTTCGTTCTGCCTTTTTCTTTTGTTTCTTTTCTTTTGGGTAAGCAAAAGAAAAGAAAGTTAGAAGTGATATCTACGCTCGTTAACAGAGATTTGATAAAACATCTTAGTTGTAGTTTTAGCGCTGGTCGAAACAGATTAATCGGACACCAATGGTTTCCAATTTTGAATCTGAAACTTAAAATGTTCAATCCCCTAGCGAACAGTCGTTCATTTCATTCTCAAAATTTTTTAATACCTCTTCTTGAAATCCTCGCGTAAAAGACTCAACATCGTCTTTTAAAGAAGCCCCATGCGACAAAAACTACGCAGTGAAAGTGCGAATGAACTGAGCTATGAAATTCGAGAGATTGTAAAGAAAGCTGATCAATTGCAAAAATTAGGTCTTACCATTTCCTGGGAAAACATAGGTGATCCGATACAAAAGCATCACAAGCTTCCGGATTGGATCAAGCAAGTGATTGCCGATCTTGTAAAAGAGGATGACACTTATGGATACTGTCCTTCGAAAGGAGTACTGGAGACCAGAAACTTTTTAGCAAAGCAAACGAATGCTTTTGGTGGTGTGCAAATTACTGCCGATGACATTTGTTTTTTCAATGGCTTAGGAGATGCGATTTCCAAGGCCTATCAATTTATAGAGCCTACGTCTCGTGTCATCGGTCCTTCACCTGCCTATTCTACTCACTCCAGTGCAGAGGCTGCGCATGCCAGTCATGAACCCATTACGTATAAACTTGACCCCGATAATCATTGGTTTCCTGATCTCGAGGATCTCTACAATAAAGTAAAATATAAACCCAGCATAGTAGGTATTTTGATCATCAATCCGGATAACCCAACAGGTATGGTGTATCCGGTAGAAACTTTAGAGCGGATTGTAGCGATTGCCAAAGAGTTTGATCTCTTTCTCATAGCTGATGAGATCTACATCAACATTACCTACAATGGAGCCAAGGCTTGTTCGTTGGCCGAAATAATTGGTGACGTCCCCGGAATTTCAATGAAGGGAATTTCGAAAGAACTCCCCTGGCCCGGTTCACGCTGCGGATGGATGGAGTATTACAACCGTCATGCCGATGAGGATTTCAGTCGCTTTTGTGCTGCGATTGACAATGCTAAAATGATTGAAGTGTGTTCTACTAAGCTTCCTCAATTGGCCATTCCCAAAATTTTGGGTGATCCTCGCTTCAAAGCCTACAGAGAACAAACGAATGAAAACATTGGAAAGCGCAGTAAAATCATTTCTGAGATTTTAAGGACGGTGCCGGAGCTCCGGTTTAACGAAACCTTCGGAGCATTTTACAATACCATTATTTTCAAAGAAGGAGCGTTGCGAGATAATCAAACAATAAGTATTCCTAATCCTCAGATTAAAAAACTGGTCGAGGAATGGACGCTGTCCAACATACCGCTTGACAAACGATTTGTTTATTATCTGTTGGCCGCGAAAGGAGTTTGTGTGGTGCCTGTTTCTTCCAGGAGAATGAGATGATCTTAATTAAAACCTTTACGGCCATACGTGATGGTATTGTTGAATACCTTCAGTCCGGCAAGTGATTTTTATCACATACCCATAGGTGTAAAAGAATACGATAATATCCAACCCGTGACTATATTTGAGCTTACGTTCAATATAGTTTATGTCTATAAAAATACGCAAACAAGATGCCCTCAATTATCACATGATGGGGCAACCGGGTAAGATTGAAGTAGTGCCCACAAAAGTATTGAGTTCACAACTCGATTTGGCATTAGCCTATTCACCCGGTGTTGCAGAACCTTGCAAAGAGATTGCTGCCAACAAAGAGGATGTTTATAAGTATACTGCTAAGGGAAACCTAGTAGCAGTGATTACCAACGGTACAGCAGTATTGGGGCTTGGTGATATTGGCCCGGAGGCATCCAAGCCAGTGATGGAAGGGAAGGCTGTACTCTTTAAAAAGTATGCAGGCATCGATAGTTTTGATATTGAGATTGACGAAAAAGATCCGGATGCTTTTATAAAAATTGTAAAGTCATTAGAGCCAACATTTGGAGGGATCAACCTCGAAGACATCAAGGCGCCAGAGTGTTTCAAAATTGAAACTGAACTGCGTGGGATGATGAAGATACCGATAATGCACGATGATCAACACGGCACGGCTATTATTTCTTCAGCGGCTTTGTTAAATGCCTTAGAGCTTGTTGGAAAGAAAATAGAAAATGCTGTATTGGTGTTAAATGGGGCGGGAGCAGCCGCAGTATCGTGTACACGGTTGTACATGGCCTTGGGCTTGAAGCGTGAGAACATCATCATGTGCGATAGCAAAGGCGTTATACGAAAGGATCGCGAAAACTTGGATGCTATCAAATCACAATTCGCTACCTCACGCAACATTACTACACTTCAAGAAGCGGTGAAGGGAGCGGATGTTTTCATCGGGTTGTCAATTGCTAATATCTTAACAGCGCAGGATATACAGTCGATGGCTGCCAATCCTATCGTTTTTGCTTTGGCCAATCCCGATCCGGAAATTGCCTATGATGTTGCCATGAAGGCGCGACCTGATTTAATTATGGGCACTGGAAGATCAGATCATCCTAATCAGGTTAACAATGTATTAGGCTTTCCTTATATTTTCCGCGGAGCACTGGATGTGCGCGCAACCGAAATTAATGAAGCCATGAAATTGGCGGCTGTATATGCCTTGGCATCCCTCGCCAAAGAGCCTGTACCAGACATTGTAAACAAGGCGTATAACATTGAAAAACTGAATTTTGGTAAAGAGTATTTGATCCCCAAGCCACTCGATCCTCGCCTCATCACCATTATTTCACCAGCAGTCGCGAAGGCAGCAATGGACAGTGGTATTGCGAAAAACCCAATTACTGATTGGGGTGCTTATCATGTGGAATTGCAAAAGCGTATTGGTATCGATCAGAAATTCATGAACAGAATTATTGATCGTGCGAAGCATAATCCAAAACGTGTGGTGTTTGCGGAAGCAACGCATCATAAGATATTGAAAGCAGCGCAGGTTTTGATTGATGAAGGAATTGCCAAGCCTATTTTATTGGGTGATCCTGCAGAGATTGAAAAATTGATTGCTGAACACAACCTGGAACTTAACTGCCCTATTATTTATCCAAGAAAAGAAAAGGAAACCGTTGAGCGCTATGCTAAGATCATGTATGAGAAGCGTCAGCGCAAAGGCTTAACGTATTTGGATTGTGTGAAGTTGATGCAGGACAGAAATTACTTTGCTGCCATGATGGTGGAAACAGGAGAGGCGGATTCTTTGGTGTCCGGTCTTACCAAAGATTATCCGAAAACCATTTTGCCCTCACTACAAATTATCGGTAAAGCACCAGGCGTCAATCGCGTGGCGGGTATGTACATTGTGATGACTAAGAAAGGAAATTATTTCTTTGGGGATTGCACGGTGAATGTTGATCCAAGTGTGGAAGATTTAACGGAGATCATCAGCCTGACAGCCGATGGTGCAAAATTCTTTGATGTGGTGCCACGAGTGGCAGTGTTGTCGTATTCAAACTTTGGTTCGAGTAAGGGCGACATACCAGACAAGACCAGAGAAGCAGTTCGCTTAGTGAAGAAAAGTAATCCTGACTTGATTATTGATGGAGACATTCAAGCCAACGTGGCCTTGAACACAGAGTTACAAAAGGAAATGTATCCTTTTAGTGCCTTGTCCAATGAAGGTGCGAACACCATGATTTTCCCCAACCTGGCCTCAGCCAACATTGCCTACAAGCTTTTGATGGAAATTGGGGGAGCCGAAACGATTGGACCTATTTTGTTAGGAATGAAAAAGCCGGTGCATGTATTACAACTCGGTAGTTCCATCCGCGAGATTGTGAACATTGCTGCGATTGCTGTAGTAGACGCACAGGTACATGCAGATAGAAAGAACGCCTAGAATTTAAAAGCGTAAAACAAAAACGGATTGTGCTTAGCACAATCCGTTTTTGTTTGTAGATACTTTTATGAATGTTACTTCTTTATTTCTGGATATTCATACCCGTACAACTTAGTAATTTTTTTTCTAGGCATTTCTTCTACCGTCACAAACATGCGCACATCCTCCAAGGGTCTATTCTCCATGGTGCGGGGAAGCGCAACAATTTTATCAATAACATCCAATCCTTGAATCACCTGTCCAAAAACGGTGTATTCGTCATCCAGATGAGGCGCCCCACCAATGGTGGTATAGGCTTCTAAGCGATCCGCTGGAAAATCTTTGATAACGGAAACATTCATTTCTTTTTGTATGCGGGGTGCTAAAGAAAGTATTTTCTCTTCATACAGCTTCATATCGGTTTGATACAACAAGACAACAGAGTCGTACAAAGCCTTGTTGGCTGGAACCGCCAAAAACTGTTGCAATGCCATGCCTAATTTTTGTTGATCAATACGCAGATCGGCTTCTTTCCAAACCTGACCTTGTACAATGTAAAATTGTGAACCGCTAGAAGCTTTTGTTGGATTCATTTGATCGCCTATCCGTGCCGCTGCGAGTGCTCCTTTTTTGTGAAAAAAGGCAGGGTTGAATTCTGCATCAATAGTGTAACCAGGTCCTCCCATGCCAACTGTTTGGCCGGCAAGCGCTTTCTTAGAGCTAGGGTCACCTCCCTGAATCATAAAGCCGGAAATGACGCGGTGGAAAATAAGACTGTCAAAGAATTTCTCCTTGGCTAACTTTAAGAAGTTCTCTTTATGCTTCGGTGTTTCATCGTGAAGAACAGCTACCATGTCACCGTAACTTGTCTTAATCGTAATGACATAATCATTCTTAGACGGTTGTTGACCACAACTCACCAGGAAAGCACAGAGCAATAGAAATACAATACTAGAAATTCGGTTCATAGCAGAATGGTTAGAAGGGCCAAAAATAAGGGAAATACGGAAAGTGTAAAGGGGTATTTATTCGCTTACCAATTGACTTTTGCGGATGCGATCCAGGATTTCCTGCCCGCCTTCCACCAGCACCTCAATGGCTACTCGCTTGCCAAGTTCCTTGGCATCTATGGCGGGTGCTGCATCTTTTACTTTCACTACGCGTTTGCCGTCCAGCGAAATGATTCCGGCTTTTAGAGTAATTAGATTCCCTTCATAATGGGCGTAACCAAAAGAAGGAATACTACATCCTCCCTGCAGGGTTTTCAGAAAAGAGCGTTCGGCCCGTAGGCAATCTTCTGTGTCGGGATGATTGACATATGTCTGCACTGCGTCTTTCTTTTTGAAATCTAATTTTTTATGACACTCCACCGCAATGGTTCCTTGTCCAACAGGCGGAACGAAATAACTTGTTTCGATTTTATCAGCAATGAGGTTATCATACCCCAGGCGATGCACACCTGCATAGGCTAACATTAACGCATCGCATTCACCTGCTTTCATTTTTTCTATGCGTGTTTGCACATTACCGCGAACGGTAACTGCTTCTATGTTTGGATAGTAGTGTTTCAGGAAGGCAATTCTACGAGTGGAGGCGGTACCTATCTTCAATCCGGGTTTAAAAAGATCAAGATGCTTGTTGGTGCTCAAGAGCACATCGTTTACTTGTTCACGCTCCGTAAAAGCAATAATCTCTAATTCTTCGGGCAGTTCGCTGGATAAATCTTTAGCACTATGAACCGCGATGTCTATGCTGCCATCCAACAACTGATCTTCAATTTCTTGTGTAAACACACCCTTGCTTCCAATCTTCCCAATGGTTACATCCAATACTTTATCGCCTTTGGTTTCAATAATAACAATCTCCGTTTTCATGCCGGAAGGGCGGAGGAGTTGGGCTACATGTTCGGCCTGCCAGAGAGCGAGCTTACTTCCGCGGGTACCTATTTTTATGGTCATAGCTAATTCGTTGATATATCGATTCGTTCATTCGTTGATTTTATAATTCGATTAGGTTCTTCAGTAATCAAAATATTACCAAATCAGCACATCACCGAATCAAGTAGTTAGTGTTTTAGACAAGTTAACAGAAAGATCGAGAAAAATCATTTTTGCGCTACCATTTCGTTCTAAATGAAAAATGGCTTCACCTATAAGGGTAGAGGCTTTTTCTATTTTTTGCCAATTAAGCACTTTCCCAAAATTCTGCACAAACTGGAGTTCTTCGCCCCGGGTTCTGTTGATAGCGCCCGCTCCTGAAAGATGCAGTAAGGTTTCTCGCAACATGTTTGTACTATAGGTAAGCATGCTCCGCTGACTTAATTTATCGAGGTTGTGGTATTCCTCTGCCATACCTACCAAGGCCAGGTAATCTTTCTTAAAGCAACTGCGCATCCATTCAATAAAACGCTGTGTATTGTTGTCTTCTTCTTTGGTTAAAATCTTAAGTGCCAGGTTAAGATTGCCATCTGCCAGTTGAGAGGCTTTGCCAGCTCTTTTCTCTTCTGTATTTTTTTTTGAAATAAGAAAATCCTCTAGCTCCCTATCCTGTAATAGCGGCACAGTTACTAACTGCGTACGTGAAATAATGGTTGGCAGTAGTCTGTCCGCAGCATTGGTAATCAGAATGAAATAGGTATTGGGCGTAGGCTCTTCCAGAATTTTAAGAATACCATTGGCAGCGGAAGGGTGCATGTATTCGGGCTGCCAGATAATCATTACTTTATTTTTACTTTCGAAAGGTTTAAGGGAAAGTGCTTTTACAATTTCCCGACTTTCTTCGCGCGAGATGTTGGCTTGCTTGTCTTCTCCTCCATAAAAATTGGCCCAATCTTCTACATTGCCAAAGGGTTGCTCCAGTAAAAAGGCTCTCCAGGTTTTTAACTTTTCTATTTTAAATGTCTCCTCATCTTTGCTTCCTTTTATGTTACCCATCGGGAAGACAAAATGCGTATCAGGATGAATGTATTTTAAACTTTTACTGCAAGCAGAACAAGTACCACACGAATCTGTCTCACCCCTATTCTGACAATGTAAAAAAGTAGTATAGGCCAGCGCTAAGGGAAGATTGAGCGCACCTTCGGCTCCCAGAAAAAGTTGTGCATGGGCAATGTGATTGTTGTGTACTGCTTCTGTAAGTACTTTTTTTACATCCGCCAGTCCGGGTATCTGAGAAAAGAGCATCAGGCTTTCTTAAGTTCTTCGGTGGAATCAAAAATGTGTTGGAGAATTTCTTTATCAAGATCGGTAAGCGGAATATGTCTGCGACTCATCACACGCTCAGCGGTTTCAAAAACTTTGTTGAGCTGGTAAGGGATAAAGCCCGCAGCGCCACCCCACGAAAAAGATGGAATGAAATTGCGCGGGTAGCCATCACCAAACACATTGGCCGAAACACCGACAACTGTGCCCGTATTGAACATGGTGTTAATGCCGCATTTACTGTGATCGCCCATCATCAACCCACAAAATTGTTGCCCCGTATTCACAAAGCCTCTCTTGGCATAGCTCCAGAGTTTTACCTGATCGTAGTTGTTCTTGAGGTTAGAGGTATTCGTGTCAGCACCTAAGTTGCACCATTCACCTAGCACGGAGTTACCTAAGAAACCATCGTGACCTTTATTACTAAAACCAAAGAGTACGCTGTTGCTGATTTCTCCTCCCACTTTGCAGTGTGGGCCGATGGTGGAATCGCCTCGCATTTTAGCTCCCATGTTTACCGTAGCGCCTTCGCACAAAGCAAACGAACCTTTGATGAGCGCGCCTTCCTGTACTACTGAATTTTTTCCTAAATAGATGGGGCCGCTTTCGGCATTGAGTACCGCTGCCTTGATGTCTACTCCCTCTTCTACAAATATGTTTTCTGCACCATATACAATGGTGTGCTTGTCTTGTATGTCGGCTGATTTTCTTCCCTTGGTGATGAGCGCAAAATCACTTTTGATTTGTGCGGCATTGTGTTGAAAAATTTTCCAGGGTTGATCGATCAGCGTAAAGGCCTCTGTATAAGCAACGGTTTTTTCTTTTGATGGCAGTGTGGCGGTATTGCTCTTGGCTGCGAGAACGATCTCTCCACTGACAAGCGTCTCGCCAAGTGCAAGTTTTTTTATTATGCTTACCAATTTTTCATCGGGGCAAAGCGCTCCGTTGATGAAGAGATTTTCTGAACCTTCTGTGGTTGGATATTTTTTTTGCAAATAGTCAACTGTGAGCGAAGAAGACGAACAATTCAACTGCTTCTCCCACTTTTCGCGAATGGTGACAATGCCAATGCGGATGTCGGCAACAGGTCGGGTAAAGGTGAAGGGGAGAAGATTGGTGCGAATGCTTGGGTCGTCAAAAAGAATCAAGTTCATGGGGTAAAAATAACCTGTTCTTGGTAATAAGTGCTCACTCGGTCATCATTCTTCAGAGGGTATATCAGGTGTCCTACACCTCCAAGGTGTAGGACACCTTCAGGGTACTAAATAAAAAATCCTTCCCCAGTGACAAGGAAGGATTTCTAGCAAAATAATTAGAAGAAGTAATTATGCTTTTTTGTACTTGTTTTTGAATTTCTCAACGCGTCCGGCTGTATCCACAAACAATTTCTTACCAGTGTAGAAAGGATGTGAAGCAGAGCTCACTTCGACCTTCACAACAGGGTAATCTTTGCCATCTTCCCACTTAATGGTTTCCTTAGGCTTTAGGGTAGAACGAGTCAAAAATTTAAAATCGCTCGCCATGTCGTGGAAAACCACTTCGTTATATTCCGGATGAATGTCGTTTTTCATATAAAATGTGCTTTTTTTCTAAAACGGACTGCAAAGATAGAAGGAGAGGAGGAAATTACAAGGGTGGACTTTTAATAAATATCTAAATTCATCGCCCCATGGCTTAAAAAAGCTATTTTTAGGCCTTCTATGAAAGTAAAAATTGCCTTTTTAGGGCTTTTCGTCCACTTTTCTGCCTGGGTATCGGCCCAGAGTACTTTTGCCCCTCTTAATGAAGACTATTACCACCGCATCGATCGGTATGAAATAAAGGCCGGAAAGATCTATCCGCAGCTTTTCTCATGGATTCGGTGGAGGCCGATGGAGGATTTGAATCAAAAAGCGATCAGTTTAATGTCGAATACATTGGTAACGATAATTGGGAATGGGGCCAACCGGAAACAGCTGATAGTAAGAAACCAATCCTGAAGCATTTTTATAAAAAGAAAGCAGACTTTTATAGCATACACACTAAGGACTTCGACCTGCATGTAAACCCTGTGATTTATGTAGGGCTTGGTCAAGACTCCAGACTGACAGACGATAATCTGTTTACCAACACCCGAGGCATTGAAGTGCGGGGTATGGTGGATGAGAAAGTTGGCTTCTATACCTACCTGGCCGATAATCAAGCCATCATGCCTTCTTATGTAAATGAGTGGCGAACCGAAAAAGGGGTGGTACCCCATGAAGGATTCTGGAAAACGTTCAAGGAAGGACCAGGAGTAGATTTTTTGCAAGCGCGTGGCTACATCTCTTTTAATGCTACGAAGCACATCGATCTGCAATTTGGTCATGATCGTTTTTTTGTTGGCAATGGGCAGCGGTCTATGGTCTTTTCAGACTTTGCGCCTCCGGGTTTATTCTTCAAAGGCAATGTAAAAGTGTGGAAACTGAACTATATGTTTTTGCTGAATCGCTTTGTAGCCGATCCCAGAGGTTTGGTAACAGGCATCGAGCGGTCTTCAAATTATCCGAATAAGATAGTGGCCTTTCACCATCTCAGTGTGAACATCGGCAAGAAATTAAACGTTGGCGTTTTTGAATCAGTCATTTACAGTCCGGATGATACCACGCGACTGGGTGGTTTTGACATGGCCTATGCTAATCCTATTATTTTTTACCGTGCCATTGAGCAGCAAAATGGCAGTAGCGACAATGTGTTGTTGGGCCTCGATTTCAAATGGAATGCTTTGCGAGGTGTGCAGCTCTACGGTCAGTTGATGTTAGATGAATTTTTGTTGGACAACGTGAAGGAAGGCAATGGCTGGTGGGCCAATAAGGTAGGCGTGCAGGCTGGTTTAAAATATGTGGATGCCTTTGGCGTCTCTAATCTTGATTTGCAAGGAGAGTACAACCTGGTTCGGCCTTACACCTATTCGCATAACTCGCAATTTGGAAGTTATACCAATTTCAGGCAGGCCGTGGCCCATCCATTGGAGGCTAACTTTCAGGAACTTATTGGCGTGATCCGCTATCAGCCAATTCCCAAATTAACCTGTGTGGCAAAAGTCTTTGTGTATAATAAGGGAGTAGATGGATCGGTTGACGAAAACTGGGGAGGAAATCTATTGAAGAATAATTCAACACGTGAAAAGGATTATGAGAACACCATCGGCCAAGGTGTTCCGGTAGATGTTGCTTATGGAAGTTTTACAGCTTCCTGGATGCTGAAGCATAATTTGTTTGTAGACGGCACCTATATATATAGAGAAAGCAAGAGCACCGCTGCGAACTACACCAATACTACATCCGTGCTTTCCATGGCAGTGCGATGGAACATTGCACAACGACATTACGAATTTTAGAAGATGAAAGTTTATCTCCGCATATTTAGTTACGCACCGAAGCTTGTTTCGCGCCTAGTGCAGTTTTTTGTTTTTTCTCTTTTGGGAACGGTCTTTGGCGTGCTTAACCTCACGTTAGTCATCCCCATGCTTGACGTGCTGTTTAACACCACCGATCAAACTATTATACCTGTACTTCCTGAATTTGAATTATCGATTAAGTATTTCACAGGCACTTTTAATTATTATTTCACGAAAGTAATTCTGGAGTATGGTAAAATGGAGGCGTTGCTTTTTGTCTGTTCCTCTATTGTTGTTACCGTTATTCTCGCGAACCTCTTTCGTTATGGAGAACGCATGACTGCCTCCAAACTAAGAGTCGACATAACCAAAAACTTACGAATGCACATTTTTGGTAAGGTGATGCAACTCCACATTGGTTTTTTTAATGATCAGCGCAAAGGAGATTTAATTTCACGATTTACCAATGATGTGGGAGAAGTTGAGAACTCGGTGGTTAGTAGCCTTAAGTCTGTGATGAAAGAACCCATCACCATCCTTGTTTCGTTAGGTGTGCTATTTACTATTTCATTTAAGCTTACTCTCTTCACATTGTTGGTGCTCCCCATCATTGCCATCGTTATTGGTGGTATTGTGAAGCAGTTAAAAAAGAGAGCCACACAAAGCCAGGAGGCCTTAGGCAGAATTGGAAATATTTTAGATGAAACGTTTAGCGGCATGCGTGTCATTAACGCTTTCAATGCAAAGAATTTCGTTTTGAATAGAATTGATAATGAAACATCTTATCACCGCAAGGTGAATTTGTCCCTGTCGCGTAAGAATGAATTGGCTTCTCCTGTGTCGGAGATCTTGGGTGTAATAGTAGTAGCTATTATTGTGTACTACGGGGGTAACCTGGTGCTTAGTAATGACCCGGAATTGGTGGCCTCTCAGTTCATGGCTTTTCTGGCCATTTACGCATCTATGATTCAACCCGCGAAGAATTTCTCCAATGGCATTACTTCTGTGCAAAAGGGAACCGCTTCGGCTAAACGTATTTTCGAAATTATTGATACGGAATCCCTCATCAAGGATAAACCCAATGCCATTGCGTTGGATAAATTCAAAGAGCGAATTGAATTTAAAAATGTAAGCTTTGCCTACAACGAAACCCCTGTTCTTAAAAATATCAATTTGGTAGTGGAGAAGGGAAAGACCATTGCCTTGGTAGGTCCTTCTGGTGGAGGAAAGTCTACACTGGCTGATCTGGTGCCGCGCTTCTACGATCCGCAACAGGGTGAAGTATTGCTGGACGGACGTTCCTTAACCGATTATCAATTGGAGTCCTTGCGAAAAGAAATGGGCATTGTTACACAAGAGTCTATTCTCTTTAATGATACCATCTTCAACAACATTGCTTTTGGAATGGAGAATGTAAAAGAAGAGGATGTGATCCGTGCAGCCAAAGTGGCGAATGCGCACGACTTCATCGTTCAAACAGAAGACGGCTATCAAACTAAAATTGGCGAACGCGGCACTAAACTTTCGGGTGGTCAACGGCAGCGCCTCAGCATTGCCCGAGCCGTGTTGAAAAATCCTCCAATTCTCATATTAGATGAGGCAACTTCTGCCCTGGACTCTGAATCAGAGCGCCTGGTGCAAGATGCGCTTACTAAATTGATGGAGAACAGAACGTCCATTGTAATTGCCCACCGCCTCAGCACCATCCAACATGCCGATGAAATTATTGTGGTTCAAAACGGTGAAATTGTGGAGCGAGGCAAGCATGATCAATTAATGGCCGGAAGTGGTTTGTACAGCAAACTCACCGAAATTCAGAAAGTCTGACAATTTTATTTAACTTTCCCAAAGACTAGTAACTGACCCCTTTGTTATGATTCGGAACAGGCTCATCTTCTACATCGTATTTGGCATATTTCACCTGGGTGCTTTGATTTTCACCGTTATGCTCGATAACGATACCGGCTTGTTATTCAAAATGGTTAGTTATGTGCCTACCTTCAAATGGCTCACGCTTTTTGGATTTATTATGCTCGTAGCAGATTTTCTTTGGTTCTTGAAAGATTACCTCACCACGAAGAAAGAGAAGACAGCCCTCACAGTAGAGCTGGATACCTTAAAGGCAAGACTCTTTGATTTGCAGGAGGCAGCTAAGAAGCAAAGCGCAACCACAAACACTCAAAAGTAATTTGACATTCCACCCATGGTGGCAAAAACATTCGGAAGTGCAGTGCACGGGGTGGATGCTCGTACCATTACCGTAGAAGTAAACGTTGGCCAAGGCACCAAGTTTTGGATCAGCGGTTTACCGGATGGTGCCGTTAAAGAAAGTGAGCACCGCGTAGAATCTTCCATCAAAACCTTCGGCTTCTTCATGCCCCGTACCAAAACGGTGGTTAATCTGGCACCCGCAGATATTAAAAAAGAAGGATCGTCTTACGACTTACCCATTGCCTTGTGTGTGCTCAAAGCTTCTGGACAAATTGTAGCGGAGAAGTTAGAAAACTACATCATTATGGGGGAGTTGGCGCTCGATGGAACCTTGCGCCCCATCAAAGGTGTATTACCCATTGCCATACAAGCGCGCAAAGAAGGGTTCAAAGGATTTATTCTTCCCCATGACAATGCACGCGAAGCAGCCATTGTTGATAATTTGGATGTGCTACCCGTTGCAACCTTAAAGGAGGCAATTGATTTTTTTGAAGAGCGCATGATCATCACGCCAGTGGTAATGGATACACGAGATGTGTTTGCAGCCGAGCTCAACAATTATAGCGCAGACTTTAAGGATGTGCAAGGGCAAGAGAACATTAAGCGCGCGATGGAAATTGCTGCGGCTGGTGGTCATAATGTAATCATGATAGGTCCGCCCGGTGCAGGTAAGACCATGTTGGCCAAACGCATTGCCAGCATCTTGCCGCCACTCACCTTGCACGAAGCATTGGAGACAACAAAAATTCATTCCGTTGCTGGTCGTTTAGGTCGCAATGCTTCGCTCATGACTACGCGTCCTTTTCGTTCGCCTCATCATACTATTTCTGATGTGGCACTCGTAGGTGGCGGAGGAAATCCGCAGCCTGGAGAAATTTCACTTTCGCACAATGGTGTCTTATTTTTAGATGAATTGCCAGAATTTAAACGCACCGTGTTGGAAGTTATGCGCCAACCGATGGAAGAGCGCAGAGTAACGATTTCACGCGCGAAAGTTTCCATCGATTATCCGGCTAACTTCATGTTAGTGGCGAGTATGAATCCTTGTTCGTGTGGGTACTACAACCATCCTGAAAAAGAATGTGTGTGCGGACCGGGCATTGTGCAGCGATACTTGAGTAAGATCAGCGGACCTTTGTTAGATCGTATCGACTTACATGTAGAAGTAGTGCCCGTAGGCTTTGATGAAATGACAGCCAGAAGAAAGGCAGAATCGAGTGAAGACATACGCGGGCGAGTGATGAAAGCACGCGACATTCAATCAAAGCGTTTTGAAAAGCAAACAGAAATTTATTCCAATGCCATGATGCCCTCCAACATGGTAAAGGAAGTGTGTGAGATAAACGAAGCAGGGCGTACCTTATTAAAGACAGCGATGGAACGCCTGGGCC
>LNEN01000042.1 GCA_001464155.1 Cytophagales bacterium Ga0077538 | reverse complement strand
TTGAAATAAGCTGTAAGGCTATCCAGATTTAATGAGTCAGGCGCAATGCGAATGGTGAAGCTTTGTCTCCCGTTTTGCGTTGCTTGCAATTTATTGGTTAAGGGCCTTAATGATTTAATCAGTGAGTCCCCTGCATCGCTGGAAGAAATGTATACTTGAACGGATGATTCTCTTCTTCTGAACATCACACTGTCTGGTGGGGAAAATTCTTTTCCTGAAAGCTCCACCGCATTCCTTGTTATAAAAAGCCCGGACTGAGTACTGTCTATTTTGGGTTGAAGTGTATTGACAAAAATCGTATCGCGTAATTGATACACCGTGTTTCTGAAAATAGAATTCGCTTCTCTGCGAAGATCAAAGTAGGCTTTTTCATAGCTGTTGCTTAGCCAAAGCCCTTGTAATGCCAACAGCAGAACGACACTAAAAGTAATTAAGGAAAGGATTGCTGAATTCTTCATTGAGTCACTTAGGCTTCCTCATTCAAAACTACATGGATTCGATAAATAAAGTTTACCCATTAACCTTAATTAACATTGCTTTCAGAACTATTAACCTATTGCCGGGCATCACTATGCGTTCTTTGTCACAGCATCAATAAATGAAATACAATAAAATTATGAGAAAAGTACTAGTAGTGATCGGTATCCTTACGGGTGTGGTGGCCTTTCAGGTTGTCTTTGGACAGTCCACCGCAGGTCTTATTCAATATGAAGATCGTGTCAACATGCACCGGAGGTTGCCTCCTGATCGCCAGGAGATGAAGGCCATGATCCCTGAATATCGAATCAGTAAATTTCAACTTGTCTTTACTCAGAAGGAATCGTTATACAAGCCTATAATTGAGGATGAAGAGGATCAGGAGTTTTCATCAGCTGGTGGCGGTATGCGAATGCGGTTCAGAACACCTAATTCTGAGACCTACTTAAATGTATCTAATAGTGCTATACTCATCAAGCAGGAGTTTATGGGGAAGGACTATCTGATTGTTGACTCAGTAAAAGTCTCTCCTTGGAAATTTGGTACTGAGCTAAAGATGGTACAAGGGTACGAATGCAGACAGGCCTATTATACTGATGAATCACAAGTAAATGTGAATGGAGAAACGAGAACCGAAAAAAGAGAGATTACGGCTTGGTATACCGATAAGATCAGACCTTTTTTGGGCCCCGATCGGTTTAACTCACTCCCAGGAACTGTCCTTGCCCTGGATATCAATAATGGTGAACGCGTTTTAGTAGCGACAAAAATTGAGATGAGAGAACTGAAGAAGAATGAGTTGAAAGGTCCTGAAAAGGGACAACGTGTTACACAAGCAGAGTATCGAAAAATGGTGGATGAGCAAATTCAGCGTATGGGTGGAAATGGAGGGATAGTAATTCGAAACTAAGACTGAAATCCACCTCAACTATGTCCTCATGAAAAAACTACTATACTTACTCGTTTTTATTTCAGCCACTGCAGGTGCTCAGAAAATTACTGTAAAGGGCCGTTTACTGGATGATACGAATACATCCCTTCCTTCAGCAACGCTAATGTTGTTGAACCCTGTAGACTCATCATTGGTTAATTTTTCTATTAGTAATGGTGAAGGCTACTTTGAAATTAAAAACCTGAGTCGAGCCAATTATTTGTTGAAAGTTACCTACGTGGGGCTTGCTACGTTTACCCAATTAATTGAACCGAAGGAAGGAGAGACGGTAGTCGAGCTGGGTGAGCTTCGCATGGTGCAGCAAAGCAAACAGCTAAATGAACTTGTTGTACAAGCAGAGAAAGCTCCTGTTACCATTAAGAAGGATACGATTGAGTTTTATGCACCTTCGTTTAAGACAAAAGAAAATGCAAATGTTGAAGACTTGCTAAAGAAGTTACCAGGTGTGGAAGTAGAGAGTGACGGTAGCATTACAGCACAAGGCGAGCAAGTACAACAAGTTACTGTTGACGGTAAAGAATTTTTCGGACGCGACCCTAAAATCGCTACGCAGAATTTACCAGCAAAGGCGATTGAGAATGTTCAAATTTTTGATAAGAAATCTGATCAGGCAACCTTTAGTGGTATTGATGACGGACAGCGACAGAAAACTATCAATTTGGAGCTGAAGGAAGAGTTTAAGAATGGTTTTTTTGGAAATGCTACCGGTGGCTACGGTACCGATGATCGGTATACAGGACGATTAAGCCTGAGTAGGTTCAAGAAAAATCAACAGCTGTCTTTTCTGGCAATGGGTAACAACATCAATGAGCAAGGGTTTTCTATTGATGATTATATGAATTTCACAGGAGGCTCTCAGCAAATGATGGGAGGCCGGGGTGGTGGCGGAGTACGACTTACCTTTAATGCCGGAGGTGGTTCTACTACAGGAGGTGCGCAGGTAAATTTTGGAAATCGCTTGAATGGGATCATGAATAATTATGCTGGAGGTGTCAACTTCAATCAGGATTTTTCAAAGAAAACTACACTACAGAGCAATTACTTCTATAATCAATTAGAGCATGACCTTTCGCAGGTATTGGAAAGAGAAAACTTTTTTGAAGAGGGTAATACTTTTTTTAATCAAAAAAGTTCTCAGTTTAGCACTAATTATAACCATCGTGTAAATGCCATCCTGGATTATAAGATTGATTCAGCCAACTCGATTAAACTAACAACAACGTTTACCAATAATAACGCAGAGTCAGCAGCCTCAACACTTAGCGAAACCAATTCTGAAACAGGCGAGAAGTACGACCAATGCCCTGCTACGTCATCGCTTTCCAAAGAAGGGAAGAACAATCTCCACCAATCTTACTTTCGGATATTCTGAAGTTGAAAGTGATGGAGCTGTGAAGTCTGACAATACATTTTATCAGCCCACGGTGGTTAGTCAAACACTCAATCAGATAAACAATCAGTTGACGGCCAACACCAACTTAGGGGCAACACTTTCTTACACAGAACCACTTGGCAATCGGAGATACCTGGAACTGAATTACAATTATATTCAGAATAGAAATGATGTTGATCGGGATGTTTACGATGTAGAAGATGTGGGAAATATTTTTAATAATGATTTGAGTGCCGCTTACAGGAGTAACTATCAGTATCATCGCCCAGGCCTGAATATAAGAGTGAATAGAAATAAGTACTCAGCAACTGTGGGTGGGGGTGTGCAGTACACTAAATTATATAGTGATAATTTTTCAACAGGAGAAAGTTTGGCACCATCCTACCAAACAGTATTGCCTTCTGCAAGATTCAATTATGAGTTCTCATCAACTAAGAATCTGAGTGTTGACTATGAGACCTTTGTTCAGGAACCAACGATTACACAACTACAACCTGTTGTCAATAATAGTGATCCGTTGAATCAAACTGTTGGTAATGTGAATCTTCAGCCAGCCTACCAACACAGTGTGCGAACTAACTTCACTATGTTTAACCCAGTTTCGTTTATCAATTTTTTTGCTTTTGCTGATGCCACCTATACACGTAATGCCATTACCTACGCACAAAGTGTAACCGATAATGGAGTACGGATATCCAAGCCGGTAAATGTAGAAGATAATAGGAGTATTCGAGCGAACGTTTCAATAGGAGTACCCATTAACAAAATCGGTAGTAGAATCAGCCTGTCGGCAAATGCCAACCAACAGTACGGTGTGAACGTGTTGAACGAGACAGAAAGTGATATTACGCAGGGAACTCTCACTTCCACCTTGCGCTATAGCTATCGATATAAAGAAATTTTTGATATCGAGTTAAGTGGATCGCGCAGCCGAAATGCAACTGATTACGAATCGAATGAAGCCAGTAATCAGCTTTACTTTAACAATACGTATCGCACAGAGGCAAACTTAACATTTCTTAAGAACTACTCGTTGAGCTCTTCTTATGAATTTTTCTTATACGATTCCCGGTCTACAGACTTTACGCAGCAAGTTGAACTTTGGAATATTTCGATTTCACGTTATATCCTGAAAAATAAGGCAGGCGAGATAAAATTGGCTGCTAACAATATCTTGGACAATAGTTTTGGAATTAGCCAAACTGCTAACATCAATTATGTGGAACGTACCGCCACGAATAACTTAGGTCGATATTTCCTTCTTTCCTTCACCTATGCTATTAACAAGCAATTAAACCCGATGGCGGGCCCTGTCTTTTACAATTGAATTCCTGATTTAAGAAAAGCTTTTTCTAGGAATCAGGAATTCGGTTTTTATCTTTAGCGCATGAAAACATTTTTTGTGTGTTTATTCTTTTTTATGACAGTACAAGTAAGCGCTCAATACATTCCTAAATTTGATCTGCAAGGGCATCGGGGAGCTCGGGGATTGCAGCCTGAAAATACAATTCCTGCTTTTCTTAAAGCACTGGAGTATGGAGTAACCACCATAGAGCTAGATGTAGTCATTACAAAAGATAAGCAAGTATTACTTTCACACGAACCTTATCTATCACCGGCCATTTGTTTGGATTCCTCCGGAGTAGAATTTAAAGGAGATAAGAAGTACAATATCTATAAACTTTCGTATGAAGAGATAAAAATGTTCGACTGCGGAAGTAAGGGCAATGATCGTTTTCCTGAGCAAGAGAAGAGGTCCGTTTATAAACCCCTGTTGCAGGATGTGATTGTGGCTGTGGAAGATTACATCAAGAACTACTCTCGCTACGAGGTTGACTATAATATAGAGATTAAGAGTACACCTGAAGGAGATAAAAAGGAGCATCCAACAGTAGAAGAATTTTCAGATTTAGTATTTCAGGTGGTCGATCAATACCTGCCTCTTAATCGTGTAGTAATTCAGAGTTTCGATTTTCGTGTGTTAAAGTACTGGCACACAAAATATCCGAAAGTGCGGTTGGCTGCTTTGGTGGAGAACACGAAGTCAATTGAGACGAACCTGGCTAACTTAGGCTTTATCCCCTCCGTCTATAGCCCGTATTACAAATTAATATCGAAATCAAAAGTTGATTACATTCATTCACTAAATGTAGAGGGTGTAGATAAGTCTAAAAGAACTATGCGTGTAATCCCCTGGACCGTTAACGAACCAGAGGAAATGATGCAGCTGAAAGAAATGGGCGTGGATGGAATCATAACAGACTACCCCAATCGCGCAGCCGAAATTGGGTTGACCCTCCCCAAAAAACAATAGTCGCATTGGCCAGCACCTAGCTGTTTCAATTTTCACTATCCTTGCAGTCAATTTTGAAATCAACATGAAGAAATACGATGTATACGGTGTAGGAAACGCCATTGTAGATATTATTACGGAAGTAGAGTATGATTTTTTTGAAAAAAATCAGGTAGAGAAGGGGGTAATGACCTTAGTGGATGAAAAACGCCAACAACATTTGATGAAGGCCATTAATATGGAGAAGAGTAAACTCTCCGGGGGTGGTTCGGCTGGAAATACTGTTACAGCCATTAATCAATTTGGGGGCAAAAGCTTTTACTCTTGTTTGGTAGCAAAGGATGAATTGGGAAAATTCTTTTTGGATGACCTAAAGAAAAATGCTGTAGCGACCAACCGATCCTATGAAAGCTGTCCAGAGGGTGAATCTGGTCGTTGCTTGGTGATGACTTCTCCAGATGCGCAGCGCACCATGAATACATTTTTAGGCGTGAGTTCTTTCTTAGCACCTGAACATCTGGACGAAGAAGCCATTAAGCAATCAGAGTACATATACCTGGAGGGTTATCTCGTTGCCAGTCCAAAAGGTTTGGAAGCAATGAAGGAAGCCAAGAAAATTGCCGAGCGAAATAAAGTGTTGGTGGCACTTACCTTTTCAGATCCTAGCATGGTAAAATACTTCCCTACACAAATGCAGGAAATAGTGGGAGCCAGCGTTGATCTTCTGTTTTGCAATGACGAAGAGGCTATGATTTATACAGGCACCAATTCAGTTACTGAAGCCCGTGAAAAATTGAAGGATGTGGCGAAGCGTTTTGTCATTACCCTAGGTTCCAACGGAGCACTTATTTTTGATGGAGACACCTTCATTAATATAGAGCCCTATAAAGTGTTGGCTGTGGATACCAATGGAGCAGGTGATATGTTTGCCGGTGCCTTTATGTATGCCATCACCAATGGTCACTCCTTTGTTGAGGCTGGCAAGCTGGCATCGCTGGCGTCCTCTAAAGTAGTAGCTCAATGGGGTCCGAGACTTTCTACCGATCAGGTATTAAAAGTGAAGGCCGAATTAGTTTAAAAATTTGTTCAGGGAACGATACCCTTATAAAATTGATTTTAAAGATTTTATGCTTGATTTTGGCCTTTTATGGGCCTTTTATTAAGAATGCTTAAGTAAGCTACCTGTTATCTTTTTATTGCATTCTTGTAAAACCAATCAATCTTCCTATATTTGCAGCCCTTATTCAGTAAGGTAAACCGCTTAATAACATGAAACGTACGTATAACCCATCCAGAACAAAGCGCAAGAACAAGCACGGTTTCCGCGAAAGAATGGCATCTGCCAATGGTCGTAGGGTGTTGGCTAACCGCAGAAAGAACGGTCGTAAGAAATTGACTGTATCTGACGAGAAGACTTTAAAGCATAAGTAATCGATATTCCGTTTGCCGTTGCTTCGGAATCAGTAACTTCATTCCATGCAAGCGCAAACCTTTGCTAAGGCCGAAAGGCTTCATTCAAAAAAGATTATACAGGAACTCTTTACCAAGGGTTCCTCTTTTTATTTGCACCCATTCAAGGTTATCCTGCTTCTCAATCCAGATCAAGCAACTGCCCAGCACCAGATTCTAATATCGGTTAGCAAGCGTTTTTTTAAGAAGGCGGTTGATCGCAATCTGCTCAAACGCAGAATTCGGGAAGCCTATCGCAAGGAAAAGGAGGGATTTCAAGTTCCCACCCGATTGCTAATTGCTTTTATTTATACCAATAAATTACCCCTACCACTTTCCGATATTCAACAAGGAATGAGTTTTTCCTTAAAAAAAATTAAACAGCGTGTTTCAGTAGCCATTGAAGCAGAGACCAAACCAAAGGAATAGGCCTGTCTTAACCTTAATCTGAATTCATTAAATACGTACCTTTGAATTATGCGTAAGAAAGTAAAATGGGGTGGAGTGTTGCTGCTTCTCATCGTGCTAATTGCCTACAGCAAGCCCACAGAGAAGTATTTCGAAATTGCGAAAAGCCTCGACATTTTTGCCACCCTTTTTAAAGAGGTGAATGCCAATTATGTCGATGATGTCGATCCTAAGAAATTAATCAAGCAAGGAATAGATGGAATGTTGGGCTCTCTTGATCCCTACACAGATTATATCCCTGAAGAACAGATTGAAAATTTTAGAATAACCACTACGGGTCAATATGGAGGTATAGGCGCTCTTATTGGTGTTGTCAATGGCAAAACAGTCATCACACACCCATACAAAAATTTCCCAGCCTATAAAGCTGGGATTAGGGTAGGGGATGAGTTGATAGCGGTTAATGGAGTATCAGTAAAAAGTAAAGAGACGAGCGATGTAAGCACCTTGCTGAAGGGCCAACCAAAAACAGAGGTAGAGGTTCGGTTGAAGCGCATGGGCCAGAAAGAAGAAGTAGTTCTAAAGATCAAGCGGGAGAAGATTAGTGTTGGTAACGTTTCCCATTATGCACTCTTAGAGAAAGGAGTGGGGTATATTCAACTCGAAGATTTTACCCCGGGAGCTGCCAAAGAGGTGGCCGAAGCTATCCTGGAATTGAAAGAAAAGGGAGCGACTAAACTCATCCTTGATCTACGCAACAATCCGGGCGGTCTTTTGCACGAAGCAGTAAACATCGTTAGTCTGCTCATGCCAAAAGGAGTGGATGTGGTCTCCACCAAAGGAAAGGTGGAAGACTGGAATAAAACCTACAGCACACTTAACAATCCTATCGATACAGAAATTCCATTAGTTGTTTTGGCAAACGAAAACAGTGCCTCTGCTTCCGAAATTGTAGCGGGTGCACTTCAGGATTATGACAGGGCAGTGTTGATCGGCCGTAAAACATTCGGTAAAGGACTTGTGCAAACCACTAGAGTGCTGGCGTACAATGCGCAATTAAAAGTAACAACAGCCAAATATTACATCCCCAGCGGGCGCTGTATTCAGGCACTTGATTATGGAAACAGAGCGGAAGATGGAACGGTTGGAAAATTTGCAGACTCTCTCAAGAAAGAGTTTTCCACCAAAGCTGGCCGTAAGGTGTACGATGGTGGCGGCCTCGATCCAGACATGCTGATTTCGCAAGAATACCTTGGCTCTGTTACCGAAGCACTTTTAGTAAGCGGTTATCTTTTTGACTATGCCTCTATTTTCACTAACAAGAACCAGGCACCTGTCAATCTAAAAGACTTCACACTTTCAGAACAACAATACGATCAATTCATGGAGTGGCTTCGCAGCCAGAATTTTAAGTACACCACAGGAATGGAAAAAAATACCCGTGAGTTAGTGGAGTCCGCAAAAGAAGAAAGGTATTACGCGGATATGGAGCCGCAGCTGAATCAATTAAAGAAGCAGATTGATACTAATAAAGCGAACGACCTCATTCGGTTTAAGTCTGAGATCAAAGATTTGTTAGAGCAACAAATTGCTTTCCACTATAATTTAGTGGAAGGCCAGGCGGCTGTAGGGTTAAAAAGAGATGAGGCCGTGCAGCAAGCCATCGCTGTGTTGAATGACCCAGAGGCCTACAAAAAAATACTTAGCCCTAAATAATTAAATGGCGCTTATTCTCAGCCTCGAAACATCTGTTGATACATGTTCAGTGGCTCTTCATGATAATGGTAAACTGTTGACATCCGAAACAATCGAGGAGCCACAAGCACATGCCAGCAAGCTGGGGTTACTGATTGAAAAAGTCTTACACGGTTCACAGAAATCAGCAAAAGAATTAGAGGCAGTTGCCATCACTTCTGGCCCAGGTTCCTACACGGGTCTACGCATAGGAGTATCCACAGCCAAAGGACTCTGTTACTCATTAGATATTCCACTGATTGCCGTTAACACACTTCAGTTAATGGCCTATCAGGCATCGCATAACATAAGTGAGGGAACACTGATGTGTCCTATGATAGACGCAAGAAGAATGGAAGTATATTCCTTATTGATGGATTCGTCCCTTTCTATTCTTGCGCCAATAAAAGCAGAAATAATTGATGAGCAGAGTTATGCCCAAGTATTAAGTAATCAGCGAATCGCATTCTTTGGCAATGGTGCTGCAAAATGTAAGAGTGTGATTACTCAATCCAATGCCACTTTTATCGATGGTATTATTCCTTCAGCCGTTTCCTTAGGTGAAATGGCAGCTCTTAAGTTTGAGAAAGCCGATTTTGAGGACCTTATCCACTTCGAGCCCTTCTATTTGAAAGAGTTTCAGGTTAAAAAATCAACAAAACCTCTCTTTTAGTTTTTCACAGACTATTTAATTGGTGACGAAGCCTGGATAATCCACCTCTCACCTTATTTATATTGAACAATTACCCTATAGATTAGTGTTTGAATATCCATGGAGCCGCAAAACCAGATTATTAACCGCGTTGCAACGAGTTCATTAGTCACTTTCGACCTCGAAAAGTACTATGAATCAGGGGAACGCGTGCTTATTGATTTAAAAGATCAGTTATTTCAAGGCATGATTTTGCGTGAAAAAGATCTTCGTGACTTCGTGAAAGAACATAATTGGCAGCAATACGAAAATAAATCGGTGGCAATTACCTGCTCAGCCGATGCAATTATTCCGACTTGGGCCTTTATGTTGGTGGCTATTGCCGCAAATTCTTATGCCAAGCGAGTCATTTTAGGCACACTTTCTCAGTTAGAAGAAAAAATTTTTGAAGAAAAATTAAGTTAAATAG
>LNEN01000041.1 GCA_001464155.1 Cytophagales bacterium Ga0077538 | reverse complement strand
GAAAGTCGAAAAGCACGTGCGACATTAGAGCCGATGGCAGAGCCAGTACTTACCATGGGGGACTCTAGTCCGGTAGAACCACCAAAGCCAACTGTTAGGGCACTGGTAATTACATGCGAATAGGTTTGACTAAGGGGTAGCTGACTGGATTTTTTTGTAATGGCATAGGTAATTTCGGCACTTCCCTTTTTGAAATTATTTTTCCAGAGTAGGTTAATGCAAATGACGGTAAGGATAATGCCCACTAAGGGGAAGAAAATCACCAGAAAAAAATCTTCGTAGGAATAGCGTTCTATCCAATACTGAATGCTGTGCACAATAGATTTGAGGACCACAGCAGCTCCACCCGATAATAGTCCCACCACAATACTACTCACAATCAGAAATTGTTTGTCGCTTAAGTGATGTCTGAAGAAAATAATACCGCGGGCGAGTCTGTTAAACCGTTCTATCAAAACCTTTTCAATTATCCTTCAAAAATGAAACGATCGGACCGACAAAACAAGCATCTTTCGGTCTAAATACTTGTATCGACAACAATTGCGTATATTTTCACGTTCTAACGTCTATGTCCTTAGAAGAAGATATTAAGCAGGGAAAATTTACTTCGGAGTTTCAGAAGGCCGCGATTAACGTATTGTACACCGGCAGTTGGTTGCATGCGCGCAACGCTACTTTTCTAAAGAGTTTTGGCATTACGCCAGAGCAATTCAATGTGTTGAGAATTTTGCGTGGCAGCCATCCAAAAGCACTTATGCTGGCAGAGATTACCGCCCGCATGATTGATAAAAGCAGCAACTGCACACGCTTGGTAGAAAAACTTCGTCAGAAGGATTTTGTGAAACGCGAGATTTGCGAAAACAACCGCAGACAGGTAGATATTTCCATTACCGAGAAGGGACTTACACTTCTAAAAAAAATAGATGCCTCCAATTCTAATTGGGCTAACCTGGTTGAGAAAATATCCAAAGCCGAAGCAAAAGAGTTGAATAGAATTCTGGATAAGTTGCGCGAATAAGTTATTTCAATAGAATAGTCTTGCTTCCAGATTTGGAAAAGCTATTCACTTCTTAAAGTTTGAGTTGGATTGGTAGCGGCAGCTTTAAATCCTTGGAGGCAAGTGAGCAGAATGGTTACTACACTTATTCCGCCAAATGCTGCCGGGTAAATCCACCAGGGCATGTCAATATGATAGGCAAAACCATTCAGCCATTGGTTGGCGCCATACCAGGCAAAGGGAATAGCTATTACCGTGGCTACTACAATGATTGCTACAAACTCCTGACTCAACATGGTTAGGATAGAAGTAACAGAGGCTCCGAAAACTCTTTTTATCCCGATCTCTTTTTTCTTACGCACTACATTGTACGTGGCAAGGCCCACTACGCCAATCACGGCAATGATCACGGCAATAATGGTTAAGCCTGCTACCATGCGGCCAGCTGTTATTTCTGTTTTGTAAAGAGCATCGAAGGTCTCGTCTTGAAACCAATACTTCATGCTGAAGGCGGGTTCATGTTTCTTATACACTTCTTGTAAAACAGTCATTGCTTGTTGTGCTGTTCCCTCTTCATATTTTACATAGAGAGCCGAACAATTTAAGATAGGTTGAGTGTATAAAATCACGGGAAGTTTTTCATTGCGAAGACTTTCCGTGTGAAAATCTTTCAATACACCAATGATCACGCACGGAGTAGCTCCAAAAGATAGAACTTCTCCAATTGGATTGGTCAATCCCATTACTTTCACAGCTTCTTCACTCACAATAATTTCAATATTGGCGGTATCCTTAGGTTTCGATTGGAAATTCCGACCTTCCAAAAGAATCAAGCCGAAGGTCTCAATAAATTCATAATTACACCCCAACGTTTGGAAAGTAACACGACTATCATCTCGCTTGCCTTTCCATCGTAAACCTGTTGTATGCCCTTGCAGACTAAGCGGGTTACCATTGGAAGCAGTAACACTTTTTATAGCACTGTGTGACAGTAACTCATTTTTAAAAACATCATATTGTTGAAGAAGCTTGTAAGTTGGTTCAATGCGAATCATGTTTTCTCGATCATAACCTAAATTTTTGGTTTGAATAAATTGCAGTTGTTGAAAGAGAACACCGCTAAAAATGATTATACCAATAGAAGCACTTAATTGTACAATCAATAAAATCTTGCGGAGATGTTTCCCTCCAACACTTTTACTTGAAAAGGATCCTTTTAAAACAGTTGCCGGTTGAAAAGACGACATCACAAAGGCAGGGTAGAGTCCTGCCGACAGAGCCACAGCCAATAGGAAAACAAGTAAGTAAACAGGCATTAGCCCACTGAGCAAACGTACGCTCAGCACCTCACCTGTTAGCGTGCTGAAAAAAGGAAGAGCGAGTTGCGTAAAGACAACTGCTAAAACAAAGGCAATGCATACAACAAGAAAAGATTCGCTTACAAACTGAAACACAATTCCGGAGCGTACAGCTCCAGTAACTTTTCGTATCCCAATTTCTTTTGATCGGTTTGTGGCTCTTGCCGTGCTGAGGTTGATAAAATTAATGACGGCCATAATCACCACCAGGGCTGCAAGAATAATGAAGAGGGTTACGTATTCAATTCTGCCTCCTACGTTTTTACCGTTTTCAAATTTTCCCTTTAAGCGCCAATCGGTTAGAGGATAAGCGCTGTAGCTTACTTTATCAGCTTTTAGTTTTTCAGTCAGTACAAGTGGATCATTCAACTTTTCTGTTAATAGCTTTGCACCTACATCCGAACTGGTTTTAATATAGGCAGGAAAGAAATTGTCGGCTAGTTGGTCGTCTTTTAATCCACGCATGCGCTGAAAGATGGAGATTGGCATGACGAAATCAAATTGAAGGGTAGAGTTACTGGGGATATTTTCGAACACGGCAGTAATGGTTACATCAAACCACGTATCGATGTTCAGGGTTTTACCAACTACGTCAATTTCGTTAAAAAGTGATTCAGCCATTTTTTGAGAAATGGCGATGCTCTCTTTTTTAGTAAAAGGGTTCTTTTCTCCATGTAAAATCGAAAAGTTGAAAGCCGAAAAGAGGGAGGCATTAGAGTAAATGCCGTTCAGGTAAACGCACTCATTGGTTTTGCCGCTTGGTCTAAAACATAACTCATTTGGCCAACGACTCCCGTTCAGTATAGGAATGTGTTGTGCTACTTCCGGTATGGAGGAAACATCAAGCCCAACAGCGGCCGCATCGTAGGTTTGCAGACTACCATTCGTTTCTACATGACTGAGTACCTTAAAAATACGTTGAGGTTCTTTATGAAAATGATCATACGAATTTTCATGGGCAATCCAGAGCATTATGAAAAAGGCACAGATGAAACTTACCGATAGACCCACCACACTTAACAGTGAGTGACCTGGTTGCTTTGCGAAATTTCGAAGCGCTACTTTAATAATATTTTTGAGCATACCGATGGTAATTAATGTGTCGGAGAAATGTGTTGTT
>LNEN01000040.1 GCA_001464155.1 Cytophagales bacterium Ga0077538 | reverse complement strand
CTTTTTTAAGGATCTACAATTTCTGATGATTGGTCCCGCCTGGTTAATGCATTTCATCTATAAGAAGTTAGGCATACCCTATTGAAAACATACAGCTTTCATTCAGGCATTACAGAAACCAACGCGAAGTACATCTTCAATACGCCCAAACATCTGGCGCTTCAGGCAAGCGAAGGATGGACATGTTACTATGCGCTAAATGAAAAAGGAAAGTGTCTTGTCTTTATTTGGATCAATACTTCCAATGAAACAGCCCTCTCTCCTTTGCATGCACCCTTTGGTTCCATGGAGGCTGATGCAGACATAGAGCCCAAAGTTCTGTACGAGTTTATTGAGTACGTGGTGGAGTCTGCAAAATCCTCCGGCATTAAAAAACTCTTATTCAAAAATCCACCGGAAGTCTATAATTCACCGATGAGCGGTCTGTTGACTACCTTTTTGTTGAATCAGGGCTTTAGCATTGCACAAGCGGAAATCAGCTCCGTAATTCCTATTGACAATCGGTCGTATGAACAGAAAATTACAGATTGGGAGCATCGTAAACTAAAACAAGTTAAATCCGCAGGACTTCACTTTGAAAGATCTTCCTCCGGACATCTGAGTAAAATATATGCTTTTCTGGAAGGGTGCAGAAAGGAAAAGGGGTACGCTCTTTCGATGAGCCTAAAAGATGTGCAGGCACTGCTGCAAGCTTTTCCGGATCAAATTTCACTCTTCTCCATCTATCAGGAAAGTGAACTTGCTGCTGCTTGTATAGGAATTCAGGTAAGCCAGGATATTTTGTATACCTTCTACTATGATCATGCAAAAATATTTGATTCCTACAGTCCGGTTGTTTTTCTGATAGAAGGAATTTATGAACACTGCCAGGCTAACGGCATTCGGCTACTCGATTTAGGCACTGCTGCACTGAATACTCAGCCAAACTTTTCCTTACTAACTTTTAAAAATAACTTAGGCGGAATTCCTTCTTCCAAATTTAGCTTCCTAAAATACCTGTGAGGGATGAGTACCACACTCGTTACCGTTATTTGTTTATGCCACAATCAGAAAGACTACGTGTTGGATGCACTGCAGTCGGTACTAAACCAGACGCACCCTCGAGTGCAACTGATTGTAGTAGATGACGCCAGTACCGATGGAAGTAAAGAAGTCATACAGCAATTTATTTCCAACTATAAGGAAGTGGTTCACATTGATCTCTTTGAGAATCTGGGAAGTTGCAAAGCCTTTAACCGGGCACTTCCTTTTGCAAATGGCGAGTATATTATCGACTTAGCAGCGGATGACGTACTGTTACCCAACCGCATTGAAATTGGCTTAAAAGATTTTACAAAAGCTTCACCAAAAGCGGGTGTGCATTTCAGCGATGCCGAGTTGATTGATGCTGCGGGGAAGCATCTCTCCTATCACTCCAATCGCTTTCCACATGCAGGCATTCCACAAGGCGATATTTACAAGGAGGCAATTCAACGGTACTTCATTTGTTCACCAACCATGTTATTCAAAAAAGAGGTGATCGATTCACTTGGTGGTTACGATGAGCACTTGTCGTATGAGGACTTTGATTTCTGGATCAGATCTTCAAGGAGTTACGAATACATCTATTCACCTGAAGTCTTAGTAAAAAGGCGAATTTTAAAAAACTCTTTGGTGTCTAAACAATTTACTCTTCGCTCGTTACACCAGCAAAGCACGTTTCGCATCTGTGAGAAAATTCTTACACTCAATAAAAATGAACAGGAAAAGAAGGCCTTGCACAAGCGCATTCTCTATGAGATAAGGCTTAACTTTCGTTTGTTGAATTGGAGATTATGTTGGCAGTACATTCGACTTGCCTTTATAAACAAACAAGCAACTTATGTCTGAGCCTAACGAAAACCAACGTTGCCTAAACTGCCAGGCCGAGTTAGTTGGCAAGTTTTGCCATGTCTGTGGTCAGAAAATGGTAGAACCTTCGGAGCAAACGTTTAAATACTTCATCTTTCAATTTTTTGGATCAGCCTTCTTTCTGGAGAATAACTTTTTAAAGAATTTATGGACATTACTTTCCAGACCCGGGCAACTTTCACTTGACTTTATGGAAGGCAAAAGAAAGCGATGGATGCCGCCTTTCTCACTCTTCTTACTGATTAATCTCTTTTACTTTTGGTATACTCCTTTCTCCGATTTCAATCTGACGCTGCGTGAACACACGAGTGTTTCACCGTATGCAAAAATTGCCAATACTTTGGTAACTGAACGAGTGGAGGCAAGAGTGATTTCCATTGAAGAGTATGGTCAGTTATTCGATAAAAAAAGTAGCAGTTACGTGAATAGTCTGATTGTACTTCATGTTCCCCTGTTGGCTCTTTGCCTGGCATTACTCTTCTATGCGAATAACTATTACTATGCCGATCACTTTATCTTTGCACTACACTTTCTTGGATTCATACTGTTGCTATCCTTATTGATTGCCTTACTTCAGTTTACAGATGGTCACCTTATTTCCTTTATGACACCTGCCATTCTTACTGTTCTTAAAATTCTATTTCCAAGCGGTATTTTAGTTTATGCCTGGCTGGCTCTACACAGAATGTACAAACGCAAATGGTGGGCTACCACTTTGACGCTACCAGTGGTCATCTTCTCCTTCTTAGCCATTCACATGTTATTCAGACTTGGTTTGTTCTTGATTATTTTCGCAGCCACCTGAAAATGACCTGAAATTATCCCACGAATTATTTCCGATTGTCCTCGCCCTTCACGATACTAACGTAACTGTCGTATCTGCTTTGGGCCACCATTCCCCTATGCACAGCCTCTAGTACAGCACATTTGGGTTCGTTGATATGTAGACAACGTGCACCAAATTTACAATCGGCTCGCAGCGCTCTCATTTCAACGAAGTAATCTGAGATCTCTTCGGGTTCCATATCCACCAAACCTAGTTCTTTGATTCCGGGGGTATCAATAATAAATGTTGTTTCATCTAACTGAAACATCTCAGCAAAAGTGGTTGTGTGAGTTCCCTTCGAAGAAAAATCGGAAACTTCGCTAGTTGTTTGAAGGATAGAGTCAGAAAGTTTATTGATGAGTGTAGATTTACCGACCCCTGAATGGCCTGCCAACAAGGTCTTCTTACCTTGCAATAATTGTCTGACAGCAATTTGCTCCTGATCAAGAGCTGAGGTTACCAAGCAACGTACACCTAAACGTTCGTACAACAATACCAATTCCTCCACCTCTGCTTCTTGCTCTTTCGTCAACAAATCGCATTTATTAAACACGATAATCTGTGGAATTCGAAAAGATTCTGCTGCGATGATAAAACGATCGATAAAACCAAGGGAATTTCGTGGAAAGGCAAGCGTGACTACTACTAAGGCCTGATCAAGATTGGCAGCAATGACGTGACTGTGTCCAGTCCTTTTAACTGATTGTCTAACTAAATAATTTTCTCTAGGATAAATGGTTGAAATGATTCCTTCTTCTCCCTCGATCTGAAACTCAACATAATCGCCTACGGCAATTGGGTTCGTTTCTTTAATACCCTCCAAACGTAGTTTTCCTCTTACTCTACACTTATAGATTATCGAATCTTCCCCCAGTACTGTGTACCAACTGCCCGTTGATTTTTGCACCAGCCCCTTCATGATTTCAAAACGGTTCGACAGTAACTCATTATTTTTTCGGTAGCTCCTAAATTTTCCTGCACATAGGATTTCGTTACTTCACACGCTAGTAAAAAATTTTCCGGTGCGGTAATCATTTCATACTTATTCAAGATATCATTATAATCACCCACATCGAAGGCCCCACCTCTATTGATTAAATCCTTTGCTTCCTGAAATTTTTTAAAGTTCTTATTTCCGAAGAATACAGGAATGCCATAGCAGGCTGCCTCCAGTATATTGTGCAAGCCCTTGCCAAAGGCACCACCCACATAGGCAAACTCTCCATATTTGTAAAGCCTGGACAACATACCAATGTTGTCAATAATCAGGATAGAAGCCTCCGCTATTGTACTCTCTTCAGCCTGTGAGAATCGAATATACTTGCGTTGCAGACTCTTCTCTACAGTTGTCAAACTGGCCTCGTTAATCTCGTGCGGTGCAATGATAAATTTTAAATGCTGCCCGTGTTCATTGATAAAAGGTGCCAGCACCTCCATGTCTTCTGGCCAGGCACTCCCAATCACAAATACCTTCTCATTATTTTTGAAAGCCTTAGCCAGCGGGATATCTTCTGCTTTAGAGGCAATTTCTACCACACGATCAAAGCGTGTGTCGCCCGCCACGGCCACTGTCGTTATACAGATGGATTTTAATAAATCAGCCGAAGCATAATTCTGAACAAAGAAGTAGGAAAATTTCTTTAGGATACCCCTGTAAAAACCACCATAGGATTTGAAGAATAACTGCTGTGGCCGAAAGATAGAAGCAATGGAAAGTGTTGGGATGGATCTCTTTTGCAATTCGTTGGCATACTGAAACCAGAATTCATACTTCACAAAAATTGCCAACACGGGCTTCACGGCAGTAACGAAAGCAGAAGCATTTCCTTTTGTATCCCACGGCAAGTAGTACACAAAATCAGCATACGAATAATTCTTTCTGATTTCATAGCCGGACGGAGAAAAAAAAGTAAGTACTATTTTATGCAAAGGAAACTCGCGTTTGATGATTTCCATCAAGGGTCTGCCCTGTTCAAATTCCCCCAACGAAGCACAATGCACCCAAACAATAGGGTGAGTATTATCTTTAAGATCTGTTTGCACCCTTTTAACTAGTCCTTTACGACCTTCCACAAAGAGTTTGGCCTTAGGGTTAAAAAGGGCAGCTAATGAAAAGAGCTTAGAAATCAAGAAGATCAGAACCGTGTACAGAAAGGCCATGGAACAAAAATAGAAAAAGAGATTGGTGCAGGTACATTTTACCCTTGAAAGAATAAAGGGTTAGTATTTTTTTCCGTTACTTAGTGATAGATTAAAGACATCTCAACATGAAAAATATGCAAAAGTTAAGTTTAGCCTTTCTAATGCTCTTCACTATTAGCCTTCAAACTAAGGCTCAGGATGCCATCTCTGATCTCCTGAAAGGAAGTCAGGAAGACGCGCAATACCTGGCAGAGGGCTATGTTGACTCCTTCCTGAAAGCAACAGGGTCGGGTATCAATCAAGGTTGGTACAACACGGCTAAAAATCATAAGTTCCCTGGATTTGATTTCACGTTTTCTGTAGCCTTAATAGCCATCCCTGATGACGAGAAGTTCTACACCGTTGACAACTCCAAGATGAACGATTTAGAACTTTATCAATTAGCGGATGGAACTACCGTTACCGGTGGAAGCGGTAAAGTGCCTTCTCTTGTAGGACCTGATGCATCACCTGTTTATCGCTACAAGGCCGGACACCCCTTAGCAGGACAAACATTTGAGGGCCCTAAAGGAATGGACATTGATGTATTGAATAGAAGTGCAGCCCTCCCTGTTTACAACCTTGGTATCGGATTACCAAAAGGCATAGATCTAAAGATTCGTTGGTCGCCAACATTGGATCTGGGCAATCTTGGGCTTGGCATTGAAGGAGAGGCCAAAATCTTTGGTATTGGTGTTATGCATGACATTAAGCAATACATACCCGGTATCAAAATGCTCCCCTTCGACCTGGCAGCTATGGTTGCCTACTCCAAAATGGAAATCACCACAGAATTAGATAATCCAGACCAACGAGCTGAATTCAACATTCAGGGCACAACTTTTCAGGCTATTATCTCCAAAAAAATATCCGTTATTACTCCATACGCAGCGTTAGGTTTTTCTACCTCAAAAGCATCTGCTAAAGCATTGGGTGAGTATGATTTCGGAGGTGCTACTACCATTAAGGACCCAATCAATGTAGAATCCAAATTGTCTGGAGCCAGGCTAACAGCAGGTCTGCGCTTGCAATTGTTGGTGCTGTCTTTCCATTGCGATTACACTTTGCAAAAATATGACACCGTTACAGCTGGCATCGGTTTAACAGTACGATAAACTAAGTGAGTCCTCTAATAAAAAAAGGCCGGTTAAACCGGCCTTTTTTATTTCCCTTTAAAATCAGCTTTTCTCTTCTCCACAAAAGCCGCCATTCCTTCTTTTTGATCTTCCGAAGCAAAGGCGAGGTAAAAATTCTTTCGTTCAAAATGCAATCCGCCAACATGGTGGCGATGGGCGACATGGCTGCAATCTCCTTAGCCAAGGCCAGGGTTTCATACATGTACATTTCAACGGGAACCACTTTATTTACTAAACCGTAAAAATGTGCCTCCTCTGCAGATAAAAACCGTCCGGTAAGAACCAACTCCATGGCCTTAGCCTTGCCTATGGCTTTGGTTAATCGTTGTGTACCACCAGCTCCCGGCATGACGCCAATCTTAATTTCCGGTTGACCAAATCGCGCACTTTCGGAAGCAATTATCATATCGCAAGTCATCGCTAACTCACAGCCACCGCCTAAAGCAAAACCTGAAACAGCAGCAATGATGGGCTTACGCGTTTTGCGAATCTGATCCCACGTGCTGAACTGATCAATCAACAACATATCAATGGCTGTCTTATCTGCCATCTGCTTAATGTCGGCACCAGCTGCGAAAGCTTGCTCATTACCGGTAATGATTATCACGCGCACAGCGTCATTTGCATCCAGTTGTTTTAGTGTATCGCGCAGCTCCTGCATCAGTTGAAGGTTGAGCGCATTCAACTCCTTAGGTCGGTTGAGTTGAATGAGTGCTATGTGTTTTTCGTATTGTTCGGTAAGGGTAATAAACTCCATGATAAAAATTTAGAAAGCGAACTTACAGATTTAATCAATATGCTAGTCCGGGTCTTTACCTAAAATCCGTCCGACCGCTGTTTTCTATGTAGCAAAGCGGTCTGACGGATGATCCTATTTGTTTGATTTTTGCTACTTCGGACTTGGTGGTATCTATGCGGATTAGAAGTTTAATCAATATCGTAAACGTTCTAAAAGCGAAAAGCCCCGCTCTCTATTTCGGGGCTCTTCAAAAAAGGCTAAAATTTGTTCTCTGGCTTTAATAGGATTTGAGATGAATTGGTAACCTTGATTATTTTGCACGCTTCCCTCAACATTCATGAAAAAGATACTTTTTGTTTGCCTCGGTAACATCTGTCGGTCGCCCTTAGCTGAAGCCATTTTCGTACACAAGTTGAAGGAGAAGGACTTATCTCATCATTTTAAGGCTGATTCTTGTGGTACGGCCAATTATCATGTGGGCGATAAGCCTGATCCGCGTACCCTTCAAAATGCTTTATCCAATGGTGTCTCCATCAACCACCTGGGGCGACAATTACACAGTAACGATCTGGAAGAATTTGATTTAGTGCTGGCGATGGATGAGAGCAATTTGCAAAACATACGCAGGCTCCCCAATGCTTCCAATCATCAGCATAAAATTAAGCTGATGCGCAGTTATGATGTCGACCAAAAGGAAAATTCAGTGCCTGATCCCTATTATGGAACAGAAAAAGATTTTCAACAAGTCTTTGAAATCCTGAATCACAGCATCGATCGATTATTGATCGAACTAACATCGGATAACAGATAACCAAAAACTGACAACAGATCACTAATTCCTCACCAAAACCTGCAAGGTAGAACGTGAGGACTGCTCTAAAATTACTCCCTGCTGTTTACGAAAGTGGTCGAAGGCTTTCTCGTCATAATTCTTAACGGTGATAAGCGTAAGGCCTGTATTGTAATACACTTCAAAATGATGTTGCAGCTTTTCAATCAACTTAAGAATTTTGCTTTCACGAAAATCCACGCAGAATGAAAAAGAGATCGCAGAGTTCTGCATCAGGTTGATTTTAATATCTAATTCCGAGAGTGCCTTAAATATAACGCTGAGTTGTTCTTCGTCAATAAAGGTATAGTCAGTCACCTTACACGATATCAAACACTGATTGTCCTTAAACACAATGAGTGGCTGAAGCTCCTCCACTTTGCATTCGTGAATGCGTGTTCCCGGAAGTGACGGATCATCAAAGTTTTTCACCAGTAAGGGAATACCAGCATTAGCCAAAGGCTTAATAGTTTTCGGGTGAATAACGGATGCGCCATAGTAGGTCATCTCCGCTGCTTCTTTAAAAGGTAACTCCTCAAACACAACGGCAGCCGGTAAGCGCTTAGGGTCTGCGTTCATCACTCCGGGAACATCTTTCCAGATGGTTACTGATTCTGCCCCCAGGCAGGATGCAAAAATAGCGGCTGTAAAATCAGATCCTTCTCTTCCCAAGGTAGTAGTAAAACCTTCAGGAGATCTGCCAATAAATCCCTGCGTTATAAAAAGCGAGGATCCTTGAATAGTAAGAGATGCAATAGCCGCCTTTGTCTTTATCCAATCCACTTTTCCTTCCCGATAGGTTGCATCAGTAAAAACATACGCGCGCGCATCGAGCCAGATAGCGTGTAAGTTCAGCGTGTTTAGGTATTCTGTCAAAATAATGGTGGAAACAAGCTCGCCTACCGATACAACCTGATCATACAGTTGATCCTCCAGCATTTCTTGCTTGGCCAATTCCTGAATGGAAGCAAAGATCTTTTCAACCTGTGCAAATACAGGGTGTTGTGACGGGAAAAGTTGACGCAAAATTTCAGCATGATACTCGATTAAGGGCTTAAGCTCAGCTAAAACATCCTGCTTGCGAAGAATGGCTGACGCCACCCGTTCAAGGGCGTTAGTTGTTTTACCCATGGCCGACACAACAACAACTAACTTTTCAGATGAAAACGATTGGATAATGGAAGCGGTGTTCCTAACTGCTTCAGCATTTTTCACGGAAGCTCCGCCAAACTTAAAAACCTTCATTCTATTGTACTAAAACGATTGCACCCTATCTTTGTGACGAATTATGAGCACGCAAAGTACATCGATTAAATCCAACTCACCAAGAATGGAGAGTTCCCGAATTGCACAATCTATTGGTATTGCACTGGATCGCTTTATTAAAAACAATCAGGATGATTTTGCCTATGCAAGCGGAGAGCTGTCTCAGTTACTGAGAGATATCGCCCTAGCCTCCAAGGTGGTAAACAGGGAGATCAATAAAGCCGGATTGATTGATATAATGGGCGGTGCTGGTACGCAAAACAATACTGGCGATGACCAGCAAAAGTTGGACGTACTAGCCAACATTCGCTTTACCCGTGCCCTGGCCAAAGGTGGTGAAGTATGTGCTTTGATCTCTGAAGAAGAAGAATCCTTTACCGATCTTAATAACAATGGCAAATATGTGATCGCCATTGATCCGCTGGATGGAAGTTCTAACATTGATGTGAACGTTTCCATCGGCACTATCTTTTCGGTGTACCGAAGAAAAAGTGCCATTGGTACCCCCATTTCACAAGAAGACATTCTACAAAAAGGCAGTGAACAGGTGGCTGCTGGCTACATTTTATATGGATCTAGTACGATGTTGGTCTATACAACCGGACATGGAGTGAATTGCTTTACCTACGAACCGAGTCTGGGTGAGTATTTTCTTTCACGCGAACGCCTGGTGATGCCCGATGATGGTAAGATTTATTCCATCAACGAAGGTTCTGCCAACTCTTTTTCGGAGGGGGTGAAGAACTACGTACAATATTGTAAAGACAGTAAATACACAGCGCGTTATATTGGCTCTCTCGTTGCCGATTTTCATCGCAATACCCTGAAGGGAGGCATTTACATTTACCCTTCAACGGCTAAAGATCCCAACGGTAAATTGCGTTTGATGTATGAGTGCAACGCTTTGGCCTTTATCGCAGAGCAGGCGGGAGGAAAAGCAACGGATGGAAAGCAGCGAATCTTAGATATTCAACCCACCAGCTTACACCAGCGTGTTCCTTTCTATGTGGGCT
>LNEN01000039.1 GCA_001464155.1 Cytophagales bacterium Ga0077538 | reverse complement strand
CGTGAGATATTGAATTCAATTTATCCGCCAGGCTTTTGGCTGTAAATTCAGTGGAGACCACACCATTTTTATATTGATTAACAATAGAGGCCATTTCGGGTGTAGGGCCTACAGCAATGGCCAGTCTGCCTTGTATAAAATCAAAGAGCTTATTAGGAAGCGTGTTGGCATAATTGAAATTGATAGGGGGCAATAGAAACACACCCATATCATATTGATTGATTGTCTTTACTACCTCTTTACTGGGAACGGAAGGTAAAATCTTGATGCGTGGATCTTTTTCGGCATTAGTCTTTAGGTTTTCGATATAGGTGCGTGTTTGTGCGGAAGCATAATTGGAGGTCATCAGCATCAGATCCAATGTGAATCGCTGGTCTAAATAGGTCATCATTTCAATCATGAGTTCCAATCTTCTGGAAGGATTGGCAATTCCATGATGAATTAATCGTATTCGTCCTTCTTGAATCGGGGATGGTTCTATAGCGTGAAAGCGAGCTGCATTGGTGATAATGATTGGACGAACATTAAAGTGCTTCTCATACTCATCGGCCAACCCTTTACCCACCGTAAGCATGGCGTCTACCTTGGGAATGAGTTTCGTACAGAGATGCAGGTACAAAGGTTGAAAAAAGATGCGCCAGGCCAGTTTATCTTCAAAATGTCTGGGAGCATATTCATGTGCATCAAAAATGATTTTTGTAGTAGCGGTTCTTTTAAAGTGAAAAGCAAGCGGCAACGTATCAATGTCATTAGCGACAATCAGGTCAAATGATTTTTCCGATAACGTCTTTTCTAATGTTTGCTTATAATCATGCAAAAGACGGTATGCGATAGCATGGAATCTCAATAAAAGAAACGCACTTAATAAGGCTTTACGAACAACCGACAGATTGGTTTGCTTAATTCGAATAGGGGTAACGTTCTCCATTTCATCCGTATCGAAGCAGACCAGACTTACCTGGAAGTGCTTGGCTAAAAAAGAGACTTGCCGTGAAACACGGGCATCGTGTTTCAGGTTACTGAATACAAGAACCAGTACATTTTTCTTCATTGAGCGCGAAGATAATTAAGTTTTACTAGCCTTTAATACTTGCCGTCCGATCCGCTGAAAACCTTATTTTTGCCTGTTACATGGTACGAATCAGTCGGTCATTCATCAAGGGATCTTTAATCTATACACTCATTGGCGCGTTGCCGATGGCCAGTGCTATACTGTTGATTCCCTTTTACATGCCGGCTCTCTCAACAGCCGATTTTGGTGCCCTTTCCATTTATCTGGCCTACTCACTACTAATGCAAATATTAGTAACCTATAGTTTTGATGCATCGCTCTACATTCATTATCATGAATATAAGGATGACGCTAAGAAGCTGGCCACTTACATCAGTTCTGCCTTCTTATTCATGCTCTTTATCGGTGGGGGGTTATCGATCCTTTTTTCAATTATTGGTGATGCTATTTTTACTTGGGTATTGGGCGATGGCCATCTAAGTTTTTATCCCTACGGATACCTGGCACTTTTTGGAGGAATTTTTCAGGCTCTTATTAAAGTGCATAGTAATCTGTTGCAGACACGGGAAAAGCCAGAGACCTTTTTCTGGTCAAACCTTTTTCTTTTTTCCGGCATTGCCACGTTTACGATACTGGGCCTTCATTATTATCCCCAAACCCTACTAGGTCCTTTGGGCGGCCGATTATTGGCCTTGCTACTTGTAGCTCTTTGGGTGCTTTATAGAATTTTTGGTTCCTATGGTATCAAGTTCAATTTTCAACTCTTAACGGCTTCCTTTAGTTTTAATTTTTATGCCTTTGTATATCAACTGCAGCAGTGGTTGATTAATTACTTTGACAGAGTGTTAATGCTCTTTTTCATTCCGCTTTCTGCGGTAGGGGTATATGATTTTGCCATTAAGGCCTTAATAGCCATTGAGTTTCTCATGAATGGCCTGCACAGTTCTTTTTTTCCAAAGGTGGTGAAAGAAGTAATGTCTCAGACAATAAAATCTACTTCGGTTATTATTAATCGTTACTACCACGGATTAGTAGCCGTTGTGATGTTGCTTGTCAGTGGCTCTATCCTCATCGTTCCATTTTTGATAGAGTGGCTAGCCGATCATTTCAATAAACCAGATTACAAAGAAGCCGTGGCACTGGTACCCTTTATTGCTGTTCTGTATCTATTGAGAGTGATCAGAACGTATTTTGGATTTCCGTATAGTATCTTAAAATACACCAAACCCTTGCCAGTTATGTATGCAGTAACCACTGCTATTAAGTTGGTGGGTATTGTGCTGGTAGCGAAAGAGTATGGATTGGTAGGTGTTATTGTGGTGAGTATGCTAAGCATGGTGGTGGAAATTTTACTGTTAAAATTTCAAATAAAGACGAAGTTCCGTTTTGACTTTAACATGTTTAAAATAGCAGTGGCTCCTCTTTTATTACTGTTGGTAATCCTATTGGCCGAAGTGGGATTGCCATCGGTAATGGAGCAGTGGCTACATGTGAGCTACTTTGTGTTGTGTGTTATCATTTTAATACTGGTGTATCGAAATGAAGTAAAATCTCTTAATCCATTTAAACTACTTAAATGAATTCCTTCTCCTCTCAACTCGCTTTTTGGTTTCGTGCTTCTAATAGCCAGTTGATACATCCCCAATCCTTCGTGGAACTTAAAATCAGAAAAGTAGTTTTCTGGTTGTCACTTATCTTCTTCAAACGTTGGACGAAAAAGAAACAGGCAAGAGAGGTTCTGCTCATTGATAACGTAGACCAAAATGTGGTGATGCGGGTGGATATTTCTAAGACTATGGGAGCTGCTTTCTTTTGGATGGGCTATCATGAGTTTAATGAATGGCGCTACTTGAATCGCTTTCTAAAGCAAGACATGGTCTTTATTGATGTAGGCTCAAATCAAGGGGAGTACGCACTCTTTGCTGCTAAGCGACTCACGCAAGGAAAGGTTGTAGCCTTTGAGCCAGTTGATAAATTTTACCAGCAATTGTGTGATAATATTTCGCTCAATCGATTCAACAATTTACTGACCATGAATTGTGGGCTTTCTGCTTCACCAGGATCACTCCCCATTTACATGACAGGCGAGTTAAATGCCATGGAACATGAAGGTCTTGCTACGCTCTATCCAACAACAGAGCGCGGTCATTTCGTTCAAGAAATTCAACTGAAGGTATTCGATGATCTCATCGATTCCTTAGCAATAGACCGAATGGATCTTGTTAAGATTGATGTAGAAGGTGCTGAGTTAAGTGCCCTTCAGGGAATGAGAAAATCACTGGGAAAATTCAAACCTTACGTACTGCTTGAAATGAACGAAATTACATTTAAGGCTGCTGGATATGAATTAGCTACCGTAGTAGACTTTTTCAAAGAGCTGAACTACTCCATCTTTAAGATCGGGAGAGATGGGATTTTGCAACCGCTAAGGTCTCCTTCAGGCGTAAACAATTGTGTGTTTGTTCCTACTGACAAGTTGACTAAATAAGTCCTTCCAGCAAGGATTTTTTACTGGGATGCACAAAGAAGCAATCCCGAACACCATTGTCTTTATCGCGGATGATGCTATCAGTTTTTGCGAGTTTCCCTTCTTGGAAATTGTAAAACTCATACCCTTGCGACTTCAGGATGGCATCGAGTTGTGGCTCGATGGTATTGAATAAGGTCTCACAGATGATAATCGGCTTGGTTTGCAATACGTTAGTGGCTCCTTCCAACACCATGTTCTCAGTGCCCTCTGTATCCATTTTAATGAGATCAGGGTAGGGTAGTTTATGTTGATTACAAAACTCATCTAAGGTGTCGCAGGGAACTTGCACAGGAACAGTATTTAACCTTTGCGATTCAAAATTGAGTTTTAAAGATCCAGCGCCTCCCAAATTGTAAGTCAGTGAATTAGTGCCACTATTTCTAAACTCAAAAAACTCTACTTGCCCTTGTTGATTAGAAAGTGCCACCGGAAATACCTGGATCTGGTTGCCTAATTCGTTTAGGGCTACATTGCTCAAAGGCATATGCCCTCAGCTCTTTATTACATTTTGCAGCCAATAGGGCATAATATCCAATACTGGAGCCTATATCAAAAAAGACCTTACTTCTGCCCGCTAGTTTTTCAAATAATTGTGTGTACTCATACTGATCGGCTCCGTTCCAGAATATCTTCTTCGTAACCGTACTGGTTTCATTCGTGTGCATGTTAAAGGCTACACCACTGTTGAGGCGTATTCGGAGTACCCCATATGGCCTGAGTCTAAAAGAGGTGAGAGGGGATAGCTTCTTATTGATATTTCTAAGTATATAGTTTAACCAAGCATAACGGTAGACAAGTGAATCAAATATTTTCTTTACCTGAACTCTCAGAGATGATGACATACGTTAGCTTTACAAAACTGATCGCAAATTATGAAGATTCTATTCCTGACACCCTGGTATCCCGATAAAAAGATACCACATCATGGAATTTTTGTTAGGGAGCAGGCGGCTGCCGTTGCTCAGGAACACAAGGTCGTGCTTATATCGTCCAAGGTCGACTACTCTCATTTTAAATTATTCTCCTGGACTGTTTCAGAATCAACTTTTGAGCATGTAAAGGAATATCGGTTACTCATCAACCGTTCTCTTCCTTTCCTGAATCAGTTGGTATACTTCGTTGTTAGTATGTATGTTTCCAACAAGATTACCAGGAGTTTTTCTCCTGATTTGATCCATGGTAACATCGGTTATCCGGGAGGCTTTTGGGCTTATGGTGTTGCCAAATTCCAGAGAGTCCCATTCATTATATCTGAACACTATTCTAGGTTCACTTATAATTTTAGAAGTTCGATACATCGATGGCTAACATTGTTTTCGCTGAGCCGGGCAAGCCGGGTGCTGTCGGTGAGTACACATTCGGCCAAAGAAATCCAGCACTTTGTGAAAAGGCCCGTAGAGGTTGTGTCCAACATGGTGAATACAAATCGATTTACTATTGCCAAGAAGGAGGGAAGTGTTCTGCAGATCGGATTCATAGGGGGAATGAGTTCCCCAACGCACCAGAAAGGTTTGGACTTACTATTAGGTGCCTGCAAACATCTTCCTATTGATTTCATACTTCACATTGGAGGCGGAGGTACTTACCTGGAGTATTATAAAACCCTGGCCAAAGAGTATGGAATGGAGGATAAGTGCAAGTTTTATGGGTTCATGGACTATGAGGCTATACCAACCTTCATGAATCGTTTGCATTTTTTTGTAAGTGCAAGCCGGTTCGAAAGTTTTGGAATTGTAATGGTAGAGGCCATGGCCTCCGGGCTGCCGGTGTTAGCAACGAATAGCGGAGGCCCGTCTGATTTTATTAATCAGGAAAACGGAATATTGATGAGTAGAACTCACAGTAAATTCGATAGGGATAAAATCAGAGAGTTTGCTGTCATGCATTTTTCTCAAGACAAGTTTAAGGAGCGGATTTCAGATATCTATCAGGAAGTTATTCGCAATGCCAAGTAAGTTTATAAATTATTCAACACCATTTACCACTATAGTAAAGGTTGTGCCAATGCCTGGCTTGCTCTGTATCTGAACATTTCCACCTAAAGTCTCTGCTTGAAGTTTAACCAGGAAGAGTCCGAGTCCTTTTCCCTCGGTATGGGTGTGAAAGCGCTTATAGAGGCCAAAAATCTTTTCTTTATGCTGACTCAGATCAATACCCAAGCCATTATCCTGCACCTGAATCTGTACAGAGGAACCAATCAGCTGAGAGCGCAGGTTAATGACTAAATCACGCTCGTAGGACCGATACTTAATCGCATTGCTGATCAGGTTGTAAAGAATGCTGTGCAGCATGGATTTTACCGTAGTGAATTCCAGCACCTTGAATTCGGAAGAGATCACCACTTTATGTTCAGTAATCTCCTTTCTTAGCAGGGTCTTAATGTGCTTAATCTCATTGTCGAGATTAACGACATCTTTGACACTAGAGACATTATTCCTGATTTCAATAATATGACTCAGGTCTTTAATGGTTGTATCGAGGGCGTTTACTGATTTTAAGAAATGCCCAAAGAGTGGTTTATTATCCTCTCCTAATTGATGAGGGTTCACAATGTTGGCAAGTCCTTGTAAGCTTGCCAGCGGACCCCGTAAATTATGGCTAATGGTATAAGAGAACTGTTCCAGGTTATTATTGTGCGCAATCAATTCACTGTTGGTGGCTGAGAGTTGTTCGTTTTTTTGCAGGAGATCGCTGTTCAGGCGTTCATTTTCTCTGGCGAGTAAATCACGTTGCTCATCAATTACCTTATTCGCGTAGAGCAACTCTTCTTGCTTAAGGGATAGTTGATAAATCAGCTTGATGTTTTCTGCTTCATACTTTTCAAAACTAAATTTCAGAAAGTAAGTACTGGAGGAGATTACAGCAAAGGCAGCCAGCGCAATAAAGTTGATGAAGTAGTAGCTAGGTCCATTGAGTCCTAATTGATAATAGCCAAGGCCAAGTGCATTGTGAATGGGGTCGTATAAAACGATGCAAAGAAAGTTGATGATGAGCGCTGATATCCAGAGTTTGTACTCCTTTAAGTTGAAGAGGATAAAGGGGAAGATTGTAGCAGAGAGCAGTAAAAAACGAAACAAGTAAAATTGCAATTCTTCAATTTGTACATAATCGAGTTTATCGAGCGTGGAGCCGACTACACACGCCAGGCTAATGGCAACCGATAGGAAAATTCTGGAGTAATTGATGTGGCCGAATGCGTTGAGAACAATCGGCAGTAAGGTAACAGGAGAAACCAGCAAGGCAACCTTGGTGGAGGCGATGAAACCAAAGTGTAGAAAAGACAGGATGCCTAGGATGAGAATAAAGCAGGATAAGAGAAGACTTACCCGGTTGCAAAGAATAATGGTGCGATTGAGTTCGCTGGTAGCACTTGATGTGACGCCCGTAGTACTAATTCTTTGCCAAAGACTCATGTGACCAAAAGGAAAAGATAGGATCTTATGCCTTTATATCCAAGAGATGCCTTTCTTCAGCAAGGAGAGGGTATGAGCTTCTTTACTTCCTTCAAGTGGTTGATGATTGTAGGTCCAGTTCGCCTGCGGGGGTAAACTCATGAGGATGGATTCGGTTCTGCCATCGGTTTCTAAACCAAACTTAGTGCCGCGGTCCCATACAAGGTTGAACTCCACATAACGTCCTCTTCGAAGGTATTGCCATTGTTTCTCTGCTTCACCGAAAGGAAGGTTTCTGTTCTGATTCATGAAGTGCGTATAGATGGGCGCAAAGGAAGAACCGACTGACTTCACAAACTCAAAACGCTGTTCTTTGGTAAACCCACTTTCTTCTTTTAGGTAATCGAAAAAGATACCCCCCACACCGCGGGTTTCATTGCGGTGTTTGATGAAGAAATAATCATCGGCCCATTTTTTAAAATCGGTATAGTAGGAGGGATGATGCTGATCACAGACTGCTTTTAAGTGTTGATGAAAATACCGCGCATCTTCTTCCACTACGTAGTGCGGTGTCAGATCAATGCCACCTCCAAACCAACTCTGCCCCGTGCTCATTTCAAAGTACCGCACATTCATGTGAATGATTGGCACCATCGGGCTGTGAGGATGGATTACAATTGATACACCCGTGGCAAAGAACTCGGCTTGGGTGCCCGATAGGTTGAGGGATTTTAAAACATGTTCAGGAGCCTGTCCGTGCACGGCAGAAAAGTTGACGCCTCCTTTTTCAATCACCGCTCCGTTGTTGATGATTCTGGAAACTCCACCACCGCCACCGGGTCTTTCCCAGCGGTCGGTGATGAATTTTCCTTGTCCGTCTGCCTTCTCAAGCTCGGAACAAATGCTTTGTTGTAATCCTATAAACCAATCGCGAATGCTCTCTTTTGTCAACATGCTTACTCTTCTGTTTCTCCCTGCTCACCTTCGGCTGTAGGCACGGGTGTAATGGGGCCGAAAAATAAGGCATTTAGGAATAGCTTGTTGGTTCCATACCAGTAAGCTCTAAAATTAGGGTTGTCGGTGAATAGAATTACGCGCCCCGAACCCAGACTGCTGGTAACAATGGCAGCAGAGTTCGCAATTTTAGGAGCCTGTGATTTATGTAAATATCCACCGATCAAGGGTTTGGATGTGTATTGGGCTACTGTAGAATAGGGATTCTTACTCGGTTGCAAATAGGTGCGACCATTTCTGTAGATCGACACTTTTCTATTGCTGAAACCAAAACCCAACGGGTGACTGATATCCAGATCTACTTGAAAAATAGAACCCCCTAATTGGCGGGCGCCTTCAATATCCTGCGCTTGTACAAAGTCAAAGCGTCTGGCGGTCTTCGTAGTATCCTGGTTGATTAACTTCTCCTTCACCAGGTTTTGTTTGATGGCCCATTCCGTGGCTGTCTTAAAGGTGATCAGTGTTCCACCACCTTGTACCCAGTTCTTGATTTTATCGGTGCCTGCTTTATCAAGATTGTAATTGCCGCTAACCAGTACCAGCACATTGTAATCATTCAGGTTAACACGACCCATATTGATCAGGTCAATTTTTGAGATCGGCATTTGGATGCGTTGATCCAATAAGTGCCATACTTCACCTGCTTCGTAACCAGAAACACCCTGACCCACTAACATGGCTGCCTTTGGTTGCTTGGTGGTTTGGAAAGTACCCGATCCCAAATCAACCCCCGCTACGTTATAACCAGTACCCACAGAGTGCACATCGATCGCACAGCGTTTACTTACTTCCTGAATACTTTCCCACACTTTATCGGAGGAGAGTGTTTGATTCTGAACGGAAACCAAGAGACTTCCATACCCGAAGGTCTTGTTTGCACCATTGATGGAGACGGTAAAGGGTTTGAAGGCTGTTTTTACCAGCACGCCTTTTTCCTGGAGATGCCACAGCGCTTTGTGCGCATTGTAATCGCTCAAGTCAATCAGGTAAGCATATTCACTACGAATCGGTGCTTTGGGTGCATAGCTTAAAGAAGCACTCACTTTTGCTCCTTTGGAGAAAGTACCGCGTAACTCTTCGTGTGGCAAGTTGAAACCATGAATCACCGACCAGGTTGAGGCGTCATAAAAAATACTATCGACATAGGTTATTTGCTTTTCGAATAAGGAGCGAACCATCAGGTAGTTTTGCTGATCGGTAGGTACAATAAAGGCTTTGCCTTTTTCAAACTTGGATGCACCCACGCTCATGTTGTCGGCCACCTCATATACTTCTACCTGATGTAATAAAGCCAGGTTAACAAAGGCCTGCGTGCGGGTTACGTCTTTCGCATCTCCAAACACATATCCTTTCACAGGATTGGCCTTTGCCTGAGAGGCCATGGTCTTGTAAAAATCTCTTCGGAGTTTGAACAACATGTCGCGCTCGGCAATGGAGGCGCGTACGGTTGCTAAAGACGCATTGAACTGATTGCGAATGGTAAAGCCGAAAGTGAGGGGAATGGTGGTGGTTGCCTGTGCATGTCCTCTGGAGCTAGCTTGTTCAAATAAGAATCCGGCACCACCATAGAAATTCACATAACTGGAACCGTAGCCAGGATACAATTTATCAAAGGCTTCCTTGGTGAAGTATAATGAGCCGATGTTATTCATCGCACCCGCAAAGTACTCTCCGAATTTTGGATAGAGCACATCGTATAAATAGGAGGGAACAATAGGGTTGTTGCTGCTGTTTTTTCCCGGATCGAAATAGAAAGTAGAATTAGTGCCCATCTCGTGATGATCGGTCATCACATACGGTCTCCACTTGTGAAAGAAGGCCAATCGGTTTCTGCTTTCCGGATGAATACCTAAGAACCAGTCACGGTTTAAGTCAAACCAATAGTGATTGGTACGACCACCAGGCCATACTTCATTATGCTCGCGATCATTGGCATCGGTAACCACGGGTGAGCCTTTGTGCATGTTCGCCCAATGGGTGTGGCGGTCGCGACCATCCGGGTTATACACAGGGTCTAACAAGATAACCATCTCATTCAACCATTTCTTTGTCTCCTCATCTTCACTGGCTACCAGGTAGTAGGCTGTAAGTAAAGCAGCTTCTGTA
>LNEN01000038.1 GCA_001464155.1 Cytophagales bacterium Ga0077538 | reverse complement strand
TGAACACCTTCACTTTTCATGATCAGATCCACCCATTCAGCATACATTTTCCCGGAAGGGTGTAGGCCATCCTTGGCAACGAGTTCGGGATCTGTTAATCCTCTTCTCGAAATATCTGTAATGTAGAAGTAGCGAACCCCCAGTTTCTCTGCCACAGCTTTATTAACGGCATTAAAAGCATCCAATTCCCGACTAATTTTCTCCTGATTCGATTTTCCAAAAGGTGTATAGCCATAGTCCGGAATGGACACTACGAACACACGACTTTTGTCTCCACCAGCCAAGGCAATGGCCATGTTGAGTAGCTCTTCAAACTCGGGTGCATAACTTTCGACAGATTTATTTTGGTATTGATTATTGACACCAATTAGCAGGGAGATAAGGTTGTACTGATTGGGCTGAATGTTGGCCGAGAGGATAGCATTTTTTAGTTGGTCCGTACGCCAGCCGGTGGTGGCAATAATGCGCGGGTCATCGCAAGCCAGGTACTTTTCACTTCGAATGCGTTTGACGAGTTGTACTGGCCAGCGCTCACTCTCAAACACACTTTCACCAATCGTATAAGAATCGCCCAGTGCGAGAAATTTCACACGTTCTTCAACCACTAAGGTTTGTGCGGTGGCACAGTTGGTTAACAGGAATGCAATCAGGATATACTTTGTCATATTCAGGTAACAAATTTAAAGATACGATGTTTGCGCGTTTTATGGATTTCCCTGCTTTGGCTACCTTAGCAACATGAGTAAGCGCCTCACCTGTTCTACCACCAAGAAAATCTACCTTTCGGAAGGCTTGGCAGAGGATGCCCTGATTGAAGCACGTATTCAATTTGATTATCCTGCTGGTAGAGGTCCTATAGCCGTGTATCAATGTCAGGACTGCGGGTACTATCACCTGACTTCGCAAGGCATGATGAATGAAAAATTAAAAAAGTATCTTGCTTCGGGTAATGTAGAGAAGCAAAAGGAGGCAAATCGTTGGTTAGACAAATTAAAATATAAATAATGAGTTGGATTGAAATGGTCGGGCATGCCGGATCGCTGCTGAGCAGTATCACGTTTATACCCCAGGTATATAAGGTATGGCAAACAAAGCGCACGCAGGATTTGAGTTTATCCATGATGTTCATTGTGTTTAGCAGTACCATCGTCTGGATTATTTACGGAGTAGGGCTTATGCTATGGCCGGTGATTATTTGTAACAGCATCATTGCCATCCTCAGCCTGATGCTCATCTATTTTAAACTCACCTTCGAAAAAAAATAAGCATGTCTTTAGTTCAGATTGGAACCCCCTTATCAGGGTCCGCTTTAAAAGTAATGCTTCTGGGTTCTGGCGAATTGGGCAAAGAAGTAGTGATTGAATTTCAGCGCTATGGGGTGGAGGTTATCGCGGTAGATCGCTATGACCATGCGCCTGCTATGCAAGTAGCCCATCGTTCGTACACTCTTTCGATGCTGGATGGCAAGGCACTGCGGGAAGTCATTGAGAAAGAAAAGCCTCATTACATTATTCCCGAGGTAGAAGCCATAGCCACGGACACCTTAGTGGAATTAGAGAAGGAAGGGTTTACCATCATCCCCACGGCAAACGCTACGAAGCTAACGATGAATCGCGAGGGCATTCGCACGCTAGCAGCAGAGCAATTGAAAGTGAAAACATCACCTTATCAATTTGCGGGTACTAAAGAAGAATTTGTAAAAGCCATTGAGAAGATTGGAACTCCTTGTGTGGTGAAACCGATCATGAGCTCTTCTGGTAAAGGACAAAGCGTAGTAAAGTCGGTTACAGATATTGACTATGCCTGGCAATATGCACAAGAGGGAGGAAGGAGTGGAGGCGGTCGTGTAATTGTGGAAGGCTTTGTTGATTTTGATTATGAGATTACCTTGTTAACAATACGTCATAAAGAGGGTGTATCCTTCTGTGAGCCCATTGGCCATCGGCAAGAGCATGGTGATTATCAGGAATCCTGGCAACCGCATCCCATGCATGCCAATGCCTTAAAAGAAGCACAAGACATTTCACGAAAAGTAGTAGATGCGCTGGGAGGCAGGGGAATTTTTGGTGTGGAGTTTTTTGTAAAAGGGGAAACGGTCTACTTCAGCGAGCTCTCTCCGCGACCACACGACACAGGAATGGTTACCATGATCTCGCAGGATCTTTCTGAGTTTGCCTTGCACGTGCGTGCTATTTTGGGCTTGCCTATTCCGGTGATTCGTCAACTTGGTCCTTCGGCTTCGAGTGTGGTGTTAGTAAAAGGTGATTCCAACAATGTTCGTTTTCACGGAATGGAAAATGCCTTGAAGGAATCGGATACACAGCTTCGCTTGTTCGGTAAACCGGAAGTGAAAGGAGAGCGAAGAATGGGTGTTTGCTTGGCAAAAGGAAGTAGTATTGAGGAAGCCCGTGCCAAAGCGAATCGCTCAGCGGCTTCGATTACGTATACGTTGTAGCTGATAACGGACAACCGAAAGCAATGGATCAAGAAAAACACTGGAACAATATAGGCGAAGATTATAAAGATGAAATCTTTGACGTCTTTAACAGCGATAAAAACAAGGTGCTTCCGAAG
>LNEN01000037.1 GCA_001464155.1 Cytophagales bacterium Ga0077538 | reverse complement strand
TCAAAAACAATGGACGTAAAAAAACCACTACATTCGGGCGCGGTATCCTATTCTGAAGCGTTTTTAGCACTTGGAGCGGACACTACACCTTATTGATTACTTTTGTCAATAACTTCGCCTTCCACCGTTTCACCTGGTGGCATCAATTTGTAGCTGTTGCCTTTCTTGATGCGGTGTATATGGCCTAGTTCATTGGCGAAATACAGCACATAGCGCACTTCTTCTTGGCTCCAGTCCGGCAGTTGCGTATAAATCTTGCTTTGTATCGTGCCTGGATTTGCCATGATGTACGGTAAGACTATCGCCATGACTTCTTTATACATCGGGTCTTGGCTGGCAAAATCTTTCATTAACTGGGTAAACTGGTATTTCTGTTCCTGCGTCACCGATTTGTCAGTCATACTGTAAGCTATCTGTTGTAGCTGCTGCCGCGCCCAGTCGAAATCCCCACGTTCCCAAGCCTGCTCTATTCTGTCACAGTGATCATGCCAGGCTGACTGAGGCTCATCTGCAACATCTTCGTTGCTGGTCGTTACAGATGCCGCAACCGGCTTGCTTGACTTGGTCATTGCAGAAAACCTTTCTTCTTCCCGTTTATCCTCATAAGATTTTAGTCTAGCCAATAGCAGTGCCGATATCCCCAGAACCGCCATAACCACCAAAAACCAAAACGGCAATACCTTTTCCAACAACACAAATGACGCAGCAATTACAGCGACAACAATTAACCAGCCCTTATTAAAACCGCTCTTTCTTCCCATGATTACCTCCCTTACGTAAACGAGAGGCAATCATAAAACAAACCGGCATGTTCCCGAAATCGTTTTCGGTAACATCCATTTAATCGGTTGTTGCTTCCTCACAGGCAACAACGCCAGCTCCGGTGATCAGTAATTTATAGCCATCCCTTTTAACGTGGCCTAGCTCGATCAATACTGAGAGAGCAAAATCCGTTTCACCGACAGCATCCTTTAAATCCTTTTCAGCCAGCCAGCCATTTTTAGGCTTTTCCTCGCGCTTGCTGTAGAGCACTTCCAGCACGCGCTGGCGTTGTTTGGCGTTTTCGTTAGTTATCATACAACCTCCTTTTTATTAACTTACCTTACGATGCTCATATGTAAAGGAAAACCGCTTTTCCTTTACATATAACCACCAGGGCGCAATCATGCGCCCCTGCGGGTTAATAATTAAATTGATTGAATCAGCTTTTGACCGGGCATTGCGGGTCTATCACGTAGCTGGTTTGGTCGAATTTGTTCCATGCGCCTGTGCCTGCGCCATCCACAACCAGGATGCTGATGAGGCCGAAATCAATCAGGATACCTAAGAGCGTAGTTGCATCGAATGATTTAGATGCAGGGACAGACACGGCACCACAGCCTTCTTTGCGCGCGGTGATGATGTAATCTTCCTTTTTGCGGAAGGTTGTCACGGCATTGCCTTTGCCAATCAAGGCTTCGTTGACGTATAGGTCCGCGTCCATTTGGTTGCTGCGGATGGCTACTTGCTGCGTGGAGCCGTTGAATATCGTGGCACATCCTGACAGTGTCACCGCTATGACCGCTACGCTCAAAATCCTTTTCATACTAAATCTCCATTTTTATTTAAAAATACAACGCTCTTTTTGTGGATCGACATCTTAAAGTAAAACTTAATTAAAGTTCTTTTAAGCCTTACCGATAAATTAATTGCATCTCCATAGTATCTCCGCCCGGCTAAGGACTAGAGCCCCTTACCGGGCGTTTTTCTTTTAAACCCGACAACTCATGATTACCCCGATTGTGTCGGTACCGATCCGGAAAGCGAGCGATTTTTCAATCACTTCCCATTGGTGTTTAGACAGCGGCATGTTGCCCACCCTTGCAGCCGCAATGGTTTAATGCAATTTCCAATGCACTCAGTGCGCTCGCTTGTTGCAGTGCCGTTTGCTCCGGATCTGTTTCATAATCTTCCAGCATTTGCGGCAGTTGTTCCGGCGTGACGGCATAGAAGTTTTTCATGCCGTGGGCGAAGCGCTTTTCTGTCACAATGACATTGGCTTTTTTCATGACACGCTTCGCTTTGTTTTCGCTGCATTTTAATATTAATCTGATATCTTTCATTATCATCATGATGTTGTTGTCCTATTAAAAAAGATCCATTTGGTTATCGTCTTGCTCATAGCCCGACAGAATTCGCCTGATGTTGCGCTCTGTGGTGTTGTATTTCAGCGCCAGTTGTCTTTGGCTTAAGAATTCATATTCTTGTCTGATCGAGATATTTCTAAGTGCGGCGTTGGCTAAGGTGGCCTTTGGTATTTCAAGGACTTCCCCGCCAAAACGTTGCCCCATCTCTTCGGCTAATTCGCGCCCGATTATTTCAACCAGGTCATGATCCGGCCGGAGTGTTTTG
>LNEN01000036.1 GCA_001464155.1 Cytophagales bacterium Ga0077538 | reverse complement strand
TGCGATTGCACGTCACCGGCAACGTATGCCGTGGATATAGTGGCCGCAATGGTCATCACTATTTCCGAGCGCACCGGCGTGACAAACTTAACCCGGTAGCTATTATCCGCATTCAATATTGTCGTGCGAATACCTTTCTGGGTAGCGGTTAAATCTATTTCTGCAATTAAATTTGGTGTAACGGGCGTTTCTGGGTCCGTTTCCGTCAGGATATCTTCGGTACCATCAGCAGACAAGCAGGAGACGAATAACGTATTAATGTTATCGACATCAGCCCCGCGCGCAACCTCTTCTATGGCTTCATTCCAAATCGATAAGAATTGGGTATTGCTGTACGCGCGCCTAACAACGAAATCGAATTCACCCAGAAAAACAGCATTGTGATTGTATACGGACGGGTATTTCACCAGGTCGCGCAAGGTAGTCATGTCCGGGGGATTCAGCCCTTTGTCTAACAGCGAAGCCAGCGACAATTCAACGTAGGATTCATTGGGCGATTGCAAATATTCAAAAGAGAATGGCGAGGTGGCTGCCGGGGATATTTCGCCTGCCGTGCGAGAAATGGTAAGAGTTATAACCTGACCGTCTACCGGCTGAACACCAACAATATCATCCTGACCGAAACGCACATAAATACGCTGCCTGTCATCGGCCTCTACATGGAAAACGCGCTCATCAGGCCATGTATTGACATATCTTTCCCGGTATTCATATTCGCCCCCTGAGTCACTTACCGATATTCCGCTCAAATAAGAGTCATCGGTTGATGCCGGTATCTCGATAGGATAAAAAGGTGCGCTGCCTGATACGGTGTGATTAATCGATTCACGTTTCACCTGCACCGCATCGAATGTGCCGGTCGAATTTGCCGCAATCACAGCCGAAGTTTCGATAATGTATGAGAGTCCTGCTGAATCAATAATTGTTCTGCCGGTATCGACCGTGAAAGCAGTGTTATTGCCATTTTTTATCGCTATTCTGACTCTTCCAGGGCTTGCTTTACGGATTACGCCACGCATAGCAGCATCCGCCAAAACAGTAGCATCGCGCACTTTCTCGAATGGTTCTGCCATCGCCGTCTCAATTTGCGAAGAGAACATCGCCAGCATGGTAGCCATGGCATCTAAACTTTGCAGGATGCGCGGGTCACCGGCTTGATATAACGGTGCGACAGCTGGATAAGCAGCGACAGAATCTACAATTGCTTGCTGAAAGTCTTTTTTAGTCAGCATTTCATCGCACCTCTGGAACCGTTATTGCTTGACCGGCCACTTCAATAACCAGATCAAGTCTGTCTGGTGGAGTTTGCACGCTATAAAGATTTACCGCGCCATTTGGAAGTGCCTGAAGCACTGGCACATCAACGCGCAGCTTTTGTAGCAATGCTTCGGGTGCGCCGTCAGCTTGCGGTCTATGCAGGAGTGCTTTTATGTCTTGGCCGTAAGATGAGCCAAGGTAGCCATTCAAAGGCGTGCGCGTCCAATGCGCAACCATATCTTGTATTGATTTTCCGTCTATCGTAGCCATGCACCAATCGTAATGGTTTGCGCATGGCTTTAAGGTTGGTTTTTCCTGAAATTAGAAAGCTATCATATTAAGTAGTACTCTACCTAAAACAGTCAGCGGAACCTGTATTCATCACAGATATTTTGTATTATGTGAAATGATAAAAATAATACTATTAATAATAAATTACTTACAAAATGGTCTTTTCGGTAACTTTCGAGCCTTCTCTCAGCGTGTGAATTTAGCCGGTTACTAAGCGACCGGCAAAGCAAGCGCAATTCTTCCGCATCAACGCCTGATTCAATCAGGCGTTTTTTTTCGACTAAGACATGGCGGTAATATCGACGCTTGACCGAATTATTGCGCGTGTAACGAATTTGCCAGTAGAGGTTATTTAGTTTAGAAAACATAAAATATTAAACCAAATAAATTTGATTTAAAGGGTATTGAAAAAAGAAAGAAAAATTGTTCAAACGGCAAAAGATCAGGAATATAAACCTACATCTAAATGGGGACTAACTATTTATTGAACAATTTATATTTAGTTGAATAGCCAAATAAAGATTAAATATTAAGGAATTGGAAAGTACTCATAATGAGAAGGATCAGGTATCTTAGTATAGTGAATAACTTTTTTAGATATACACACGTCATATACAAAAGAATTGCCATCATTTGCTAGCTGCAGTCTTAAATCAGCATTGAGAAAGTGTATATGCTCGCCATAGATAAATAAAAAGTTTTTTCCTTTATATGTAACATCTTCATTCTTATTGGTTGACGGCAAAAATAGTCCATTATTATGCTGAGTGTTACGTACTAAACTATAAAATTTCAAAAATTCTAACCAATGCGAAAGATCAAGAGTATCGGAAATAGATTTACTAAGATCCCAAAACCTTGATGGAGATTTTTTATTAATTGTGAGGTGAATTTGGCGTAAAAATGTTTCTATTAAATTGAAATAAGCGTTGCTCATCGCTATTGCTGTAAAGTGAACAAAAGCATTAAGGCGTTGGAAATATTCAATGTCTGTAAAACCTGCAAACATGAGAGTTCTTATATCGTTCGAACTCAAAGAAAAATGAGAATATTCAAAACCCATTTTAGCTTGATCTATAATACTAAATAACTGAGTATAAATGGTTATCCGTCTATCATCTGTTTGAACTCCTTTTATTTTTGAATGTACAAGTTCGCGATTATTATTCAACCGCTCTTGAATATTTTCTAGCTCTCTAATTATCGAAACTATTTCTGTACTCATATTTATATATCAGATTTTATAAAATATCGATTTGCACATTCCTCAAATTCATAAGTTATAGATTTAGCCTTCATTACTGTGCAATTAACCAAACTTGCATCTTCTAATTTAAACAAAACTACATTAAAGCCTGACCCTACTCCACTTTTGAAATATAGACCATCAAAGTTTTCAGCTCTAAAAAACTCGGCTAAAAATTGAGTGGGTATATAATCTGTAGCCGAATCATGATTTGTTACTGCCTTAGTAAAAGCATTATTTATCATTGACCATACTGCATTTATGATTTCATCCTGAGATTTTGGCTCATTAAATAAACATTCAAAATAATCGTAATGCCTGGGTACTGAATAACAATTAACAATTTTTAGATCTCTTCTAACTTTAAACTGAGCAGAAGACAAGTATTGTTCTCGATTAGGACGTAATTCTGCAAGACTAGTATTTATATCTGTAGACAAATATAAATAGGAAATTCCTTTAGGATTTGCTCTTCCTTCGATTCCCTTGTTTAAAATAGGCTTCATTCTCTCAGGGGAATAACCTGTAATATCCATACCAGTTACCTCACAATCAATTTCTTTTATCCTTAGTCAAAATTTTTATGCGTTTTGGCAAAGTTTCCTTAATATTAATAATGAATTCATTAACTTCAGAAGAATGTATGAATCTATTTTTGTACCGAACATTGTTCTCAAAATTTCTAAAATCATGCCATGAATTAAAACCCATATTAATAATTCCGAATAAATAAAATTTAAGAAATCATATTTTACAGTTTCAACAACAAATACTGTTTAGCAAAGTGGCGCAGTTAAATAAAAATAGATCGTTTTAGGATCGGACAGCATGCCCCCTTTCGGGAGCATACCCTTCGCGCCGGACGACGGCGCGACCCTTGGGCAAAAGGTGGATTGAAATAATTTTTGGTTCGAATAAGCTATTGGAATGATTTTGCAAAGAAGTTTTTGTAGAAGAAAATAATTATTTAACTATCAAAAAAACCTCCTCTACAATACCAATTACTATTCGCAAGTGATTGAAACATAGCTGTTTGCCAAGAATTTCTATGCTGCTTTAAGTATGAATTAGCCTGAATTATTAGATGATCTCTTATTTCATTTTCAGTCCATTTGTTTATATATTGCGAAAGTACATCTTTTAAACAAGCGATCTCATTACTAGCTTCTATGGAATAACGAGCAGCCAATTTATAGTCACTAAAATGGGATTGTACTCTCGCCTGGGATATTTGATCCCAATGGCTAGGGGCTTGCACCAAAAACTTAATAGACGCTGGTTTTGTGTGAATAACCTCAGCAAAAAGCCATTGGTCGTTGATAAAATTTTGATGATCGAAATATGGATGCAAGGATTGCACCATTGCTTTTACAGCGACTGCGGATCTTTTATTTACATTGCAGTCTTTACAACAAGGCACAAGATTGAGAGGTATAACAGAAAGTTGAGGATATTTAGATTTTGGCAAGTAATGATCTAAAGTAGTGGCTTGACCCATTCCACAAAATGGACATCGACCCCTAGGAGCAGCTTGTAATAATGAGTCATAATAAAACCTCGCAGGCTTACTTTGTTTTACCATTTGATTAGAATAAACATCTGTAAGCTCTTGTTTAGTTACAGATCCTAAGGCTATATCAGAATTTTTACAATTAATGGCAGGAAAAGTATATAGTTGTTTTGATAAAGCTTTTGATTGGTAATTGCTTGCAGCTGTTTCAATATTATTGCTTAGGGAACTCAGACGATTACGTAAATTTTCATCGGAGATACTATTAACACAAGTTTGAAATACAATCATAGGGTCATAATTAGGTATAGAAATAGCTCTCATTCGTAGCAGCCTTATTAATCTCTATTTTGTATCAATGATCGTAATATCGCTTTACCTTCAAAACCAAGTTGATAATCATATTCCTCTTCAATTTCCTCATAACTTTTACCATCGGCAACAGATTTTGATAATAAATCATGGAATCCTGATTTGGACACCTCTAACCCAAAAACTTCACGTGTCAATACTCCAACATTTTCTGCAAAAGTTTCCCTTTCAGGTCGATCTACTTTTGAATTAAGTCTAGTTCTTCTTAGAATTGAGACACAAGATGTGGGAACTTCCTGCAACACAACGGGAGAATGAGTAGCAATAATCGCAACACCGTTACGATTGAAAAGTAATTCAGACAATGTCCTAGTGAGAACAAGAGTCTTTTCCTCAACAGTTTCAATAAGTTTTGTTACCGTTAAAAGTACAATAGCATGGCCTGAGCTCATTCGATCAAATAAATTTTTGGCTTTATGAGTAAAATTATCTTTAATCTCAGATAAATCTTTTTCATAGGAATCGGTTAGCTTAGTCAAGTCCATTTCGGCAAAATTAAAATCAGACTCTAATTTATTAACAGCTTTGATCCACCGCTCTCTTTTAGCTGTTAAAGAGCAACAAACAAGTAAGCTACTTGTAAAGTCTTGACATAAATCACTTTTATCTTTTAGGATCCAGTGTTCTTTACCATGATGATTCACACGTTTTTTCAAACCAATGTAACAATATCGCATTCCTACGTCCCCATCAGGCTGATCAATAGGAGGGGTAAATGGATCAAATGCACTGAACGATATTGATACTATACCTGCAAAAT
>LNEN01000035.1 GCA_001464155.1 Cytophagales bacterium Ga0077538 | reverse complement strand
CATGAGTCCGGCCATATCCAAATCAAGAGCTTTCTGCGAAACAAACGAGATAAGATCCCGCGCACCGGTAATGTGGCTAGGGTCACAAATAATATCCAACTCGGGCAAGCGTGTTTTTAGTTCAATAGCCAGTTCCCACATGGGTGCGTTGCGAAAAGGACCCTTTTCGAAAGAAGAGAACCCTCGGTGAATGGCCGCCATCTTTGTAATGCCTGCTTTGCTGAGACGCTCCAAAGCTCCAATCCACAATTCAAGATCAGGATTAACCGGATTCTTCACCATCACAGGAATGTCAACACCTTGTAAGGCATCGGCAATTTCCTGAACAGAAAAAGGATTGACGGTGGTGCGGGCACCTACCCATAAAATATCGACACCGGCTTTCAGACACGCTTCAACGTGTGCGGCAGTAGCTACCTCTGTAGTGATTGGCAATCCAGTTTCCTTTTTAGCATTTACCATCCACTCTAACCCGACTTGGCCCACGCCTTCAAATTGGCCAGGACGAGTACGTGGTTTCCAAATACCTGCACGCAAAGCATGCACCTTACCCGTGGCTGCCAATTGTTTACACGTAGTAATAGTCTGGCTTTCAGTTTCTGCACTACAAGGTCCTGAAATGATAAGCGGGCGATCTCCATGAGGCCCGTCTACCGTAGACGTTCGTAGGGCAGGCAACCATGTTTTAATTGATTCGAGATGTAATTCCTTTTTCATATATTTTTTCGTTACTGTCTTAGTTTGCTAGTTCAACTTTACTCTTGTTTTCTGCCTGAGAGACAACATTATTTTTCACTTCAATTCCATTTAATATTCTTCTGATCTGATTGGCTTCCGTCATGGTGCGATGAAGTTCTTGTGTGTCGCGCTTCATGAGATGATACTGAAAACGTTGCAAATGAATAATGTATTCCTGCAAGGCTTGACTGAGGTACTCCATGTTTTGCTCGAAGATAGGCGCCCACATATCCGGTGAACTTTTAGCCAGACGAACCGTAGAAGCGAAACCACTTCCTGCGAGCATAGCAATATTCTTTTCATCCTTCTCAATATCCAACACAGTCTGCCCAAGCAGGAAAGATGTTACGTGCGACAAGTGAGACACATAGGCGACATGCTTATCATGCTCCTCTGGCTCCATGTAAATAACATTCATCTCCAACGCCTCAAAAACAAGTGAAGCTGTCTCCAATGCTGAGACTGACGACTTTTGTTTTTCGCAAATAATGGTTGTCTTGCCTTTAAACAAGCCAGAGAAGGCAGCTTCTGGCCCAGAGTTTTCTGTTCCGGCAATAGGGTGCGCGGCTACAAATTGCTTGCGTTTCGGATGATTCACTACTGCTTTGCAGATAGCACTTTTAGTAGAGCCTGCATCGAGCACAATGGTCTTATCTCCTATTGCATCCAACACATGAGGCAATATCTTGGCCAACGCATGAACCGGAACGGCCATGATAACAAGATCAGCCTCCTTCACACTTTCAGTACTCTCTTCAAGAGAATCAACCAATCCAAATTTCAAAGCAGTCGATGCATGTGTTCCGTTCGCATCAATCCCCGCAAGGGAGGTAGCTATGCCCTTCTTTCTCAAATCGATAGCTATAGACCCTCCAATTAAACCCAATCCAATAATGGTTACTTTCATATTACTGTTGCCTTTTCAGGCACCTTTACATTCTCCTTCGTAAATGTTTCTATTCTCTTCAGGGCTTCTTCTAATTTTTCAACTGTTGCACAAAGCGATAGGCGGATGTATCGCTGACCGTTCGATCCAAAAATGAATCCTGGTGTGATGAATACCTTGGTGCTGTACAAGACTTCATCAATCCATTTTTCCACATCTGACACCTCATCCGAAACCTTGCCCCACACAAACAATCCTGATTGATTTGGCGAGAATGAACAAGCAAGTGCTTGTATAATTTTCTCTGCAACCACTTTTCTCTTTTGGTATATCGCATTCAATTCGTCAAACCACTCCCTCCCATTTTGTAAAGCCTCAACAGCTGCTTGCTGAAGTGGGAGAAACATACCAGAGTCCATGTTGCTCTTTACACGCAACACCGCATCCACATATTCCTTTCTGCCTGCCACCCAACCCAAGCGCCAGCCTGCCATGTTGTGGGACTTACTGAGAGAGTTTAATTCTAAGCACACTTCTTGGGCTCCTTCTATAGCAAGAATGCTGGAAGGACTATCATTGAGAATTAAACTATACGGATTATCATTCACCAAGAGGAATTGATGCTTACGCGCCAAGTCAACCAACTGCTTTAGCTCTTCCTTTGAAGCAAGTGTGCCTGTAGGCATGTGTGGAAAATTGATCCACATCACTTTCACTTTTGACAAGTCAGATTTTTTCAAGGCCTCAATATCAATTCTCCAATTCAACTCTTCCTTCAAATCATAACTCCTAATCCTCGCCCCAACAATAGCTGCCACCGCAGCGTAGGTGGGATACCCAGGATTGGGAATCAACACTTCATCACCTTCATTTACAAAAGCCATACAGATATGCATAATCCCTTCCTTTGATCCCATCAATGGAAGTATTTCTGTCTCCGAATTAAGCGCAACACCATATACACGCTCATTGAAAGCCGCGATGGCTTGTCTGAAGGCAGGAGTTCCTTTATAACTCTGATAGCCATGACTCCCTGGTTGCTGCGCTGAATTTTTTAACGCATCCAACACTACTTGTCTGGGAGATAAATCAGGACTACCAATACCCAAATTAATTACTGGAAACTCAGTGGTGTCCAGACTTTTTACCTCTGCCAATTTCTTGCTGAAGTAGTACTCCTCTACATTCTCTATTCTTCTAGCGGTTGCTATCATAAACCTGTAATCTTACTTAAATTCAATTTTCCCCTTCTTGTACTCACCTAAGACATTCAGATTCTTTACTTGTCGCAAGGCAAGTTTTAAACTGGTGTCATAATCCTTGCGTTTTTTCCATTCCACATCCAGGTGAAAAGAATACTCTTGTGGTCTGCCGATAATCGGAATGGATTGAATCTTCGTCAGATTAAGTTTATTTGTTTTAAAAGTCATCAACACATCTGCCAGGCTTCCCACTTCGTGAGATACCTCGAAGTACAAAGAGGCTTTGTTGACCAATCCTTCTCCCCCTTGCTTACGTGCTAACACCAGAAAGCGTGTGAAGTTTTTCTTATGTGTTTCTATTCTTCTCTCTAAAATCTTTAAGCCAAACTTCTTCGCGGCAAACTCGTTGGCAATCGCGGCCATGTCATCGCGCTTCAACTCTTTCACCCGCTTCGCGGAAAGAGCCGTGTCATCACTCTCCCGAATCTCTACACCGTTTCTTGCATGCAAGAATTCAGAGCATTGGCGAATGGCCATCGGGTGCGATTCAATCACTTTAATTTGTTCAAGCTTTACGCCAGGCAGTGCGAGTAAATGCATATGAATGGGTACATACAACTCGCCCACAATACTGAAATGATATTCCTGTAACAAAAAGTAGTTGGGTAATATGCTGCCCGCTATGGAGTTTTCGATGGCCATCACCGCATAATCCGCCTCACCTTTCTTCAGACTTTCACACAAGGCATGAAAAGAAAGACACTCAATAGTCTGGATGGGTTGATCAAAATAAGTAAGAGCAGCCACTTCGTGAAAACTAGTGGCAATCCCTTGTATGGCTGTGTTATAAAACAAAAAGTCCCGGCTGGCCGGGACTTTTCTGAGTTCATTTTGTTATCGTTAAGATCAAACAAATACTACCCAATCAGTCCCGAAGAGGAGCGATAAAAAAAGTAGTAAAAGTAAAATCGGTTGTGTTTCATTTCTTGTGCTTGGGCTAAAGATAGAGGCAAACATTTCACAATTCCAAATATCTGTTTAAAAAGAATTTTTACTAATAGGTGTTAGGCTGACTAAAATCAATTGATCTACCCCCACTACTACTGTACTTTTACTGGTAAATCAAGCTATATGAAACATCTATTCTACTACTTTACACTTTCCATTATTATCATTAGTACAAGCTGTGGCTCTAAAACCGAACATGCGCACCAGGAAGAATCTACCACTGGATCTCCCAATGATGCCCTTTACAATGAGGTGATGAAGATTCATGATGAGGTAATGCCTAAAATGAATGACCTGTACAAAAAGAAGGAAGCATTGAAAAAGCAATTGTCTGAAACTCCCGATTTAGCGGATGATAAAAGAAAAGAATTAGAGGCAGAGATAGCCAGGTTGGAAGATGCGAGCAAGAGCATGATGGTGTGGATGCGCGAATTCAACCCTCCGGCTGATAGTCTCGGAGAAGACGTAGTGCGTCAATACCTGGAGGGTCAATTAGAAGCGGTAAAAAAGGTAAAAGAGAGTATTCAACAAGCATTACCAGCAGGTCAATAATTGCCAAAACTCATCCAAAAATGGCCCCTCGGGGCTGTTTTTGTTTGCCCCCATTTGAATTACCTTTGCAGACTTTAAAAATACTATGGAGATCAAGAATATTCCCCTCAACGACCTACACACAAAACTAGGTGGTAAAATGGTTCCCTTTGCAGGATACAACATGCCTGTACGCTACTCATCCGATATTGAAGAACACATGACCGTTCGCAAGGGTGTGGGTGTATTTGATGTTTCCCACATGGGTGAGTTTACCGTAAAGGGACCTCACGCACTTGATCTCATTCAGCGCGTAACCAGCAATGATGCATCCAAGCTTATCGATGGACAAGCACAATACTCTTGTCTGCCTAATGAGAAAGGTGGAATTGTTGATGACCTTATCGTCTATAAAATAAAAGACAATGATTACTTGCTGGTTGTAAATGCTTCTAATATTGATAAAGATTGGAATTGGATAAGCCAATTCAATACAAAAGGCGCAGAGATGAAGAACATCTCGGACGACATCTGTCTTTTTGCCGTTCAAGGCCCCAAGGCTGTGGCTACCCTTCAAAAGCTAACCTCTACGGATCTTGGTTCTATCAAATACTATCACTTTGCGATTGGCGAATTTGCAGGTGTCAAGGATGTTATCCTTTCAAACACTGGTTACACCGGAGCCGGTGGATTTGAAATCTACGTAAACAAAGCCCATGCTGAAAAAATATGGAATGCTGTTTTTGAAGCAGGTAAAGAATTTGACATCAAACCCATTGGCCTTGGCGCTCGTGACACCTTGCGTTTGGAAATGGGATTCTGTTTATATGGAAATGATATCGATGATACTACTTCACCATTAGAAGCAGGGCTTGGCTGGATAACCAAATTCACAAAAGACTTTACGAACTCAGCCAACATCAAGAAACAAAAAGAAGAGGGCGTAAAGAAAAAGTTAGTTGGCTTTAAAATGATCGACAAAGGTATTCCTCGTCATGATTATCCTATCAAAGATGTAGCCGGCAATGTGATCGGGAAAGTGACATCCGGAACACAATCACCCATGCTCAGCATTGGTATTGGTCTTGGTTATGTTACTACCGAAAACGCCAATCCAGGAACAGAAATATTCATTGAGGTGCGTGGTAAAGCGTTGAAAGCACAGGTTCAGAAACTTCCACTTATCTAATGATGTTTCGAGTACTTGTATTTTTTAGTATTTCTTTCTCGATAGCTTCTGCACAAACCGCAGCAAACCAAAACAATGAAGCCCTTAAGCTGATGGATCAGGAGAATTACGAAATTGCTCTTCAGCTTTTGAGCCCATTAGTTAGTGCTGAGCCAGAAAACACAACATACCGCTACAACAGAGCTGTATGTCTCTTTAATCTTGAAAAATATAAGGAAGCCATTTCTGACTATTCAATTCTCACGAAAGCAATTCCCGATGAAAGTGAATATCTTTTCCAAACAGGAAATGCATACGACCACCTGGATAGCCTAGATCAAGCCATTTATTACTTTTCAAAAGCAATTCTTGTTGATGACGCCCAACCCACCTATCACTTCAAACGAGGAACAGCTTATCTAAAACAAAAAAAATGGGATCGAGCCATCTACGATTTTACCAATGCGATTAAACTAGATCCTGAATATCATAATGCTTATCACAATAGAGGCATTGCTGTTTATAAAAAAGGAGATAGTGCTAGAGCCTGTGAAGACTGGTGTAAGGCAGTTCAACTAGGCAACCCAGTCTCCTCATCACACCTCGAAAAAAACTGTAAAATCTATCCTAAATCTTGCACTCAACTCAATGACAACTAAAACAATTGATGTTTGCCTCAGCCCTGATTTGATGCACTTGTATCAGGTACAGGACAGAACTGTTGTGGTCGTTGATATTCTTCGTGCCACTTCTTGTATGACCACTGCCTTTGCCCATGGAATTAACAGCATCATGCCTTTTGCAAAACTGGAAGATTGTCTGGCAAAAAAAACAGAAGGCTATTATACAGCCGGAGAGCGCGATGGAAAAAAAGTAGAGGGCTGTGATTTAGGCAACTCCCCATTTGAGTACATGAATCCGGAACTGAAGGGAAAGAAAATTGCCTTCACCACAACGAACGGTACGCAGGCCATTGCTAAATCGGAAGGAGCCCAAGAAATTGTAATTGGCTCTTTTCTCAATTTATCAACTGTTGCTAATTATTTACGACAAGGCACTAACAACGTGCTCGTAGTCTGTGCAGGTTGGAAAGGGAAAGTGAATTTAGAAGACACACTCTTTGCAGGAGCATTAGTGGAATTGTTGAAAGATAACATTGAACCGGATTGCGATGCGCCTCTGATGGCTCAGCACTTATACAATCAAGGCAAAAAAGATTTAGTGGGCTTTCTCCAAAACTCAAGCCATGTAAAACGGCTTGCTCGTTTAAACATTCATAAAGACATTGAATTTTGTCTTACCCCTGATCAATATACAGTACTCCCTGTACTTAAAAACAAGACACTAAGTCTTTAGAGGAGAATTCTTTTCTTCAAACGTCATCAATCTTCAGCCGCTACTATAATTCTCGGCTTTGTCACTAAATTATCTCTGGCTCTCCGCTAACGTTTGCAATTGAACTAGGTACACTTTATTCAGAGACACACTAGATTCTATCATGGCAAATTTTCCACAGCCAATAATTGGCTATGAAAGTAGCCAGTTTAACTGTAATTTTTAGTGCAAACTCATTCCTTTATGCTTCTACGACAAAATTTTACCCTGCTTTTTCTGCTGACTTATTTTACAGCTGC
>LNEN01000034.1 GCA_001464155.1 Cytophagales bacterium Ga0077538 | reverse complement strand
GATCAAGCAATTTGATGTGGTAGTAGGACAAGAAGTACAGGTAAAAAATGCCTTTTATGACACAGAACAAGATGCAAAAATCGACATTCGTAAAACACACGAATCGAAATTGGTACAGTCAGGTTCTGTAGATGTGTATGACATGATGCTCGACCTAATGGGATCATCCGATAAAGAAGGAATCGACTACCTGCTGGATTTGATTCAATTGGAGCACTCTGTCGATGAGATCAATTTTGATGAGAAGACCAATAGCAAATTGGAAGTAGCCAACCGCACGTATTACTACGATGAAAGTGATGAGAGTAAGTTTGAAAAGAAAGTAGTGGATGGTCAAACGATTTTGTCCCTGCCTACTTTTGTGGTTTCGGAAGAAGCCAAGCGCCAGAAAGAACAGCCGAAGAAAGCCGCACTGGCCGACAAGAGTGTGCTTTCGAAGATGGCCAAAGTTTACTTTGATGCCGGCAAGAGTGACATCAAGCCTCAATACGCAGCTGCGCTGGATGGCTTATTAGTAGAGTTGGGTAAAAACCCTCAATTGGGAATTGAAATTTCAGGTTTTGCTTCCGCAGAAGGATCTGAGGAATTGAACCGGGAATTGTCCAATACACGCGCGATTGCCGTGTTGGAATATTTTAACCACAAAGGTATAGTTCGAAGACGTGTAATTGCTAAAGGCTATGGAGCCACTAAAGATGCAGTAGCCGCGAAAGAAGAGGGAAGAAGGGTGGAGATACGTTTAGTTGATTTGGAACAGTAAACGTTGCAAGCAGAAGTATAAAATAGGAGGCTGTCTCAAAAGTCAAATGTTAGCGTCATCGCGAGCGAAGCGTGGCGATCCCCTGATTGAAGAATCTTAGTTTGGGGGATTTCTCCCTGCGGTCGAAATGACGGTGAGACTTTTGAGAATGCCTCCTTTATTTTTTCCACAGAAGTGAACTATCCCCATAACTCAGAAAGCGGTAATCGTTTTTCAACGCTTCTGCATAGATTTTTTTCCAATCATCTCCTACGAAAGCAGCTACTAACAAAATGAGTGTAGAGCCAGGTTGATGAAAATTGGTGATGAGTGCATCGCATACTCTGAATTGATAACCCGGATGAATATAAATGGACGTATGCCCGATTAAGTCTTCCATTTCTTCGTGTTGCAGATGCGTCAACAAAGCTTGAAAGGCCTCTTGCCTTGAATAGGCCGAGTGTTGCTCATAAGGCGTATGCTGACTGATCGAGAAAGGTTCTCTTTTATTTTCTAGTACGTTTACACCCATCCAATACAAACTCTCCAGTGTTCTCATAGCGGTGGTGCCCACGGGTATAATGGTGTTGGTATGAGTCAGAAGCTTTTCTATGGTTTCTTTGCGCACCACCAGTTGTTCGTTATGCATGGTGTGCTCTAGGGCATTTTCCGTTTTAACCGGTTGAAAAGTACCTGCGCTTACATGAAGGGTCACAAACACTTCCTGAATGCCCTTGCGTTCTAAGGCTTGTAAAATGGAGGGAGTAAAGTGAAGACCAGCCGTAGGGGCTGCCACAGCCCCTTCATGATGAGAGTACACAGTTTGGTAGCGTTCCTTGTCACTTTCTTCAGCATTTCTTTTCAGGTAGGGAGGAAGGGGAGTTTCTCCCAACGCCTCTACCACTTTGGCAAATGGCACGGAGTGTGTCCAGGTAAACTCTACCCATTGTTTTTCACGATCTACCAGGCGTGCTGACAAGACCGTAAAGCCAAGGTCTTTTTGTAGAAGTGTAGAGTCTTTCCACCGCTTTAAATTTCCAATAGTACATTGCCAGGTACAATGCGAAGTACACTGCATGACGAGCTGAAGAAGAGGCGAAGGGGCCTCTGGGTGTAAGAGAAAGATCTCGATACTTGCTCCGCTTTCTTTTTGAAAATGAAGTCTGGCAGGAATTACTTTGGTATCGTTAAAAACCATCAGCGATCCTGCAGGAATCAAATCAACAATGTCTTTGAAGTGACGATGTTGAACAGTGCCCTCTTTTGAATAAAGCAATAACTTGGATTGATCTCTGGAGGCCAGGGGGAACTTCGCAATGCGTTCGTCAGGAAGTTCGTAGGTGAAGTCACTAATATTGATCATGGCTTTGCAAAAATAGGAGGTTGGATTTAACTTGAGCTCTTTATGGCTTTACGAACCGCCCTTACCAAGCAAGTTTTTCATTTTAATTTTCAGGCACGAACCTCGCGCGGGGCCATGCGGGAACGCACTTCCTGGTTTGTAAAGGTTTGGGATGAAAAAGATCCTGAAGTATTCGGGTTGGGAGAATGTGCACCGCTACCGGGACTTAGTGTAGATTATGTTCCCGATTATGAGGAGCGGTTAACAGAAATCCTTCAGCACCTAGAACAGAAGTCAATTGACAATGGACAATTCACAATTGACAATTATCGGATTTGCATTGACGAAGTGGTTTCTCCTCAATACCCTTCTATCATATTTGGTCTCGAAACGGCTCTGCTGGATTTGCTGAACGGTGGGAAGCATATCATTTTCAAAAATGACTTTCAAACAGGCAAAAGGCTTCCAATAAACGGTCTCATCTGGATGGCGGATATGGATTTGATGCTTCAACAGATCGCCATTAAACTTTCAGCTGGCTATCGTTGTATTAAGATGCAGGTAGGAGGACTTAATTTTGAGAAGGAATGCGATATCCTAGCCTACATTCGGAAGAAGTATTTCAGAGACGGTATTATCATTCGCTTGGACGCTAACGGAGCCTTTAAGCCAGAAGATTGTCTTTATAAGTTAAAGGAGCTTTCCAAGTTTAACATTCACTCGATTGAGCAACCCATTAAGCCGGGGCAAGTGGAGATGTTGCGTTCCATTAGCGAGCAATCGCCCATTCCCATTGCGCTGGATGAAGAACTTATTGGCGTTTACGAAGCAGCGCAACGTGAAAAATTATTATCATCGAGCAAAGTGCCTTATCTTATTTTAAAACCTTCTCTTCATGGGGGACTTCAGTCCTGCCGGGAATGGATTCGCTTAGCGGAAAGCAAAAAAATGAATTGGTGGATCACCTCTGCACTGGAATCGAATGTTGGCTTAAATGCCATTTGTCAACTCACAGCCGAGTATCCGATTTCAATTCCACAAGGCTTGGGCACCGGTCAGCTTTATGATGATAATATTGAATCTCCACTCTTCGTGAAAAGTGGAGAAATTGGCTACAACCCAAATGGCCAGTGGGATTTGTCAAGTTTACTTTTTTAAGCACCTATGAGTACTTGTATTAATTGCCAGCGAGAAGTTACTTCCGAATATTGTTCTGCCTGCGGACAGAAAAACCCGGTTAAAAAGATTAATGCTGTAAACATGTGGAACGATTTTCTTTCTCGTG
>LNEN01000033.1 GCA_001464155.1 Cytophagales bacterium Ga0077538 | reverse complement strand
TTTGGAAATGGTTTTAATGTCTAACTTATTGACACTCATTTCTACCGACTTCACTATGGATTGTTCTTTTTCGGCCGAGATCACAATTTCATCTAATTCTTCCCCCTCCGGAACCATTTCAACGTCAAGTCTGATATTAGCGCTTAGTTCTTTGCTAATCAGCTGTTTCGCATATCCTACATAGGTAAATTCAATATCGTAACTGCCAGCAGGCAGGGTTAGGGAATAAAATCCATACACATTGGTGGTTGCCCCCACACCGGCAGACCGTATGTAAACGGTGGCACCGATTAATGACTCGCCATTGCTGGCATCTTTTATATAGCCATTGATCGTAACCTTATCTTGTGCCGCGACCGCAAACGTTAGCAAAGAGAATGAGAGAAGTAAAAAATATTTCATAGCGCTTGTATGTCGGTACATAACGTGAAAGATTACAAAGAGTTTAGAAGATTTCGAAGTTCTTCATTCGCCCGACTTCCAAAGACTACCGAGAACTCTCACATACTGTCAACTGAAATACGCGCTAACCAAACTCCTAACTAGCCTGGAATTTGTAACTTGCAGCAATGTTTAAAAAGCTAAAGGAGTATTACGAAGAGTACAAAGAATACGTCCGCGTGGACTTGATCATGTACGGAGTCTTGATCTTGCTTATTATTATCTATTTCATTGTCAGCGTAGCGCTGGACTAAGCTAGCAGTATCTCTTTAACATTGTCCTTAATCTTATCGGATAACTCATCGGTTGGAAGGTCGTTTACATCCTTTCCGAAGGGATCTTCAATTTCTTCAGATATCAATTCTACGCTTAGTAAAATGAAGGTGATTAACACTACGATAATTTCCGTGAAGTAGCCAAAGTTGTTAATAAAGGCAAAGGGAAGTGTAACGATGTATATAAAAAGGAACTTCTTAATATACATGGAATAGGAATAAGGAATGGGCGTGTTTTTAATCCGCTCACAAGCCCCAATCAGGTCTGTAAAATCCTTCAATTCCTTGTCCAGATTCATGAGCTGGTACCCCGTTAAATCACCCTTCTTATACAGGTCGTTTACCTTCGTATACAACATGGCAGAAAGATGATTGGGCTTATGCTTATACTCTTTTAATTTAGTGGCGAAGTCATCGGAAGGTGGATCTAACTCGCTAATCTGGGTGCCTCTTCGCAAATGCTCTTTAGTGGCAATAATAAAGTTAGGGATCATCTTGGCGAACCACTCTCTGCTTTCATGATCTTCTTTGCTCAAGTAAGCGTTCAGTTTAAGGGCAAAGTTGCGGGTACTGTTAACCATACCCCCCCACATTTTTCTACCCTCCCACCAACGGTCGTAGGCAGAGTTGATTCTAAACACCAAAAACAAACCCAAGACAATACCCAGCAAAGAATGCATGGACAAAGTGCCGGGGAAGTTTTCTTGCGACAACTCAAAATAGTCGTAAACCAGCTCAATCCCGAAACTAAGCGCTGCCATAAACATGAGCACAGGCCATAAAGTCTTCATCACATGCTTACTATAGCTGTGGAAAATAAGGGAGAACCAAACCTTTGGATTGTATTGAATCATGGTATAGAAATGAAGCTTGCAAATAAAGGGCATGCCATACGGATTTCAAACACAGAATTCAAAATCCCTGCTTTTTTGGGGATGAACAGAAAACCCAGTAGTTTTCGATCTTCAACTAGCTGGACATGTACAAATTGCCATTTATTCTTCTTTCTCTTCTTTTGTCTCTTTCGTTTCAGGAGACAGCCGCTCAGGACTTCGCTGTAACCACAAAAGGAGATACGCTAAGGGGTAAAATCAAACTTTTACAACATGATGTTGAGAAACGCATACAAGTACTCAGTGAACAAAAGCAAAAAACCACCCTGTCTATTATGAAGGTGCGCACCGTATGGGTAAACAACGAACGCTTTGACCCCATCCGCTACAACAATCAGTATGTTTTTATGAAGTTGCTTAAAGAAGGTTATCTCAGTTTGTATGGCTTTCAACTAGAAAAGCAGTTTTCGTACGATGGTCGTTATTTAGTAAAAAAGGATGGCAAAGGAATGGAAGTCCCCAACCTGGTCTTTAAGAAAAACATGAGCACTTTTTTACAGGAATGTGAAGCTGTTAAAAGCTCCATTGAGTCTGGGAAAATGGGGAGAAATCAACTTGATCAAATCATTGATGAATTCAATGCCTGCATTGATAAAAATTCGACTCTGTCCTACACACCTCCTTCGGTGGCCGTAGATCCTGCCACAACAGCCAGCTGGAGTGACCTTCAAACCAAGGTGGAAGGCTCTACCATAGATGCCAAAGCGGATGCGCTGGAAATGATCAGTGAAGTACAGGCTAAATTAAAACGCGGTGAAAAACTACCTAAATTCCTGATTGAGGGATTACGGGAAAGTTTTGAAGGCAATACGGAATTAACACAGGCGTTGAACAAAGCCCTTGCCACTACACATTAAACCTGGAGCGCAGCATCAGAACAAATTCTTGTACACGAGCCCTTTGGAGGAACAAAACCCCTGCAGAACAAATAAGGACAATTAACGCCAGGGCAAACAGATATCCTCCATCACCCATTATCTCAATACCAAGCAGTGTTAGGTGCATCCCCACTGCGACTGCCATTAATCCAATTCCCAACAGGGCACCTAGCCAACTCCAACGTGTCACCATCAGTAAACCAGCCGCTATCAACTCAGCCACCCCTACACCAATCCTACCCCAGGGTTCCATGCCAATAGTGCTGAAAATGTAAACAGATTCAGCAGAGGCTGAAAACTTAAAGAAAAGTGTTTGCAGCATGATTAGAGCCGCTGCGAATCTTGCTATGTGGAATAAAATGCTTTGTGCTTTCATACAGCAACCAACGAAGCTTACCCAACTAAGTTTGTCTCCCAAAGGACAAAGAAATTAGTATTTTGCATAGCTAACGAATCCATATGAAATTCGAAATAGATCCTGACATTGCTAAAGCCAAAACACTTTCCACCGATTTCTATCTGAATCCTGTTCATTTTGAAGCAGCGAAGGAAAAAATCTTTGCTCAGTCATGGCAATACATTGGCGATACCGACCAGGTTAAAGAAGTAGGCTGGACCACTCCTGTGAATTTATTGGAAGATTACCTGAATGAGCCTCTGGTAGTAACACGTGACAAGGAAAATAAAATACATTGTCTTTCTAATGTCTGCACGCACCGTGGAAACATTATTGTAGAGAGGCCCTGCAAAATTCATGACCTTCGATGCAAGTACCACGGGAGGAGATTCAACCTCGATGGAAGTTTTGCCTCCATGCCAGAATTTAAAGAGGTAGAAAATTTCCCCACGGCATCAGATGATTTAACAAAACTACCCATTCATCAGTTAGGAAAGTGGCTGTTTACTTCCTTATCTAATAACAAGCGTGCCGATGACTTCTTTGGGGACATGCAAAAGCGCATCGGTTGGTTGCCCTTCGAGCAGTTTCAGTTTCGCTCTGATTTGTCAAAAGACTACATCGTAGAAGCTAACTGGGCTTTGTATTGCGAAAATTACCTCGAGGGATTTCACATACCTTTTGTTCATGCGGGGCTCAATGCCATTATTGACTACGGAAATTACACAACAGAATTATTCAAGTACAGCAACTTACAACTGGGGTTGGCAAAGGAAGACGACACCATCATTTTTGATCTACCTTCCTCTTCTGTTGATTATGGTAAGCGGGTGGCTGGTTACTACTTCTGGGTATTCCCTAACATCATGTTCAATTTCTATCCCTGGGGCTTATCCATCAACGTCATTCGACCGCTCGAACTCTCCAAAACAAAAGTTTCCTTTCTATCGTATGTATGGGACGAAAGTAAATTGAGACAAGGTGCTGGTGCAAACCTTCATCAGGTTGAGATGGAAGATGAAGATGTGGTGCAACACGTACAAAAAGGGATTCGCTCACGCTTCTATACCCACGGTCGATACTCTGTGAAACGTGAACAAGGCACGCATCACTTTCACCGTCTCATTGCCGAATTCATGAACTGAAAACTCACATGCCGAAAAAGATTGCGATTATCGGGGCTACCGGTATGCTAGGTAAACCCGTGGTAGAGACCTTTATTAAGCAAGGTTATGTAGTAACAGCTTTAGTTCGCAATCTCTCTCTCGCAAAGCGTACCTTACCCGAAAGCGTTCGTTTGATCCAGGGAGATATTCGCCATGCAAAAGACATTAATCTTTTATTGGAAGAGAATGACTCCCTCTATCTCAATCTTAATGTAAAGCAAAACGAAAAGCCAAGTGATTTTCACACGGAAGCACAGGGACTAGCCACTCTTCTGCAAGTAGCCAAAGAGCGTAAATTGAAACGCATAGGCTTCATTAGTTCAGTTGTGATGAACTACCAGGGCATGAATGGATTTCACTGGTGGGTTTTTGCCTTGAAGCAAAAGGCTGTTCAGGTGATAAAAGA
>LNEN01000032.1 GCA_001464155.1 Cytophagales bacterium Ga0077538 | reverse complement strand
ACAGATAGTACAGTCAATTCCGGGCATGGGTCATTTCCCTATAAAGAATTTGCTGGAGAGAGCGGGTAAGGGCTTGGAAGGAGAAGTAGCCTGTTTGCGCATTAAACTGGGATCAGCGCTTTTCGTAGGAGCAGAGGCTCCACAGGACCAGACAGCCAGTTATGTTTTTATTTCCATCAACGAGGAGGTTCGTGGGTACTATACCATCAGCACTCAGGTGCGCATAGGCATTAAAGAATTAATGACACGCATGAAGCATTTGTTTGTGGCCATGTTGTCGGGAGATAATGAAAGTGATCGCACGCGGATGGAACAACTCTTTCCACAAGAAGTACAATTAAAATTTCATCAGTCACCACACGACAAAATGGATTTTATTCAGGAATTAAAAGCAGAGGGGAAGCATGTGATGATGTTGGGCGATGGACTGAATGATGCCGGTGCATTGAAACAAAGCGAAGTCGGTATTGCAGTGTCTGATAATGCCGGAGTATTTACACCGGCTTGCGATGGTATTCTCACAGGAGAGAAGTTACCCAGACTCCATCAGTTTTTGAATTTGGCGAAAGTATCTACCACCATCCTAAAAATTGGTTTTGGTATTTCTTTCTTCTACAACATCATTGCCTTAAGCTTTGCCGTAAGCGGTTATCTAACACCGCTGGTAGCAGCCATCCTGATGCCGATCAGCAGTATCAGCGTAGTCGGTTTTAGTTCGGTAGCAGTAAGTCTGGTATCTACTTCTATTTTAAAGAAAACAGTATGAGTATCATCATTTTATTGATATCGATTTCTTTGACCATCGCCATACTTTTTTTAGGAAGTTTTTTATGGAGTATGCGATCCGGTCAGTTTGATGATACGTATGGACCATCGGTGCGTATGTTGTTTGAGGATAAAAAAGAGAAGAAGAAAGATGAATAGGTATTCGGACTTAGTAAAGAAATACGATGTACCTGTGCCACGGTACACCAGCTATCCAACTGTGCCACATTGGCAAGTGAAGGATTTCAGCTTGAATGAGTGGAGAGATAAACTAAAAGTAGCGTTTGACGCTAGCAATACAGCGAAAGGCATTAGTCTATACATTCACCTGCCTTTTTGTGAGAGCTTATGCACGTATTGTGCCTGCAACACACGCATCACAAAGAATCACAAAGTAGAGGATAAGTACATCCATGCCTTATTGGAAGAGTGGAAGATCTATAAAGCCATTTTTGGGGGCACTGTCTTATTGAGAGAACTACATGTCGGTGGAGGAACGCCCACTTTTTTTAGTCCACAGAATTTGCACCGCCTGCTCACCTCAATTTTGGAAGGAGTCCTTCTTCACCCTCAGTTTGAATTTAGTTTGGAAGGTCATCCTAATAATACGATGGATGAACATCTGGAGGTTTTACAACAATGTGGCTTTAAACGCATCAGTTTTGGTGTGCAGGATTTAAGTGAGAAAGTTCAAAAAGCGATTCACCGCATTCAGCCTTTTGAAAATGTGAAACGCGTTGTAGAACAGAGCCGGGCCAGAGGCTTTGAGTCAATCAGTTTTGATCTCGTGTATGGCTTGCCCTTTCAAACACCCGAGAGTGTAGAGGACACGATGAAGCAAGTACTTTCCTTGCGACCTGACCGCTTATCTTTTTATAGTTATGCCCACGTGCCCTGGTTGAAACCCGGACAACGTGGTTATGAAGATGCCGATTTACCGGGAGATGTACGCAAGCGTTCCTTATACGAGACGGGCCGAAACATTCTTACGAACGCTGGGTACAGAGAAATAGGAATGGACCATTTCGCTTTACCACACGACACGCTGGCGATTGCACAAGCTAAGGGTGAGTTGCACAGAAATTTTATGGGCTATACCACCACGCATACGGATATGCTGATTGGATTAGGTGCTTCGTCTATTAGTGAGACGACCTATGGTTATGCGCAAAATGAAAAATCTGTTGAGGATTATGAGGCCTTGGTAGCCGAAGATTCCTTACCAATTGTGAAAGGACATTTGCAGCGGGGAGATGATGCCTTGCGGAAGCAAGTAATTCTGGCCATTAGCTGTCAGGGTTTTGTTCCCTATTCTTTGCTTCAACCTCTATTTACGGACGAAGTAGAGAGTCAATTGGAAATGATGCAAAACGAAGGACTTGTTTTACTGCAAGAGGAAGGACTGCGCGTCATGTCATTAGGCAAAACTTTTATTCGAAATATTTGTGGCGTCTTTGATAAATACCGCGTGGCAGTTCCGGGTGAGCAGCTCTTCAGTAAAGCTATTTAACAGGGTTGTCTGTTAAATAGCTTCTTTACGTATTCGCAATCTTAATTCTTAGTGAATAACACAAGAACCTCCGGCACAGGCTGCTTCTGCTTGTAAGTCTGTTTCATCCTCATGTTCAAACACCCCAGAGAGATCAATATTTTTCAATGATTTCTCTAACTCCTCAAAGCGCTCACGACTAATGTCTTCAAAAGGAGGTTGTTTGTAGTTTCCATTGTCGTAAGGCAATACACTGAGGCCATTATAGGATGCTTTGTTGTCCCACATCCACTTGCCTACTTCTTCCCATTCAGTATCCTTGATCGAAACAGTGGCCGAAACATTATTGGCATTGTAACCCATGCGATATCCTTTTCTCACCCATTCCAGATTGAATTCTTTCACGCGGTTGAGCATGTTCAAAGCACTTTCGGTTCGCAGAATACTTCCCTCTGGTGCATTTTGAGGAATGCACACGATTCCCTGTTTGCTGTTGAGTAAGTCATCTTCTAATAATTCGGGATGGTGGTCGTGCAAGTATTGATAGAGGGCTTCATTTTTTCCAATCCTCATCCTTCGCAGATAATAATCATTGTGCCAGGCATGAATACCCGAAGAGGTTCCCAATACGAGGGAACTCGTTCCAGAAGGTTTGATGGTAGTGCAACGCGCGGCAAAGGAAATACCTATTTTTTCGGATACTTCGATATTGACTTTCTTCACCTCATCGGCTGCTTCTTTTAAATCTAATTTCTGCACAAAGCCACTGGCTATGCCTGTCATGCCTACGCCAATGAGCGCATCCTGTTCTGTTGTTTTTTTCCACACTTCGCGCAAGTAATGAAAATCGGTAAAGCCTGCTTGTAAGGTACCGAGGAAACCAGCGGCACGCGCTCTGGCATTTAAGTCTTCCTGACTTTCTACATCCGATACGTTTACTTCGCAGAGGTTACAAAACTGAAAAGGGCGGAGAGCAATTTCGCAACAAGGATTCGTTCCCCAGTCGGGGTGGTTACTAAAGTAAAAACCAGGCTCACCGGTGCCCGATAGTTCAATCTTTTTCCATAAGTCAAAAAATTCCTGTTGCGTAGTATGATCACGCGAGAGTACGACAGAGTTGTTCGCCCGGCCGCGCTGTTCATTCAATTCCCACCAGTTTCCATATTTGCATGTTAGCATGTCTTCGTCTTCGGGAGAGAAGAGAGAGATCATGGCCGATCTGCGGATGCCGCCCGCCAACACAGCATTGGCGATGTAGCACATTAAATCGTGGCATTCTATGGAAGTAAGTTTTTCTCCTTCTGCTTTTCCATCCAACAAGGCCATGAGGTGGGCATGACATACCTTTAGAGGCTCAGGCCCTGGCGCTTTTCCCCCTGCGGTGATGAGGCGTGCTCCTTTTGGTCGGATGTCGGAGTAATCAAAATCCGGCAAAGCATCACTTTGTCCGAAGTAGGCTTTCATAATCATTTTAATAGAATCGGCCCATCCTTCAAGACT
>LNEN01000031.1 GCA_001464155.1 Cytophagales bacterium Ga0077538 | reverse complement strand
TAGCTGACGAGAAAACTCAGAAATATTTATCTTTATTAGCGTCAAAAATTATAGCATTAAAAGAGGACAAACTTGAAACAGCAATATATGAGAACAAAATTGACGCTTTGGTATTTCACATTTACGGCCTAGCTGAAAGTGAAATGATACAAGTACTCGATATGTTCAAGGATTTGAGTATAAAAGATCGTAACCAGATACAAAATGAATATTGGAACATCGCCAATAATAAATTCAAAGCAGAAGCATGATCGAGAAAATAAGTATAACCAATTTTAAGGCAATTGAACAATGTCTCAACTTACCATTACAGCCCTTCACTGCTTTTATTGGTAACAACGGTAGCGGCAAGAGCAGTGTAATGGAGGCATTACGCACACTTCATATGTGTCTTACTAGAAATATTGAAGAGGCTTTCAATATATGGGGTGGTTTAGATAAAGTTCGTAACTATCATGCCATTCAAGAAGAAACTACCGTTTCACAATTTGGATTCAAGCAAAAGCATCAACCAATTCTTTTTTGGTTACAATGTAAAGTCAATGGTAAAAATTATGAGTATCAGGCATCATTCAATTTAAGCCTGAATAATGATTATTACATTGTAGAAAACGAGGAATTACATTGCAATGGTAAAGTAATGTTTGCCACCAATGCCATTGACAATGAAGGGAATTCATTCTGCCAGATATATGTATCAGCCGTTGAGGTGAAAGAATATACTCATAAGAGTAACACATTACTTTTGTCGCTTCGGGATGGTAACCCTTTTATGCTACATAAGGATACCGCAGTATTTCAGGAGTATGTAACCAACTGGCAATTCCTTTATTTGAACGCTCATGAAATGGGCAAGCCTGTCATGCAGAACCGGCTTACTAAAAACGTTCGATTAGATTACGATGGCAGAAACATTGCAGAATACATTTTATGGATTCGAAGTCAAGGTCAAGAATACCTCGACAGCCTAGTTCGTAAAATGATTTTTGTACTGCCCTACATTAAGCAAATCCAACCCAACATTCAAGAGACATTTAATAGAGAAGTAGAACTACTCTTGCATGAAACACATGATAAAAGCACCCCACTTCCCGGATGGCTATTATCGTCTGGAACACTTAGAATACTAGCATTGCTTTCTGTTTTCGATTCGCCTCAAAAGCCAAGTGTATTGTTCGTTGATGAAATCGAAAATGGATTAGACCCGCGCACCATTGGGTTGTTGCTTAATGAAATCAGAAATGAATCAACTACTGGCGGTATGCAGGTAGTAATTACTACCCATTCCCCTTACCTATTAGACCAACTGCCCATCGAAAGCATCATTACAACCGAGAAACAGGTTAACTTTTGCAAGTATCACATTCCTGCTACAGAGGAACGTTTAAAGGTATGGATTGAGAAATTCACACCAGGTAGATTGTATATCACTGGAAAATTTAGCAACTGATATGAAAGTAGGTTTTGTATTCGAGTGCCAACCTAAAGGCTCTGATGAACAGGTTTATACTTATATAGCGAAACAACTCTGTGCGGCATTAAATATTTTGCCTGAAAACATTTCATCCATGGGAAACAAAAAGTCCTTGATCGATGAATCAGCAACAGATGTAAGTATAATGTTAAACAATGGTTGTGACTTTGTTTTCATTATTTGGGATAGGCTCCCGAAATGGGGTGGTACCGGAAGGTGCGAAGACCATCAGGCTGAATTGACTAGAAACTTAACAAATGGAGGAGTTAACCTCACAAGGATAATTTTTTGCTGCATTAATGAAATGCTAGAGTCTTGGATGATTGCGGATGGAAGAGGTGTTACAACTTATTTTCAGAATATACTCCCAGATCATCGAAGCCAACAGACACAATCCTCACCAAAGAATAGACTAATAAAGTACAATGGTCGATACAATGAATCTGTAGATAACATCGGGATTGTAAAGGCACTTCCTGATTTTACACGAGCTGCAAGGTGGAATGATTCCTTCGGCCATTTTAAACAAAGAGTTGAAGCAATTTGTCCATAACTAATTCTTGGCAATGCCTGCGGCCCGGGCTATTCGCTGCAAGTCCGGCCTCGCTCCTGCCAACACACTCCGTGCTTTCCGCTTCTATCCCTATTGCTTAGCCAGCGCAGCAGCAACACACATTGTGCAGGCCGCACATGCTAACACTAAGACCAAAGCCTACCCAAAGAGTGTCGCTGCCCCAGCCCGGTGTGAATGATGAAGAGTGAGTTATTGAAAGCCCGCGCAAAAAAAACTTTCTATGAAGATTGAGTAAGCCCGGATGCCTAAGCTATGTTAACATAACGCCTGAACATTATATAACTTTAATTTGACTAAATCTGAGCCCTTTGAGGTATTTGACGGCTTTTGCAGGACTCCACTTATATACAGAGTATTTGGAATACGGACACGCACCACAGCTGTCCATCAGCACGCTAAAGGCCTAAATGTCTTTATATATACAGCAAAATCAAGGCTAAGCAGCCTGTATGCGTTATAGACATCCATTGAAAGCTTCGGAGATTAAAGAGAAGCTTTTAAGTGTTGGTAAATCAGCTATTTATAGATCTTAAGCTGGATGCTTTATTGAGCAGCTGTGCACTAAGATCGGATTGACGGGCTGCCGTACAAAAAATGAAATCAGCTAGGAGGGTTTCGTAAAAATTGTAAACCCCCGATCGCTTACGCAACCAGGGGTTTAGGTTAACTCACAAGTCATGTCACATGGGTTTAGGATGTTAATCGAAGTTTACCAAGTTCCTTCGCCACTTCACTGCGTACTCCCATTACGGAGCGGATGTACTCTTTCACCGCTCTGCCGGTTTCATCGATACCATCTTTGCCAATCATAACCTTGTTACGGTTAATTCTGGCCATGGCAAGCGCTTGTCCGGCCTTGTCAACGGCTGCAGAGCTTTGACGCATTTCTTCCAGCAAGGCATTGAGTGCCGGCAGCTTTAAGTCCGCTTCGTTGGGCTTGTAAGCTTCACAGCCTTTCAGCAATTCCAGTAAGCTGGAGAAGGTGTCAATCCTGCTTTCGTAATCCAGACGAGAGGATGAGTAGGAATTTGTGGGTACGCTTCCCTCCTCACCCGTTCCAGTATTGGATGCTACAGGTGGATTAGACTTTGGTTGTAACTTACGCTTGAGTAAGCGCGCATCGCGAACGTTCTGTTTAGAATTTTCGGATGCAGCCAGCGCACGAACCACACGTGCGACCAGTGGATTAATTCCCGCGAACGTTTCCTGTCTGGCGTTTACCGCCAGCGTAAAAGTTGTGCGAGCACGTTTCACCGCCTGTACTTGTTGCTGTGCCTGTTCAAGCAAGGTGGCTAAGGCGGTGGGCGTGAGAGCGGCCTTGCTTGGATCATAACTGGCACCGAGGTCGTTGCAGATGCCTACGAGCTTCCCGAAGGCTGCAACATTTTTTAAATTTACTGTTTTCATAAAAGTGTTGTTTAAAGGGTTAATTGATTTTACGTATCATCGACTTTCACATTCGCGCTAGCTTCGAAGATGTTGGCCGACTTATGAATTACAACGGGGTCTTTAGGGTACAGTTGTGCTTTTTTCGAGTCTTTTTGAAATATATTTAGTTGAAAAAAAGACAACACATTTTCAACGGTTGCGTTTGAGTGCACGCATGTCTACTGACGCAAGTTCCTGTTTTGAATGTTGGGTTACACACCCTGGCGGCTGCTGCGAATTTTTGGCGCACGCCTTGTTAATCGGGCGATAAAAATGACACCCGCTTCTCTCCCAGCAGAGTTGCTCCCCCCACTTTCGCTGTTGGTTTTATACGGGGTAAGGCTCTGCGCCATGAACGCTTCGTCCTTATTCGTCTCTATAAGCAGTGAACGAAGACCATTATCAAGTTGACGGATGGCTATATCTACTGAACGAGGACTACAATCAAGCTGACGAGTGCCTATATCTACTGAACGAAGACCACAATCAAGCTGACGGATGACTATATCTATTGAACGAAGACCATTATCAAGTTGACGGATGGCTATATCTACTGAACGAGGAGCACAATCAAGTTGAGGTGTGACTATATCTATTGACTCGCTATTCGACATGTTAGCGCAGCGCATGTCGAATGATGAATAAAGACGGATGTATATCCGTTTTATCAAGGGTTCCAGATGCCCTGCGGAACATCTGGAATAGCATAAGTAGTAAGCTTATGCATTTCAGCAAAGACGTTTCCGCATGCTTCTATCAACATCCTCATGAGACGCCTTATTCTATCTTCGGTCTGGAAAAGGTGGCGCGCTTGCCTTCGCTGAAGCTTTAGCGCAAGCAGGGATAGAATACAGCGTTGAATGAGTATGCCAGCCTATGCCGGAGCGGCTTCGCGCAGGCAGGTTGGGCCCAGATTCACGGCCCTGGAGCGTATCACTTATTTATAATTAGCTCCCATGATTCTTAATAGTGTAGCCTCTTAGTGAGTACTTATTGAAACTTCTATTTTTGTTCTTCGTCCTTTTTCCCTGGATGGAAAAAGGACCAAAAAGATCAAGACAAAAAAATGCTGCCTCACGCGCATACTATTTCACCCCCGCTTTTTTGTCGGGCCCTCACGCTGGAGTACAAATTGCATTTTAGTGATGCTTGCGCTACCGATGGCCATCGGGATACCGTGGTCACCCCCCATTTTATTATCTATCCAGTATTAAACACCCATGCGGTAACGGAACATCCTGTGGGCGCGTACGAAGCTACTTCTTCTGCCGCCTTCCTGTTACGACAAACTCCACAAGTCCGTTGAAGGTGGAGTAGTGCTCCCTCCTGCCGAGTATTCTATTCAATAAGGGCTCGATGCGTTCGTTGCCGAAGCGGTAGAATACACTTACTTCCGAGGTATCTCTGGGATGCTTTTGCAGATAGGCTTCAAATTCCGCCTTCCAATGCTTTAGGTTGAAACCAAAGGTATCATGCAAGAACTCCCAGATCTTCGGTAGGTGGGATTCGGTAAATTCGTATTCTGCTTCTCTTGACAG
>LNEN01000030.1 GCA_001464155.1 Cytophagales bacterium Ga0077538 | reverse complement strand
TTCGTCAACTTCCGCTCCTGCCAAACGCATAGCAGCAATTCGGTCCTCAACTCTTGTGCGCAGTTTGATATACCCATCAATATCTTCGGATGGCCAAAAGTTAGTTCCGAATATTCCGTCCTTTAGATTTGGAGAACTCAATCGGTCGATACGACCCATGCGCTGAATTATTCTTACCGGGTTCCAGTGGATATCATAGTTAACTACTAAATCAGCATCCTGTAAATTTTGCCCTTCGCTCAAACAATCTGTAGCAATCAATATATCTACCGGGCTTTCAAGTTTTTTCCGTGTATGCTCATGGCGATCGCCAATGTATAGCTTCCATGCCTCAAAAGCCTGTGCTTCACTAAGACTGCTCACTGTATGAAATGAGTCCCACCTCTTTTCTTTGTATAGCTTAGTATAGGGTGCGAAACGTTCAAGTATAGGTTCAAAATCTTTGTGTGATTGCTCTTGATCCCAAACGTAACTCTCTTCTCCCGTTATGCAGGCAAGCTTATCAAATCCACGTTTGTACAACTCACGGTAGAGGTACATTGCCGTATCTTTAAAAGCAGTGAAAATGATAAGTTTGTGGTTGTTGTTATTAAAAGTCGACTGTTTTTTATGGTTGATTATAGAGATCAATTTCTCAAGCTTGTTATCGGAGCTTTTCATCTCCTGCTCCCGAACTACATGGCCATCCATTATTTCTAGATTGGTTACCAATTCGGTCAACGCCGTTACATCTGACTTTAAATCGGCAATAAATTCATCCAGTCTGCCTGACTGATGAATATCCAATAAACGAATTTGCCTTTTGCCCAATGTTACTCCCGCCATTTCTTCCTCCTCTTGATCGGTCAAGCCTTCCAGGCTTATCTCAACAAGTTTAAGTTTTTCATCATACTTCTCTTTAAATTCGAGCGCCCGATCCAAAGCATTCTGATGATGGCCTTTTATTTTCTTAACTGTTTCATAAAAAGCTTTCCATGAGGATTCCAATCTTTTTAACATTAGAATGTACATCATCTTTACCAAGTACTTATCCTGAATTTGTTCGTCAAAGATTGCCTCCTTCTTTTCCTTTGGCGGCATGATGTATAAGCTGGGCTTGTATCCTGCTAATTGAGGCGGAAATAAGTTGAATAATTCATCGAACGTTTTAATGTTACCGATGTGTGACGGAGTAATGAATAGATTATCAGGTTTGTTTTTTTTTGGAAACTTTAAGTCATCGGTCATACCCTCAATCAACTTACGTGTGCGTGCTACCACCAACGCATCTGTAAATCGAAAAAAGTTATCCTCAAGCCTACGAACCAAGTGCTCTAAGTTTTCATCCGATTGACTTACCCATTGCTTAAACTCCTTGTTTGCTTCGTTGAACAGTCTATCGATGTTGGGTATACCAAGACTTTCATTGAAACCCCTGTTATCCCCTTTCACAAACAGTTTGAACTGATTGCGAATGTCTTTTAGAGAGGTGTTTATCGGCGTAGCCGATAGTAAGAGGACTTTAACTTCCGGATTCTTTTTAAGGAGGTTTTCTAACAAAAATTGGTAGCGAAGCGAACCGTCATTTCTAAGGTTGTGACTTTCATCAATAACGATAAGTTTAGGTTTATCGCTTTGAAAATGCTCATTCAATTTCAACCCATCCTGATGTCGGTTGAAACGATCATCTTGTAAATCCGTATGATAGCGAATGATGAAGTCAAGTCTATCCGTCTCAAATCTTGAGTTATGATTTTTCAGGTATCCTCTCCAGTTGCGCTCTAATTTTTTAGGACACAATAGAATGGTTTGATAGCCTTTAATTTCATAAAACTTAATAACGGCAAGGGCTTCCCATGTTTTTCCTAAACCTACAGCGTCCGCGAGAATTGCACCGTTATACTTTTGGAGTATTTTAATAAGGCTAACAACTCCGTTCCTTTGAAATGGATAAAGTGATCTCCAGATTTCGGTATTGCTCAACCCTCCAAATTGTCTATTAAAATCTGGATCATTTTCAAAAGACAGAAGGTCTTTCCGAAACAGTTCGTAAAGTACTTTGTAATAGAGTTCTTCCGGTGTATACTTTTTGTGCCAGTCCTGAAGCAAGTCAATCAGGTATTGCTTGAATGAAACCTTGGTTCCAGTTTCGTTAATGATGTAATCTTTGGCAACGGGATTATTCCAAAGACTTTCAAACCATTTCTTTACTTCCTCATAATCGCTACTGGCTCCAAAATCGGCAGTATTCAATTCAATGTTTGAAGATTTTTTTATCCCAAGTCCTGCTTCCGTTAGATTAGAGCTTCCAACCACATAAAAGCTTTGTTGAGGGTCGTCATTTTCTTCTGTGAAAACATAGCTCTTGGCATGGCAAAAGTTAGGTTTCATAGTTTTAACCTTCACCTTGTCTTGCTTAAGAAACTTGATAGCGTCAGCAGTTTCACTAAACGTATTCACTCCGTTCGTCATGCTAAGGTTATCAGACAACAGGTTGTACATTTTATCTTTCTCCTCACCAGCTTTAGCGAGATCACCAATTACCATTTCATACTCTTTTACTTGGACATCAAAATTTTGGTAGAGACGTGCAAGGCCAGAGGCTGAGAAATAACCAGTCACCACACGAAATTTTCCCGACCTGGTGAGGTAACGCTTTATGAAGTCAAATACAGTTACTGGATTCTTTTTATTGGTGGATTTATTATCGATTAACATCTTTATCCTTAAGAGTAAAACAAATCAAAAGGCCCACCTCTTTCTTTTGAAGGAAAGTAAAATGGGCCTGCTTAAAAATACTATAATTATTGATCATTTGGAAACA
>LNEN01000029.1 GCA_001464155.1 Cytophagales bacterium Ga0077538 | reverse complement strand
CTAAAACGCCCGGCAACAATAAACTTAAGAACAACTTCTTATTCACATTTTTCAGTCTCAAGTGAATAAAGCCGGAAACACCACTTGTGAAAATCTCGGAAGTATGAATGCTGGCACTCGCAGCTGCAGGTGGAACACCGAAGGATAATAGAAAGGTAGATGCACTTACACCGTAAGCCATACCCAGAGAACCATCAATCATTTGAGCAATAAATCCAGCTGCTACAAAAATTAGAAAGGTTTCATCCAACGATGCCATCCAGGTGCTAACATTTTTCCATACATCCAACGGCACGAAAGATTGAAACACAACGAGTAACAAAGTAAAAAAGAGTACAGCGCCAATTAAATAATACATATGGCTGTACTCCCCCGAATTAGTGATCAGCGCACTTTCTTTTTGTTTTTTAGGAACGATTGACACGGTGGGATGAGCTTAGTTAGAAGTAGAAAAATTCAGATTGTGAAAGACAAATAATCGAATGGCATGAGTCTGGATATATTGGTTTCCTTGCGGAAGTTGCTGGAAGATGTACATGTACCCCAGTTGCGCATTGAGGTGTTGTGTAAATTGATAACCTAGTCCAGCAAAGGCTCTATTTTGATCGAAGTAATTGTAAGTAATGCTCTTTCCAAAGTTTATAAACACTTCATCGTTTATGAAGATAAAAGGTGTTGTAGGCTTCACCTTTTTTCCGATGAGGGGAATGGTAAGCGCTATATTATAGCGCGCCCGGAAATTAAAAGTATAATCCTCTGTCAGTTCTCCTGCTGATACTGTTCTTCTAAAGCGTTGTTCCAATCGAATCCATTGCATCATATTAAACGAGTTTTTATGTTCGAACCACTGAATTTGTTGCCAGGGCCGATGTTCAGGAACATTCGGTGAATCTTCATGTCCATACTGTGTGGCATACGCGTACCCAGCCATCAGTCTGCATTGGTCGGTCGGGTAATAAATGTAGGCTGCACGCACAATAGTGGCATGTAACTCGTTTACAAAATGATCATTCATGCGAAGATGAAGATCTACCCATAGTCCGGAACGATTGGTAAAACGAGTTTGGTTGAAATAGCCAAACCACGTCATTTCCCTTGTTTCAAACTCCTTTCCTTGAGAGAACACCTGTGAAGAACATGAAAACAGAATAAATAAGATTACTATTTTTTTCATTAACTACTTCTTAAAAAGTGAGCCCTCCCCCCGACTGCCTAACCATTATCAGGTAGGAGAAACTCAACTCACTCGATACCTACTTGCTATCTAAAAAGATTGGTGTATAGTGACACCAAAAGTTCGTGGATCGCCCAGCACACCTCCATAGTGTCCTGCATTACCACCTGCTGGTAACAGCTGTTCGTAATAATCCTTATCAAAAAGGTTTCGAGACCATAGCGATATTGATGTACCACTCGGTGATCGAAAGCCAAGTCTTGCATTGACCAATGTGTAAGCATCAATATTCAAGAATTCCGAAGGTGATGGACTTGATGAAAATTCAGAGCGGTAGTACGTATCAAAGGCCACAAAGAACTTTCCTTGCTGACGAAGAAAGTTTAGTGGAGTAGAAAATTCACCCCCTGCAGAACTTGCCCACTTGGAGATACCAGGAAGTCTTTCCCCCGAAACATCCTGATAGGCCACTTGTTGCCCATCGATAACCTGCCCGGTTAATTCCAGTGGAAGTGGTGCGTTGGTAAACGTTACATATTTACCATCTGTATAGGCAAGCGCTCCGTAGAAAGAGAAATGTCTACTGACTTTAAGGTTTGCATCAAGTTCAACGCCCTTTACATTTACCTCTTCTGCATTAGCGATATAACCACGGTTAACACCCAGCTCTGGTGATTGAACATTCGTCTGGTAATCTAGGATATCTGAATTGTGGAAAGTAACATTCACCGTTAGGTTATCGGTCGGTGATGACTTAACACCGAATTCAATATGTTTCACATCTTCTGGTTTTATTACTGCCAGATCGGTGGCTGGCTGCCCATTAATGGTGGGAAGCCCCGCAACATTCACACCAACAGGTTTGAAACTTGTAGAATACGTTGCAAATGCATTAATAAGATCGTTAACTCGGTAAGCCAAGGTGAGCTGATAGGTGAAGTTATTCTCATCAGCATCTGCAACATAATATTGATTGCTGTACACTCCGTTCTTAATATTCTGCAACGCGATCTTCTGAGCCTTTGTGCCTTGATAGGTAGCAGTGTCCAGACCACCGTATGTTCTACGATCATGGGATACATCCTTTTTGTCATTGTTGTATCTGATACCCGGTAGGACGTGCAATCCCGGAATTACCTCCCAATCAACGTTGGCGAATATTGCTGCGCTGGATGATTTAATAGAGGCTTCTGTTCGGATACCGTATCCTTCCAGAAGACCTGGGGTTTGCCAAAGCGGACTGGTAGAGCTTTGCGAAAAGCGCCATTGTGCTGTACCTGATTCCTCAGTGCCATCAATTTTCACTTCCTGATCAATAAAGAATAGACCAATTACACCGCTTAACCGCGAAGTGAATTCACCCGCATAACGAATTTCTTGCGACCAATTTCTATGCTCTGCGGGATTTTGCGATTTTGCCAGCGCTTGTAGACCGGTAAAGTCTCTATCGTTCGATGGATCCCAATTCCAATAGCGCCATGCTGTTGTTGAAGTAAGTGTACCAGGACCTATTAGTGCATCTGCATTCAGAGACACTCCGCCCAGTTCGTTGCCTGATCGCCAGGGTGTATCGTGATCTATTTTTCGATCGAATGCATTAAGCGTAGGTACGGTATAATCAAGATCGCTAATGATGGCATTAAATTGACGGTAAGCTGCGCGTTTTGTCTCCACTACTCCTGCGATGGGTTGCGCATAGCCATCGGGTTTTTGGCTACTGGCATCACCGCCTAATGTTACGGTTAGCTTGTCTGATGGTTGATACAACAATTGTGCTCGGACTCCAAGATTGTTAATGTCGTTCGTAGCTCGCCCTGTAACAATGTTTTCAATCAAACCGTCACGCTGGGTACCAGAAAAGCCTATGCGTGCGGCAAGTTTTTTACTAAGCGGCCCTGTAATAGAAGTCTTAGCCTGAACATAACCATAGTTTCCAAAACTAACCTCTAAATCAGCACCCGGAGTAAAACTTGCTTTGCGTGTAGTAATGTTGAAGGCACCAGACGTAGTGTTTTTCCCAAACAAGGTTCCTTGCGGCCCCCGCAGTACCTCAAGTTGATCGATGTCAATAAAATCTAAGGTTGCTGCAGCAGGACGGGCATAATAAACGCCATCGACATAGTAGCCAACACCTAGATCAAGACCATCGTTTGTCAGACCAAACGGAGAACCCAGCCCCCGAATATTAATCCCAGTGTTTCTTGGGTTGGATGAGTATAGCTGAACGGAAGGTATTAATTCCTTCACTCGGTTCACATTAAATGCACCTGTCTCCTGAATAGTAGTAGCACCTACAATTGAAATGGGTATGGGTACCTCTTGGGCTGTTTCACTTCGCCTTCTGGCTGTCACCACTACTTCTTCCAACTGACTGTCATTAATAAGTGTCACCTCTATCAAGCGACTCGATACATCCAGCACCTGGAAATCTTGTGGCGCAAAACCAACATAACTTACTCTTATAATAAAGGGAGGCTTCTCATTGATTGACAGATTGAATTTACCTTCAGCGTCTGTTAGCGTAAAGATGTTGGTTTCTTTAACGGCCACGGTCGCACCCTCCAAGGGCTCGCCTTTTTCATCCTTTATCAATCCATTCAATACTGGCTGCGCCATAGCCATAGTGCAAAACAGACAGAGTACTAAAGCAATACATGCAGGTTGTAAACGTGATACGTCTCTATGGCTTACGCGTTGGAACGGATTAGATACCGCTAGTGAATTAGGTAGAGTTTTGTTCATACTTTTTTTGATTTCTGATGCAAATATAAAATTAATTCTATTAGTCTATATGTTTAGTAGACTATTATCTATAATTTTGACGTATGCTACATTCCCCTTCAACTGCTCATTACACATTACGCAATCTGCTAGTCTATTTTTTAAAGCTGGGTACATGGGGTTTTGGTGGTCCTGTCGCTTTGGTTGGATACATGCATCGCGATTTAGTGGAGAACAAAAAATGGATCTCGGAGGAGGAGTATCGGGAAGGATTGGCCTTGGCACAATTGGCTCCTGGTCCTTTGGCTGCTCAGTTAGCAATTTATGTTGGCTATATACACTATAGAATTGTTGGAGCAACGTTAGCAGGACTTGCCTTTGTTATTCCCTCATTCCTAATGGTGTTGGGCTTAGGCTATGCCTATGTAACTTATAATGGTTTACCCTGGATGCAGGCTGTGTTTTATGGTGTCGGTGCCTGTGTGATTGGCATTATTGCAATAAGTAGTTACAAACTCACGACCAAAAGCATTGGCAACGACTATCTTCTTTGGACAATTTTTATGGTGCTAGGTGTTACAACTTTCATCAGCGAATCAGAAAATTTGTGGTTAATACTTGGCGCTGGTGTTTTGATTTGGATGTACCGACATCCCCCAACATTGTTTACAACATCCGCCAACATTATCAGTCCTTTAGTCCTTCAATTACAAACAATACCTGTTTCCAATAAATCCGTAGAGTTATTTTGGTTCTTTACAAAAGCTGGTGCTTTTGTATTTGGCAGCGGACTTGCCATTGTTCCTTTCCTGTATGGTGGTGTAGTAAAAGAATATGCCTGGCTTACCGAACAGCAATTTCTGGATGCAGTGGCAGTAGCCATGATCACCCCTGGACCAGTGGTTATCACCGTAGGTTTTATCGGTTACTTAGTGGATGGAGTGCCCGGAGCATGCATTGCTGCGGGTGCTACCTTTTTACCCTGCTATTTATTTACCATTATACCTGCACCCTATTTCAAGAAGTATGGAAAGCATCCGGCTATCAAGGCCTTTGTGGATGGTGTAACCGCTGCAGCCATTGGTGCTATTGCTGGAGCCGTATTGGTACTAGGAAAAAGGACATTAACAGATGTACCCTCATCTCTCATTGCGCTGACCACTTTACTCATTCTTGTTCGCTTCAAAAAATTGCAGGAGCCTGTGTTAATTATTCTTGCAGCCCTAGTAGGGATTTTGGTAACGTATCTTCGCAGTTACTGATCCAACCACTCTTTAAACTCTTGCACCCGTTCGCGGGCGACTACAATATCATTATCCTCAGAATCCTTTAATACGAGACGAAGGCGACTGTTGGTATAGCTAATAATGTCCTGAATAGACTTGGCATGAACAAGATACTTTCTGTTAATGCGGAAGAACTGTTGTGCGTCCAGCATGTCTACCAATTGTTCTAAGGTATAATCCAAAATGAAGTCGCGCTTCTCTATGGTATGACAAAAGGTTGTTTTCTCCTGGCTGTAGAAATACAGAATGTTCTCTACTTCAATGGTACGCAAATGCTCCCCTACCTTAATAACAAAGCGCGTTTTGCTCTTTTTGGTGAGCATCCGTATGGCTTCCTCAATATTGCCCAGTTGAATTTGCGCGGTGGCTGCGGTGGGTACTAACTTTTTCAGCTTCGCAAAAGCAGCAGAAAGATCCTCCTTGTCCACTGGCTTCAAGATGTAATCAATGCTGTTCACCTTAAAGGCTTTCAACGCATACTCGTCATAGGCCGTGGTAAAAATCACCGGGCATTTAACTTCGCATTGTTCAAAAATTTGAAAGCTAATACCGTCTGCTAATTGAATGTCCATTAAAGCT
>LNEN01000028.1 GCA_001464155.1 Cytophagales bacterium Ga0077538 | reverse complement strand
AAATTGTAATACAAACGAGCAGTTAGACCAAAAAGAGTTTTTAGCTTATCAAATAAAAATGTTCGTTGGCAAAAGCAGCGCTTTATAGAAGAAATATATATGACCTACTTAACAACTACTAAACTATCTGAAAAACTCGGAGTAGATAGTAAACGGCTCTTTGATCAATTAAACAAATGGGGTTGGATAGAGAAAAAAGACAAAAGGTGGGTATTGACCGATCTCGGAAAAGAAAAGGGAGGACAAACACGATCAGCTCCTGAAATTGGTGAGTTTGTAGTTTGGCCGGAGGATACTCAAGTTGTTCTACAAGATTCCGAAAAGCACGAGTTGAATGTATTCACTTCAATCAGCTCAGAACTCAAACCACAAGAAATTTCGGAAGGCGAAGAATACATAGCTGAGTATTTTGATGAGATAAATATGCAGTATGATAGGCAATATGTCATTGAAAAATTAAACGATAAGTATGCAGCCTACAGAATAGCAGATTTCTACCTACCAAAATATCAGGTCATGGTTGAGTTTGCTGGTAGGTGGAATAGAAGCTCTCGGTTGAGCCCAATATTTTAGACTCGACCACACTTTATTAGACTTTTGCTCAAATAATTAGACTGCTAAGACCAAAAAGAATGATTCAAACGATTTTGAAAGGAATTAGGTTAGTGCGACTCTTTCTAAAAAATGACCTTGATCAATGATCGTGGGTGCGAGTGGGTCCAAAAACAGCCAAAATGGTCTTGTTGAAAAAATCGATGAATGACAGCAGTTTTTTTGCAAAATAGCCTCTTTGACTACGATGATGAGTGTCCTATTCCTTTTTAGGGCTTATCTCGGTTGGAGTTGGATTGACTGGCTGTGGCTGCGAAGTCGCGACTTGGGAAATAATAAATCCTGTCAAGGCGATGAGAATCCCCGCGATCGCCAGAATTCCCTTTGTATTCAAAAATGAGACTATAATAATGTAGAACCCTATTAATGTCTCCAATACAGGGAGCAACACCTTTAGAAATATTAAGTACAGGACAATAGAGCTTCCTATCCAAATGGCCACCAAGCCGAATGTGATCGGAATTTCTCTGACAGTTAGCACAACATAGCTGTAAAAGTAGCTGATTAGAGAAAAGAGGATAAAAAAATAAGTAATGTTACTGATCTGGGAGTCCAAGCCCCAGAGCTGGGTCTCGCCCCTGTACCAGCCAACAAACAAGCGGAGTTGTTGAATCTGCCAACGGAAAAACTGATCGACAAATTTTCCAACACCCAGAAACTCCATCAATGCCAAGATAATTCCCCCAATTTCAAGGTGCCTGGAAAAGTCGCGAAGAGCCATCGGATGTTGCTGTTTAGGTACCGAAATATACCAATGGGTTCTCAACTTTGAGAACCTTTTTACAAAAGTTTATACTTTGGTTTGTGGGAATCGACTAGAAATTGGTTACCCGCGACAAACTTGCAAAGGAGATAGGAAAACGTATTAAGGAGATACGAGAGAAGAAAGGTATTTCGCTTAAGCAGTTTGAACTTTATGAAAATGGCATCGCTCGTGGCAGGATGTCTGAATTCGAGAATGGCTCAAGACTTCCTTCGCTCCTTAATATATATCGCATAGCGGAGATCTTGGGAGTGAAAACTTCCGATATAGTTAAGGACTGACCTGCTGTTATTTTCTCTGAGATAAACAGCATCCTTTATTTCAATTATAAAAATTTCCTGGCCTACCAAGCATACCAAACCTTCGTCACCTGCCAAAAGTTAAAGGTTGGGTTAGTACACATTTTGTTCCATTCAGGAGGAATTAATAATTACTTTAAAGAATGGCGGAAAATTCGCAAGTAAGTTGCGTTTTGTGTATAAACAATGTTTAGATATTTATTTGTGCCAGGATTTCGCAAGAGTTGTGATTTTAGCCTATTGTCGGCTCCTAGCAATTTGCAGTAAAGTCGGCTGAAATCCTTTCCCATTTTTTCCGATAACCATCGTTGACATCTAGTATAAACAAGAATAGAAACCAAGCTTTTGTCTTTATCCCTATTATTAAGGTTAAAAACACGACCG
>LNEN01000027.1 GCA_001464155.1 Cytophagales bacterium Ga0077538 | reverse complement strand
TAATTTTTTAGTAAATACCGCCTTTACAGGTGCAGAGGGGCTTCATCAATTGCGTTCCCATGACTATGATTTAGTACTCTGTGATTATAAGTTACCTGATGTTACGGGTATTGAATTACTACAGCGGATTAAAATTTTAAATACTTCGGTAGCCATCATTATCATCACGGGCTATTCGGATGTGAAGACGGCTGTCGAAACCTTTCGCTACGGAGCCAATGATTACATCACGAAGCCCTTGTATCCCGATGAGTTACTGGCCACCATCAAAGAAACCATCGCTAAGAATCAGTCGAAGCTCCTAGCCTACGAGGAGATTCCGGAAAGCGGTGGCTTGACCCGGAAAGCCAGACCTAACGATGTTTCTTCCACTGCTGATTTCATAGTAGGAACCAGCACTGAATCTCAAGAAATTCAAAAGCACATTAAATTGATCGCTCCATCCGAGTTGTCAGTCATCATAAGTGGAGAAACGGGTACAGGCAAAGAATTTGTAGCCCAGTCGATACACAAGTTTAGTAAGCGTTTCGCGAAACCATTTATTGCTATTGATTGTGGAGCACTGCCAAAGGAACTAGCCGGTAGTGAACTCTTTGGTCATATAAAGGGTTCCTTTACAGGTGCTGTTGCTGATAAACAAGGAAGTTTTGAAGTAGCCGATGGTGGTACCATTTTTCTGGATGAGATTGGCAACTTGTCCTATGAGAATCAAATTAAGTTGCTACGTGTCATACAAGAGCGAAAGATCAAACGCATCGGAGCTACAAAGGATATCGCCATTGACGTTCGTATTATAACCGCTACTAACGAGAACCTGGCAAGCGCTGTTAAAGAAGGACGCTTGCGGGAGGACTTGTATCATCGACTGAATGAATTTAAAATTCATCTGACACCCTTGCGGGAACGAGAAGATGATATCATTTTTTTTGCTAACCACTTTTTAAAAAAAGCAAACCTCTCCTTAAACAAAAGTGTTAATTCAATTTCTCCAGAAGCACAGCGCTATCTGGTGAGCTATTATTGGCATGGCAATTTGCGTGAGCTGAATAATGTGATCAGACGCGCTGTTTTGCTAGCGGCAGGTGAAATGGTAGAGCCTGAGAATCTACCTGCTGAAATTACAGAGAGCAAATCACTTCCATCCAATAGCGATATGGTGCACGAAAATGTGGGCCTCTTAAAGTCTATTGCCTGGACAGCCGAACGTCAGGCTATTGTTGATGCGCTGGAGAAAGTAAACTACAACAAATCCAAAGCGGCAGTTCTTCTGAATATTGATCGAAAGACACTGTATAATAAGCTAAAGCTCTATAACATCGCTGCTTAGTTGTTTCAGTTACTAATTAACGGTTATTTGTTAACAGCATCAGTAATTTCAAGAGAGTAAAAAAAAGTAAGCCAGGCTACAGTCAACCTTTCTAACAAACCTGGTGGCTTCACTCAACTCTCTAGTGATTTGCTAGTGAGTTACACATATGCCTGGCTACTTCTTAAGATGCTACTTATTTTCCTCTAAAGGCAAACGCTGCAAAGAGCTGCGCGCACGAGTTCTTAGAATTACCTAGTAAGGCTTTCGCATTGTCGCTTTCGGCAATTTCTACTAAGCCATAGTTATACCGCGCACCAATCTGCACAGGTCCCACATTAATACCCACCCCTAAGGCCAAACCGTAGTCATATGATTTTAGATTGTCCTTATCAATATCGTCTGAACCATTACCAAGATCGCCCTGATAGGAAATGTTGGCAGCTAATAGATAACTGGCGTAGCCACCTGCGTGTATCTCCACCGTCTCACCAACTTTAAATACAGCTAATACAGGTAAATCCAGGTAACTGAGGTTGTATTTCACTTCCTGATTAATAACTCCGTCATATTGAGCAACCGACCCTTTTGTTGAAAACAATAGTTCGGTTTGAAAGCCCAATGCACCTGCTGGCGAAAAATTGGCAAACAAACCAATGTGTGTTCCGATTCGTGCATTCTCATCCGATACATCATCCAGGTAAAGATTGCTTACATTTAGACCGCCCTTGATACCCGCCTTTGTAGTTATCTGAGCACTTACCTCTTGCTGCAGCAGTATGTTTAGTAACAATGCCGAGCATAGTAGGGTGAACATTTTAGTGTACTTCATAAATCAAACGTTTTTAGTTTGATAATTGTAGTATAAATAACAAGCCACTTACTTAAACCCGCTTTAGCTGGTTTAATGATGGAATACAGCACGCGTTGTTAATGTAGACGAGCCATATTATACACAGCTGTGGCTTTTTCACCTCAACGACTGAATCTTTTAGCACAGAAGGCCCTTGATAAATTGTTATACCTTAAACTCTAGTGAGTAACACCTGAAACCATGCACTATGAACTTACGACCCGTGAATGAATTGATCCAAGAGCGTAAAGTCCTTCTAAACGAAGCCGAATCCGTAGCGCACATGGGTAGTTGGAAGTGGACGGTGGGTACTGATGAACTCATCTGGTCAGAGGGCCTACACAAAATCTTTAACAAAGGACCTAATGAAATCATTACCTGGAGCACCTTTTTAGAGAACGTACTTCCAGAAGATGTCTTGTTGGTGGAAAATTTTCTAAATCAAGTGAGGACGAAAAGCCACGGTGGTACCGTAGATTATCGCATAACCCGCGGAGACGAAGTTTGCTATTTGTCTCTTACCGCTAAGCCACACGAGACGGACAACAAAAATATTCTGGGCGCTGTCATTGATATTACCGAGCGAAAAGAGAATGAGCGAAAACTGGAAAAGCTTACCATTGAGCAATCGCTTACAATTAAGGAGCTGGATGAGAATGAGAAGAAGTATCGTTTGCTCTTCGAGCGCTCCATCGATCCCATCTTACTGGCGAGTAGCGATCTACTGATGATCGATATGAACAAAGCTTTTCTTCGACTCTTTAACTATGATTCTTCCGTGAACAAGACCAAACCGGTTAGAGATCTTTTTGAGCATAAGGTCGATTACGACTATTTTCTGAAGACCATGAATGAAAATAATCAGATCAAAGATTTTGAAGTATCGCTGCTTACAAATGACGGAGTGTCGAAAATCTGTCTTGTAAATTGTGTATTTATCCCAGATCAATCTTCTAATTTCTATTCATACCAAGGTATTGTGCGGGATCTATCCTTGCGGAAACAGGCAGAAACCGACATGCTTCTAGCAGAAAGACTCTCCTTAACCGGAAAAATCGCCAGGACTATTGCACACGAAGTTCGAAATCCACTCACCAACCTGACCCTGGCCCTCGATCAACTGCGAAGCGAAATCGCAGCTACCAACGAGTCTGCAGCGGTGTACACCGGAATTATTGAGCGAAATGTAAGCCGGATTGAACATTTGATGACAGAAATGCTGAATAGTTCCAGACCCGAGCGGTTAAATCTGAAACTAACAGAAGTAAGTGAGCTGCTTCAGGATACGCTTACGCAAGCCTCAGACCGCATTCAGCTAAATAATATAACGCTACTCACAACCTATGAAAAGGACCTACCGCTTATCCTGATTGATAAGGAAAAGATACAAATAGCCTTGTTGAACATCATTCTCAATGCTCTTGAGGCAATGAAACCGGGAATAGGCGTTTTGCGCATCGATACATCCTTGAAAGACAATGTTATTACCATTTCCATTTGTGACAATGGCAAAGGGGTACCGCCCGAAGATCTAGGCAAACTTTTCGATCCTTTCTTCACTGCTAAGAAAAGTGGAATGGGGCTAGGCCTCACTTCCGTTAAGAATATTCTGAACAGCCACAGCGCGAATATTGAAGTGAAAAGTGAAGTGAACAAAGGCACCACTTTTTTCCTTCACTTTAAATTGGCCGTGTAATACAGAAACTTCTAACTGTGACTTGCTTCCACATACTATAGCCAAAGCTCTACATTTCTGCTATTAGCAGGGGCTAATCATGTACTGTACTGCACATTATACCCTGGCACAGTATTCTCTCCTCTCTTCATGACTTGCGCAAATGCTCAAGGATTAACTAAATGCAAAAAGTATGGAAGCGAAGAATTTAATCGGAGGCCTTTTGGCCGGAGCTGCAATTGGAGTAGCCATAGGAATTTTACTAGCCCCTAAGAGCGGTGCAGAAACACGTGAGGATATCAGCAAAGGTTCACGTAAGTTGAGCGATAGCTTGAAGGGCACTATGGAAGATTCGCTTGAGCTATTGAAAGAGAAGTTTAATGCCGGTGTTGATGAAGCATCCAAACGCGGCAGAGACGTGATCAACAGTGCAAACGACAGGCTGAAAGCCTAGTGGACCATGAATTCACTCCAACTCAAAGGTACCTGGAACGAGGTGAAGGGTAAACTAAAGCAGAAATACGCGATGCTCACGAATG
>LNEN01000026.1 GCA_001464155.1 Cytophagales bacterium Ga0077538 | reverse complement strand
TCAGCCCGCAAAAATTTTGACGGAGTTAACGATTCATAAAAATAGCGGGAAGGTTGCTGTAAGAGAAACGAACTGATCACACCACCAAAAGAGGGCGCATAAGTAAACACTAAAGTCGATTCCTTCTCTCCTTCAAAATAAAATACACGTTGTACTCCTTCCGTGACAAAATACAAATAAGGCTCAGGCGCACCAGCGGCTGTTATCAGCTCCTTACGCTTCACTTGATAGGATGTCCAGATAGACGAGAAGTCTTTCCAGGCATCTTCTGATAGTGTACAAATTGAATCTGCTGCTTTCTTTAAGGATAAAAGCTCATTCATGCATTCAAAAATAACAGGAAAGAGTTCACATTTAAATATGCTATCAAAAAATAAAAGAGATTAACTGGTTAGGAGGAATATCCCAATTCTCTAAAATAGCTTACCAACAAGAAAAGACTAAAACCAGCCAAACTGAATACTAGAACTGGCAGAAAAGCAGACTCTCCGCTATCCGCCTGTAGCATAAAGGCTAATATACCAATGGTAAGATCCATCAAAATCATAAATATTAATGCAATAGGTGTTAGCATCACTCCCATTGGGTTTTCTTTGAGGAGTAATAGACCAATCATGAACATACCTGGAAGAAAAATAGCGATGTCCAGTGCATGCACTGGATTCGTAATCAACTTGGTTTCTTGCAAACTAGTTGGAATTGAATTAGTAAGAACAGCACTTACAATATCCATCAACCAAAGCAGATAAAAAGAGAGCGCTGTCAATATTAGGAAAATACTAATAACCCTTCTCAGCAAGTTGCTTTCTAACTTCCAATGAATACGCTCCCTGGCTTGTTTGTAAACAATCAATAAAAATGAGTAAAAGCTTATGCCTAAAACAAAGCAATACAAAACAAATAGAAAATTGAAATGTACGCTGAAACTATAGATGACAAATGTATAAATGAGGTATAGCAACGTACCGCACCATAAGGCTAAGCCAGTTCTTCGGTTTAGAAAAGTGAGCAAGGCACTAATCATCAAAAAGGGAACTATCAGAACTAGATCAATAACATCCTGCCCCTGGCATTGGATACGCCAATTACTACTTTCACTCTGATAAAAGTCTTCGCTATAAATTCCGACAAGGCTCACAAAGGAAACAAGAACTACTAAAGGGACTGACACCCACGCAACAAATGTTCGCTCCCATTCACTTGTTCTCATAGTCAACGATTAAAATGGAAAGAGAAAAAGAAAGCCTCCGGGTTACCGGAGGCTTATTAGGCTATAAGCTTCGAATCCCCAGTCAACGAACCTCAATAGCCTTTTTGGGCTTACTAGTACCTATAGCTTTTTTAGCTATATGCAATTTTAAGATACCATCTTCGTAATACGCTTTTACATCTTCCTCATTTACATTTTCAGGTAAGGTGAATGAGCGACTAAAAGAGCTATAGCTGAATTCTTTTCGGGTATCGTTCTTTTCTTTCTCTTCTTTTTCCTCCTTCTTTTCGGATGAGATGGTAAGCATACCATTGTCGACAGAAATCTCAAAATCCTTCTTCGTTAAGCCCGGAGCTGCTAATTCAATTTCAAAAGACTTTTCAGTTTCTTTTACATTGACAGCAGGCACTGATTGTTTTCTTAACCAATCAGCATCGAAGAAACGATCGTTATCGAAAAAATCCGATAACATAGGGCCATTCAATAAGGATGGCCAGTCAGTTTTTTTAATGAGTGACATATTACCTCCTTTTTTTTGTTGATGATACTAAGGTGTAGTACTTTTTATGAAAATGAAATGAGGCGCATCAGTCGATTTCATGATTTTGATCATGAGATGAGTAAGGATCAAGGAAATTAAATAGAAATAAGAGGTTTTTCGCTAAAGAACAATCAATCTTCCCCGACTCACACCCTCTTCAGACGTTATGGTGTATAGATAAAGTCCGGTAGCCAATGGAGGTATGGTGATGAATTCCCGATCCGAATAAAGCTGCTGGGTGAACACCTTGGCACCGTCTTGCTTGTAGAAATCAAGTTGTACTTGCTGGTTAGTGAATTGCTTAGCAATGATCTGTAAATCATCTCCGACACGTATTGGGTTAGGAAAAAGTAAAAAAGGAATTTCAGTGAGGTAGTAGTCACTGCTCAGGTTACTCACAATTTCTTCTCCATTCGTGAACTGTATTCGCACACGATAGGTATTTAAACCCTGCATGGGCTGTTCGTCCAAAAAATCGATTTGTGTATTTGTTAAATCTTGAAGTGAACCGATCGTGGTGAAGAGGCTGCCTTCCTGCCTTTCGAAAATTAGCTGCTTTACCTGATAGATCGTTCCAATCTGAAGTTTAAGAAGAATGCCTTCTTCTCCCTGAGAAACACAATAAAAACTGGAAAGGTAGCAAGTCACTCCTTGTTGTGTATAGTCAACCAAATAGCCCTGAATGCCCGCTTCACTTTCTGGAAAGATTCCACGTACTGTATAAAAGGTAGTGGGATTCATAGCCTTGTACAAAATAAGACTTGTGTCTTGCAGCTCACCTATAGATTCTAAGCTTGCATTGATGTAGGCTTCAACACGGTAACGCTCTATTCCCGGTATCTTTTTCCAGTTCAACATAACTGAATCGGTACAATTAAATCCGACACTGATGGTCAATGGTCTGGAAAGTGTAAAGTTATCGGTTTCATAAACAGTATTTCCTACTACCATGCGAGCACGTGCCATCGCTGTTAATTGGGGAGCATCCCATCTGAGTAAACCCGTTGAAAGGTCTACCCCTTCCTTTATAGTGGTCCAGGTTACTCCATGGTCAATAGAGTATTCCAGCTTGCCAGTATTCTCTGATAAGGTACTCACCCATTGAAAGTAAGTACCTGCTTCTCCATTGTACGGGAAGTTGTCACTTCCCGTTGGATAGGTCCATGTAAACATTTCCTCCATTTCCCATTCATAGGCTGCATAAAAAGCTTGCGATTCAGTCTGGACTGAAAACCCATGGATCGAAAGGATATAATTACCAGCAGGAAGATCTTCCAATGTAATTTGCTCTATAGTATTTAAGTGATCTTCCGCACGCTCCGGCAAAGCTGTTAACGCTGTCACCGAAGCAGATGAATTCAGTTTCCACGGAAGTGTTAGGGAACCACTTGGACCAACCAACGATGCATCCAAATCATTTACCAATGCTGCTGCATCATTCGATTGTGCAGCCGGATCATTCCAGGTAAGCGTTACTTTAAGATTACGAGCATTTTCCGGAATGGTGATGGAAAAATTCTGTGTTTGATTATTGAGAACACTCCCTGAAATAAAATTTCTCTTTTGCAGGATAGCAAGACTGGCGCGCAAATCCGCATTCCCATACCCGGTTACAAAATCAATTCCTTTTCTTCCTACATCTCTTGCTCCATTGACAAGTAAGGCACGAACCAACGCAGATGAAGGGAGTTCTCCATACTCATTTTTATAGGCTTGTTGCAATAGAACGGTCATACCTGAAACAATAGCTGCTGAATTAGAGGAACCTGCTGTGCTATAGGCAACCAACTCTGGTTTCACACGACCGTCATAGGCAGGGCCACGAGAAGAAAATGGAACTTCTCTACCAACAGTATCCACAGACCCAACCGTTAGTATATTCTTAGCCATCTTAAAGTTACCTGTAAGGTTGGCAAAACCGGTAAGTCCTGCATAGGTACCGGAGGTGCTCGCCAATAAGCCATCATTGCCAGAAGAAAATACATGAACCAAAGAAGGATTGCTGACGGTACTTTCATCGTAGGCTTTCGCGAGCGCTCCGTAGAAATTCTCAATGGTGGTTCCGTAAGAATGATTTTGCACGCTTACTCCCAGGCTTGTGAAATCATTATCTGAATCAGGCTCCAAGCGAACAAAATCGGAAGAGGTCAGTGTGACATTCCTTGCCACACCGCGACCAGTTACAAAGGAATATCCTGCGCCACCCGCTATGGTTGCCATTTCAGTTGCATGAAGATCTACAGTAGAAGATATCAAGGAGGAAGAGAGAATACGTCCCTTTAAATCAACATCTTCCCCATCAAAGGAATTCTCTTTTACAGAGAGGGTAAAACCTTCCCCATTCAACATGGGGAATGCATGATGCACATTAGAGATATTATTAGCAGACAAATTCAAGTCCAACACTCTACTCTCCGTCTCTGGCTCACGAGATTCCAGACCTACATAAATAACCTGCTGGAGAGGAAGCACATACCTGAGTATATCTTCAAAGGAACATTCTACTAAAACAGAATTATTTCTTACATGGCGAATTTTAATTTGGAGCAAAAGTTCACGCACCTTATCCTCCCTCTGCTCCTGCCTTAAAATTAGGGTATACGTTTTTACTCTATTTCTTTCCGCCTCAAAATCCTCTATGGGGTTTGATAGTTTCCATAAGTGATTGACCGCATGAACGGAATGATACTGTGCTGAATCCTTTAACTTCAGTCCATACACAATAGCCTTACCGTTGCCAAGATTACGAACCACCCTAGTATTGGTAGCCAAATATTTATTGGCACGCACATCTTTTTTAAATTCTACCAGGTAATAGGTTGAGTCATTAGGGGTTAGGGTCTTTGTTGAACTTTCTGATTGATAAAAGCTCTCAATATTAGTTGAGCCTTTCGTTTGACCAAAAGAAGGCACACGATACCCTAAAAGTAAGGTTAAACAAAATATGCTTACACAGCCTGTTTGACTAAAACACCTGCGCTTTTTATCATTCATGTATGTTGCGTACAACTGTTGCAAGTTCACAATATATTACTTCAAAGGCTTCTCAACTTGATCGTTTTATACTTTCGAGTATTAACCTAAACCTAAATATATGAGAACAATTAGAAAAGCCGTACTCGCACTGACGGTAGTTATCACAAGTGCCCTACTTATTTCCTGTACAGAGAATGCCATCAACAAAGAAGTGGATGGTGTTTCTGCAGAATTAAAAAACCGCTTCCTGGACTTAGGCTTTGATGCCAGTGACATGCAAGCACACACCAGTAAAAACCCCATTACTGGGGAAGTAACACAGGGTTACTTATTAGAGAAGGACATGTTCATTTCTACCAGTCAGTTAGAGGAAATGAGCAACAGCAAAGTCTTTCACGTAGGCGCTGTAGGTGAACAGTACCGCACCACTAACCTGGTAAGCTCACCCCGAACGATTCGTGTACTAGGCTATACAGGAGGCAGCAATGCCCTTTCTACCAAAATGCGCACCGCACTACAGTTAGCGGTAGACAACTACAATGCACTTAACATGGGCCTCAGCTTCACGCTTTCTTTCGGAACCAATACAGGTGCAGCCGAAATCGTTGTGTACCGAGTAACGGGTAGCGCAGGGGGGTCTGCAGGGTTTCCTTCAGGAGGATTACCCTATAAATGGGTGCAGATTTTCTCGGGTACTGATTCGTATAGTACAAGCGTGGTAGAACATGTGATGACCCATGAAATGGGACATTGCCTTGGTCTTCGCCACACAGACTATTTCAATCGCTCCCTTTCTTGTGGAAGTGGTGGTAATGAAGGCACGTCCGGTGTAGGTGCCATTCATATTCCCGGAACACCCACAGGTTTTGATGCCAATTCAATCATGCTTGCCTGTTTCAGTTGTAGTGAGAGTGGAAACTTTGGATCCTATGATGTAACCGCCCTTGAGTATCTCTATTGATCTCTCTGTGACGGTACTTTGAAGCCAGGCCCCCAGCCTGGCTTCTTGCGTTGTGACTAGTTTATCCCAATCAGGAAAGAAAATCCGTTGAATCCTTACTCCAAATTTCAGGTTTGCGAAATCCATCGTACTTTTGTTGCTCGAAATTGTTAAAAGGAAATACATGAAAATCGCTGAAATACACACCAAAAAGGGAGTCATGAAGATTCAATTCTTTGAAGAGGATGCCCCTAAAACCGTAAAGAACTTTATTGATCTGGCCGAACACAATTTCTACGATGGGCTCACCTTTCACCGCGTTATTCCTGATTTCGTAGTACAGGGGGGCTGCCCTAACGGTATCGGTAACGGAGGTCCCGGATATACCATCCCTTGCGAACTAACTGGTAACAATCAGTATCATGATAAAGGAGTGCTTTCGATGGCACATGCCGGAAGAAATACAGGAGGTTCCCAATTCTTCATTTGCCATAGTCGTAAAAACACCGCGCACTTAGATCGCAATCATACTTGTTTTGGAAAAGTCTATGAAGGCTTGGAAGTGATTGATCAAATTCGTCAGGGCGATGTGATGGAGAAGGTTGTTATTAAGGAAGTAGAATCTGTTTAATTTTTACTTTATAGCTCAGTAAGAAAAAGCGGAACTAGTTTCCGCTTTTTTATTTTGCACTCCGCAAGACAGAAAAGGGAAAAAGCAGCAGTGCTCCTATCAATTTAAAGACCCACTCTAAGGTTATTCCCACAATCCTAAAGGGTAATAGAATTAACCACAGCACTGGAAAAACAAACAGCATAAGCAATGCTAATGGCCAGCAGAGCACAAAGAGAATGCACCATAATAGTAAGGCAAGGAAAAGTCTCATGATGGTAATCGTTACTTGAGCACTTCCATTCAAGGATCATACCATTTTGAAAATGGTAGTTTTTAGGAGAAAAGGCGAGTTACTACTTTTTGAGACTCAAATGTTCGAACAGTTTTCTGTCCAGTCTTGAACACTATTAGGAGTAGAAATCTTGTAAAGAAGCAAAGAAAATGTTGTTCCAGCCATCCACAATATCTTCATAAGCCTCATCCGGAATGTTGATATGGCGCAGTTCTGCAGACGTTCCTTTAATTCCATCAGCATGCAGTTTAATAGTAACAATAGAGGGTTCCCCCTCCTCACCAAAATACCACTGCTGAACAATTTTCTTGTTCACTTCAAACTCCAGATTCTTTCCTTCAATACTGCCATCCCACAAAGAGAACTCCGTATTGGGCTCCGCCACCATCACTGCCGGTTCACCTGTCCATAAGTGAAGGGTTGTTTCCGTAGTAAGGGCCAAATAGACCTGATCCGGAGGAGCGGGAATGATGTAATACTTTTTAAAGTCCTTCACAGTTATTGGTATCAGTTAATAGTGTTTCTAAACACAATCTTTACATCTCGCTCTGTCAAAATAGGCACTCCATTCTCCGTGATGCCGCTCACCCGAATGGTGTAAATGCCTACATCATCGCTGGTGGCAAAGTTAAGTACTTTAAATCCATTTGCACCTATGAGGAAATTAGGATTCCAGGCGAGTGTACTTCTTAGATCAGGTATTTGAGCACTTCGTTGTTGAGCATTGGATTCATCGGTCTTCACCATCGATGCTGTTAATCCAAGTACTGGGTAGAGATTTTTCTCAATTAAGGATTTATCGTAGGCTTGATTTTTCGTTTGAACAAAAATAACTCCGTACTGACCAAGCTTCCCTAACTGCATCAGTTTGTTGGGGTTATTGATCAGCTTCACATATAAAACATCTTTAGCCTGCAGACTCATAAACAACTCGGTGTCTTGAGTCATCATACCATCAATAATATACAATGGATCTTGTTTGTATAATTTTGCGGTGGTTTCATAGCGGAAAGACATCCTTACAATGTAGCGCTCTCCCTTTTTCTTACCCTGAACAAAGGGAACCACTTCACGTAACAATTCCTCCATATTTGAAAATTGGATATACTCGGACACGTTCACTGAAAAATCAGTCCCATTTAATTCTTCTTCCAAAAACCTATTTGGGTTATAGCTTACATCCTCTGCCTTTGTAGCACCTGTGGCAAAAAAAGAATAAGACTTGGCGGCCATGCCTCTGTTAAACTGGTAAGCTGCATAGGGAGACGTGAACTCACCTTCTGTCCATTTTGGAAAACGATTGTACTGCATTGAATCATTGGCCAGCGTTATTGTGTACTCATCACTTACCGGTTTACCATTTTTAAAAAGATTCAGAAAAACATAATCATCACCCCAAAAGTCATAATCAAAAGGTATCGTAAACTTTCCACCTTTTACGCTTGTCTCAAAACCAAGAGCGTTTTTTTGCAGGTAAGATACTACCGTCAACGAGTCACGGGGCGATGCACCACCGGTAACAAATTGCACAGTACCCTTAAAGGCTGCAGCTCTTGTATTAGAGAGTGTTGCCGAAGTCTGGTTATCGGAAAGAATTCTTTTCCAGTTAATGCGTGTCCATTGTTGAGAAAGCAGGAAATCATTTACCTGTGAAATAGTTGTCACTCTGTGTGTATAGAGCCACTCATCTAATTCAGGAAGATCTAAAAACTGCAACAACGGTCCTGCTTCATCAGCATTAAACAAATTCTTTTGGTAGACATGTACCGCCAGAATACCTGCGAGCGGATTGCCAAAATTATCGGCCAGTTTAATAGAAAAAGTCCCATTCGAACGCACTTCTAAGGAGTCGGCACCCGTAATGGAGCTGTTACTTAAAACTTGATGGTGGGGTATGAAGGTACGTTCAGCCACTACTACAGATCCAGCATCAAACACGTACAGTTGATGTAAAAAACTCATTCCTTCGCTTAAAGGAAGCGACCAAACCTCAGGTGTACCTGCTTGCAGCGTAAACATGCGTTTAGCCACTATTTTTCCTCTGGAAGTAATTAGCGCTGTTAGTTCCTTCCCTGCATGCGCAGATCCATCTGGAATGCGTAGCGTTATCTTACAACGTTCTCCACTTTCCACTTCTACCGCTACACCATCTGCGACAACGTCCATTTTAAATGTTTGCGTCTCCGCCATCAATGTATAACCTGTTGTTTGTGTCGGGGTAAACATAAAGGTGCCCACACCACTTTTATCTAACTCTCCTTCTGCAATAACCTCGGTACCATTGTTTCCCTTCAAACTATAGCGTGTGCGGCCGGGACCTTTCACCAGTACCTTATTGCTAACACCTTTAACAATTTTGCCACCCTCTCCATGTATCCTTACTGCTAATCTTTTAGAAGCCGGTACCAGCGCCTTGCTTTTAACCACCTGTATCTCCTTCCAAAGAAGAAGGTCTTCATCGAAACTCCGAAGAAGGTTAGTGGATGCCATGAGTCGGTAATTAGAAGGAACCAATGTGGCAGGCAACACCAGCTGATTACTGGCAAATCCTTCTTTTATTTTGAAGAGCATGCGCTGTACTGTTTTTCCATCAGGGTTCACAAGGTCTAATTGAGCTATGTGATAGCCTTTAACAGGATGATTCATTTCATCCAGGTAACGTGCCGAAAAAAAGAGGGTATCTCCTGGAAGAAAAGTGGTTTGATTCAACAACAAGACAAGCTTTGCAGAGGCATTTCTAGCATAAAAGGCATTAAATTTTTCCTGAAGAATGTCTCCGATGCTGGCACTTCGAAATGCACTCAACGACAAGGCCATTCCTGCCAGCAGAAGAAAAACAGTGCCTGCACGCTGAAGAGAAGAAAATCGAATGTCGTGTTTATAGAAAT
>LNEN01000025.1 GCA_001464155.1 Cytophagales bacterium Ga0077538 | reverse complement strand
GGCACCAATGGCCATGAGTCGACTGGCATTTTCCAAGACCTTACTGGTTACCTGTGTTTTGGAACGAATCCCCAGTACAGAAACATTTTTTATTCGTTCGCACAATTCATCCTCCGTCATAGCGGCTGGATAGGTATCAACATTGAAACCCTCTGCCTTCATTAGCTCTACAGCTATCGGATGAACATTTTCCAACAGCAAAACATTGATTCTGTTTTTGGGGTAGGAGATGACTGTGTTTAATTTGTTGAGGTATAAAAACTCATCAAGACTTGGTGCAATGTGATCTGCATTGTTCTTCACGTTTTCACGTTCTACATTTTCAGTAAAGGCATAAAACTTATTTGCAAGACCGGCATGCTTAATTTCGTAGTCGGTATACCCATCACCGATTACATACACATCGCCTGGTAAATTGAGTTGCTTGAGTTGTTCAACTTTGCCGTTGTTGGACGACAGGGGATTTTCTTTATCAAACCCAATAACATTTCCTTGCTCATCAAAATGAAAGCGATTGGCAAAAATGTTTTCAGGCTTCACGCCAAATTCTGTTACAATGGGATCAATAAAAGCGTGAAAGCCGTTGGAGATGATATAAATATGTCCTGAATATTCTTGAAAGAAGTCTTTGTTGCGTTTGAAGGATTCAGAGACCATGCCGCGTAAAACAAGCACTAGTTGTTCCAGATGTCTTCTGTTGGGTTGAAGTAAAGCAATGCGTTGCTCCAGCGATTCGCGAAAGGAAAGGGAGCCATCCATTCCTTGGTTGGTAATGGAAATAATTTGTTGCTTGCGCTTTTCTCTTTCAGGATGATCTTTTAGAGAGATATCAGCAAGAACATCAAAGGCTTCAACTTTAGTAAAAGTGCTATCGAAATCGATTACGAAGTACTTAGTGGGTTTCATGCAAGTAGGTCAAAAGACAAATGTATAAAAGTCTCTTGTCCACCCGCTATGGTCGTTTGTAAATAAGTTATCAGTTAATTGTTAACAGATAACAATAACTGATAGTCGACTAATGAACGTTCGCTATTTTTCAGAGAGTAAGGAGAAAGCGTAGAATAATTCTGTTCCTATTTCCTTTACACGTTCTGCATACTTTGCTGATTCCAATGGAGTGTTATCAAACTCTTTAGGATCATTGTATGTAAGGGCAATTCGTTTTTCCACTCCAGGTATAAAGGGGCAATGTTCATCTGCATGAGAGCAAGTCATGACTGCACAGAAATCCTGGCTTGGGTTTGCAGCGTGATCGTATACTTTGGAAAAGGCGGGCACCGCATCGGCACCTGTAGAAAAGGAAACAGCGTATACAGGATTTTCTCCTCCTTGATTCTCATCAATTCTGAATCCTGCTTCTCTCATGGCTTTTACAGCTCGCGGATTAAAAGCGGTTGCTTCTGTTCCCCCCGAATATGACCAGACATTATCAATTCCGTAATAAGCAGCTGCAGCCTGTGCCCACAATTGAGAAATATGGCTGCGTCTTGAATTATGGGTGCAAATGAAAACGAGGTTAATCTTTTTCTTCTTTTCTTTCTTAGCGTTCACGTAGTGAGCTAATTCCTTTAACAAGTTCTTGCGCTGTTCAGTGAGTGCAGAAAAGTCAAGTAAGTTTGTTTGCACATAGGTTTGAAGGGTTGGTAATAGGGTATGCATAGGGCGATAAGTTATAGCGATAGTTTGTACATCATGCAGGTTGCACTGCTTGGGCATACAGAAGTGAATTCGGAGGAGTTGCGCAAGGGTTCGGGGACTTCTGTTCGCTCAATATCCTGAAAGCCTTTCTTTTCAAAGAACGTACGGGCCGTTTCGGTGAGCAGAAAAAGATTTTCAATTTTCAGGTGTTTCGCTTTTTCCATCAGGTCATTCACCATGCGAATGCCTACTTGTTGATGGCGATGTATTTCATCAACAGCCAGGGAACGCAGGAGGGCATTTTTTCCATATACTTCTAAGCCACCGGAGCCGATGATGTTGTTATCCTCATCCTGGTACGTGAAGTAAAGACTACCTTCCAGCTTTACATCCTGAAAGGGTAGTTTATTGGTTTTTAAAAACTGTTGGAGTTTTTCTAACGCTACTTGATCTTGTATCATAGAATTTTTCATGTGGAAGGAGATTCTACTGTGCGGACATCTCGGTTGTTACTGTAGTTAGTTATTAAGAAGAGTAAAGTTCACGGTTTGTCTTAAAGTGACAAACCGTGAGTAGTAGGTTAGCAGCAACCTGAACCGGGCGCACAATTTTGTGCGAGTGGTTTTTCTGCGTACACCGTAATGCTATAAATACCCATGTCTCCCGATTTATACCTTTCAAATTCTTGTTGGCTGAGGTAATTCACCAGAATTTCATCAGGGATAGTAATCTTCTTCTCTTTTTGGATTTGCAGATTGGCAAAGCCGGCATCTTTAATGGTAAGTAGATAATCAACCTCTTGAATAGCACCGGATACACAACCGGCATACATCTCTGCATTTTTGCGT
>LNEN01000024.1 GCA_001464155.1 Cytophagales bacterium Ga0077538 | reverse complement strand
ATAGTATGGAGAAGATTATGTTGACATCGTTAAAGTTGGCCGTATAGTTATTAACAAGAAAAATATTGTCTCTAATTTGTTCACAGTAACTATATCCCTTGTCGGCTATGTCAGAATTATAAAATTCATGATTTCCAGGCAGCCAATAGACTACTTGAAATTGTGCAGCAATGCGATCAAAAAAGGTATCAGCTAGGTGCAAATGCGAAAAGGGAATGATGTCACCTGCTAATATTAGAATATCACCCGCAGGTATTAGCGGATTGCTTTCAATGAACTTCCTATTGTCTGGAAATTCCAAATGAAGGTCTGAGCAATATTGAATTCTTTTAATAGCCATTTCATTGACGCTGATCTCCTCTGACATGTAGGGAGAATAACTTTACAAAGAAGACATCATGCTGTAATCATTCCAAATTAAAGTCGGTCTTGACGCAACAAAAATTGTCAACTTGTGTCCAGGCAATTATTCTCAAGTTAAATTTCAGTAATTACCACCTACTATTGTGGTATGGCGCATCACGTATACTTACCCATTAAGGAGATAAGAATTGATATCTACATGGTAGATCAGTGTGTGAAGGGCACCAAATCATTTTACACGCTTCAGGAACTTGCAGACTATTTGAGAGACCATCCGGACGTTGTTAAAGCCTTAGGGTATATACCCAAGCCTAGGAAGTAGATTTTTGTTACCTATTAGTGGAGAGAGTAGCCCAGCATAGGGCAGGAGAGATGAGTTTGAAAAAACTTACTTCTTATGGAAAGATAAAAAAATAAGATAGAAGACTCCATTTTCACGATCTATCTCAAGCCAGCCAAACATTCATCTAAAGCATATTCCTCAGCTCCAGATGGAGTTGAGTTTCCTGTAATGAATGCAGACTCAACTTGCTGCAAATAGATATCCACTCTGTGTTCGATAAATTCGTCCTCACTCATACTTTCCAAAATACAGGTTTTCGCTTGTTGGGCTAAAGAGCTAAGAGCATCTCGAATAATAACCGCCACGGGCATGTCAAGATTGGAAAAGTCAATAATAGGCTTAGTCATATCCGAAGGTACAAAATCAAAAAGACCCACGGCCATCTGGAGGTAGCGAAGTTAGCTGGAATAAAATTTTATGAATCAATCCAAGCGTTGAAAGCTTGGTGAATAAGGAGTGGGGCTCTGACCAACTATAACTACTTCTTTTTTTTTCTTTGAAGATCAACCATTTCGATAAGTTGAGCTGGTTTCATCTCGAAGTAATCCGCCACCTTGAAGATTATGGTGATGGAGGGTTGAAAAAGCCCTCTTTCTAGTCTTGAAATATAAGCGCGTTCAATGTCGCAGTTGTCTGCCAGTTCTTGTTGGCTAACACCACTATCAGACCGTAACTGTTTAAGAACCTTACCGAATGCTTGCTTTAGACTACTTTCCACTGGAAGCAATCTATCTGAGTGCTGGAACAAACATTGAGCACTATATTGCTCAATTCTAAAAGGTTCTTTAATTTATACCCATGAATCAGTTGAACGACCTAAACCCACCTCTTTTTCTTTCAGAAGCAGAGTTTCTACAGCATAAGAGCATTTTTTTGAGCTCAGTTAAATTTAAGTTTCCCTCAGGGTACCAGATCTTTAAGAAATCTATACGGATGGGGAGGGATAAGGAGACTGGTGACTTTTTGTTGGAGTTTTCCAGAAACGAGGCCTATATCTTCCTAGTACATTTTACAAATGTGAGCTTTCCTGATTACCCGATAGAGGTAACTAATCAGTTCCTGGAAAGAATAATTGAGTTCATTCATTCTGAAGAATAGGAACGATGAGTCACTTAGATGATGGCTGGGAAAGACGCCAAAGAAAAAGGGAGGATACTCAAACAGCCCAGGGCTGTGCTATGCTTTTTGTTTTTCTATTTCGTCAGAAGTGGTTTTGGATAGTAGTTGGGATTTTCAGTCTCATTCG
>LNEN01000023.1 GCA_001464155.1 Cytophagales bacterium Ga0077538 | reverse complement strand
TATCGGCTACAAAGATATTCTTTCCCTTTATTAAAGGACTATTTTATCCTTTTTTATTACCTTTGTGGAATAGTAACTCCTACCAGACATGATTCGTTCCCAACATACCTTCCATATTCCCGTCATGGGTCTTGCCTTCACCCTCGATACACCCATCAAAGTGGCTCGCTTTGGTATTAATTCGGTTATTTCCATTATTCAGGATAATCTCATTGAAAAAATGAGAGAACACTATTATAAGCAACTACAGGAGCCCTTCAAGGCTATTGACATCACTGAAACAGACTATCGCGCCAAGCGTATTACAGATTACCTCAATTTGGTAAATCGGATAGTGACAAGTCAGATCGAGGAAATGAAGCAACAGAAGTTTGAAAGCGGTTCTGACTTAGATACCTATTTCGACTTGCTCCCCAATACCAGCGAGCTGAAAGATTTGTACTATCACATGCTTCAATTACGCGTTGGGGAAGAAAAACAAAATCTTGGTCAATGGTTAAAAGAGCAGGTTGTACCCGGAAGCATTGATGTCAACATCATGACGAAACTAGATCAGGAACAGAGGGATAAGGAGGGAAATACGATTAGCGATGGATCAAATGCTGTGGCCGCCTTGCGTGGCTATATGCAAAGTAACCTGACCAATTCTTCGCTCATCCTCTCGGCCGGCATGAATCCACGACTCTTTGCCTATATGGAAAAGTGTGAGGGATTCCAACCCACTGCACAAGGTGTCTTTGAGAAAAAAATTGTTATTAAAGTATCAGACTTCCGCTCTGCACAAGTGCAAGGAAAGATGTTGGCAAAAAGAGGTTTGTGGGTAAGCGAATTCAGAATTGAATCGGGCTTAAATTGTGGTGGACATGCCTTTGCTACCGATGGCTATTTAATCGGCCCCATCTTACAAGAGTTTAAAGATAAACGCCAAGCATTGCAGCAAGAACTCAAAACCATTTATAGACAAGCTCTTGAGAGCAAGGGAGTAAACCAAGCAGAAAAAGAGTTGACGTTACTCGTCACCTATCAGGGAGGCATTGGCACCAAAGAAGAAGATTCATTTTTAAGACAATTTTATAATTTAAATGGCACAGGATGGGGAACACCCTTTCTCTTAGTACCGGAAGCCACCACAGTGGATGAGGATACATTGCATAAACTATGTGAGGCCAGGGAAAAAGATGTGGTACTGAGCAAAGATTCTCCTTTAGGCGTGCGCTTTCACAACTTACAGAACACTACTGCTCAGCAGGAAAAGGCCAAACGCATTCTCAAGGGTAAACCGGGCAGTCCGTGTACAGAAAAATTTCTTCAATTTAATACTGAGTTTACGACTGAACCCATTTGTACGGCCTCTCATCAATACCAGCGCTTGAAATTAAAACACCTCGCTAAACAAGCGCTCGGCAAAGAAGAGTATGAGACACAAGTGAAAGAAGTGGTGGACAAAGAATGTTTATGTGTAGGTCTTAGCAATCCCTCTGTCAAAGAGTATGCGCTTCAACCCTTCAAGAAAATGGAAGGCAGCAGTGTTTGTCCGGGTCCGGGCATTGCCTATTTCTCTAAGGTGGTGTCACTCAGAACCATGATTGACCATATTTATGGAAGAACCTCACTGGTAAATACCAGCACACGTCCTCATGTCTTCACCAAAGAATTACAATTGTACTTTGACTATTGGTCAGAGCTTACAAAACAAAAAATTCATGACGGTGATGTGAAGCTGAAAAATTATATCACGAGCTTTTATGAAAATCTCATGCGGGGTACCCGTTATTACGAGGCCCTACTCGAGCATGTAGGAAAGGAAGCCATCCCGGATCTGGAGAAGGTGAACCTTGAACTCAAGCAGCTCCAACAAATACTAACCCAGCACTTTGAGCAGTTTCAACTTCGCATTACTCCACTGGCATTACAAAATGTCTGAGATTACCAGGCTTTAACTAGTACAGTATTTTCGTAATATTGTCAAAAGCTCTGTTCCTATGTTTACGAAAGCCTGTGAATATGCCATCCGTGCGGTGTTGATCGTTGCCATTAAGGGCAAGGAAGACAGTAAACTCAGCATTCAACAGATTGCCAAAGAAATTGATTCGCCCTTAGCTTTTACTGCTAAAATTATGCAAACGCTCACCCGCGAAGGATTGGTGGCTTCTGTAAAAGGACCCAATGGGGGTTTCTATTTAGATCCCAAAGCTAAGCCTGTTTCCCTGAGTCAGATTGTGCAGGCCATGGACGATGAAAGTGTTTTGAACACCTGTGCCCTTGGACTTAAGGAATGCTCAGATGAGCAACCTTGCCCTATCCACCATCAGGTGAAGGCTTATAAAAACAAACTGAAAAAGGTAATGGAAGAAAAAACAGTTCAACTTTTGGCCAAAGAACTGGAAGAAGGAAAAACCTTTCTCAAAATTACCCGCAAGCGAAAGTCAGGGTAATCATCCTGCACATACGTTTGGCTTTCACACTCTATTAATTTTACAGGCCGTACCCTCCAGGTCGGTGAAGCGCTCTTACCCTTCGTTCATATCAACCCACTCTTCACTTATGGCAACTTCATGCAAGTTGCTCCCTTTTAG
>LNEN01000022.1 GCA_001464155.1 Cytophagales bacterium Ga0077538 | reverse complement strand
ACCCTTTCCGAACGGTGCTCTTACCAACATGCCGAAACAACCGAGTCTCATAAATATCGGGATCAAGCAGCAAACCACAACTTAACCAGTACACACGCTGCGCAGCATTCATACCTTTTAGTTCAAGTTTTCGAGCGACCAATGTTGTAAATACTTCCCGGTCAAGGTAACGCAATGCACCTTTTAACAGCGGAACAAGTGTGTTCGGTAACTGAATTTTTCGGGCGCGTAACGAAAATTCTTCCAGAAGTTTCGGTAGTACCGCGCGTGCAACCTCACTATACGCATCGTCATACACCAAAGAATGTAGCCCGGAAACATGCTCTTTCCCCGCACGTAACATGGCCAGGAGGTAAACCAACAGTGCTTCCGCCACCAATGCAGGACGTTGCCGGATAAGTGCCTTGAACCATTCCGAGTCATCGTGATTGCCATACAGCATCTTCAAGCCGTAACGCATTCATTGGATCATTCTGAAACAACTCATCCATGCCGACCAAACAAACCAAACGAATATGATTCCATCCTGACTTGATCTCCAAATCAACGATTTCGCTCACGCTCGGCAAATCGTTACGATTAAGCGCTTGGCGAAAACCTGAATAAGCCGCTTCGATCAGTTCCTCATCGTCATTCAGAAAATTCACAAGACGTTCGCGAGATGTTCCCCCCCAGGTCTCGTCACTTAATCCCTCATATGCCAAAGCAAGTTCATCCAATATCTTTGGATGCGCACTGCCATCACGAATAACTGCAATATGCTGACGTAAAGATTTAATCCAGCCTTTTTTCTGCTCTTCCTGCTCGATTCTGCGTTGCCGATCTTCGAGGGCGAATTTATGTTGCCAGTCTCCGATGGGACAAGATATAACTTGTTCAAACTGGACTTGAAAATTGGGATGTGCCGCAATCCATATTTCAAGAAACTCCAACATCGAGAGAGTCAATTCCTGCTGTTCTCCCCGCTGTTTTAGCTGCCGAATAGCTTGATCAAAATAAAATTCCGCTAATCCGTTACACTGCTCAGTTGCCGCTTTCTCCAAATACCACATCTCAATTCCGTTTGGAGGCCGTGACCGGTACAGGTGATTTTCACAACGATACATGCAGGCCCGAGTATTCTCATGAATGGCGCATCGTGCAGCACCCAATTCAATCATGGCTTTATAACGTTCAGGCCGACCAGCAAACCATGCTGCAATGAATTCAGCGCTTTCCTTATCAAGCCTTGGATAACCATAATCGTTGAGACCGATGCCCAACCATTCATAAAGCTGTTCATCAGAAATCGTATCGCCGAACTCCTTTAATCCGCGCACCAGCAGATTTCCCGCCATACGGTTTTGATGATGTAACTCCAGAATATGATCGATATCCGGTTTTACTTGTATAAATCTATCCAGCAATGCCGACAGAATTTCCTTGGAGGATTTTTCCGGAAGATAGTGAATCCAAAAGACACGATAACTGCCAATCAAACTTTCAATTTTTGGAACATGCAAGTAATCAAATATTCTGTCAGGCGGAATAAGCTGCGGATAAAGCTCTTTTAAAACGATCCCGAGTATTTCATCATCGCTATCCTCGACAATACCGGTGCGAATATCCTCCGCTAATTTCAGCACCGCTGAGCAATCCTCCGCAGCATTGCGAATCGAAGCTTTTATTGCGCTTGTCCTTACAAATCGACGGTAGCTGCTATCGCGCGCAATGGCTTCCAGTAAATCATTAAGATTTGATAGTGGCTCGCCATAACGGATCGCGTCCAGCGTGCAATTTAATATCTCCTGATCCGCCTGCTCGCGAGAAGGTGAAATCAATATTTCTCGCAGTAGCGGCTCCATATCCTTTGTACCCAATGCGCCAAAAGGCGAGGAAGACCAATCTTCAGCATGAAGCCATAGATTGCGCTGCGCCTCGTTCTTCAAAGCGGCAAAAACAAATTGTTTATCCGCCAATGGAAAATGTCGCACATCGCTATACAGCACCACACCTAATGGGTCACGTTCGATTAAGAGGCGGCGCGATTCATTGAGACAATGGACCGAAAGCCATGCGGCTAGCCCGCGCAGATCAGTGACTACACCACCATCCGCACCTGTTATCAATGTTAGCAAGCGGCCAAACGGCAAACCATTATCCTTGATACGTGAAGCAAGATAGCGCGCCCCAAGAAATTCAGCGATGCTGCGGTGAACCGGGGTGCGCAATTCTTCACCATCACCTTGAAACAAATTGGTTTTCAGTGCAACAAGCAGTGGAAAATTAGACGCTATCAATTCCGTCCAGCAAGGATGTTGATCATCTACCCGTTCTTCATCAAGCGAAAAACCAGCCACACCCGATAACAACTGAATGGCACACAAATATCCCACAGCATCGAGCAGCATATCTTCGGAAAATGGCTGTTCCCGTTTTGCCTGGCGGTGCTCGCTATTTTTTTCTTTTATGAGCTTCTTGCAAGCCATTTCATAAACCTGCATACGGCTTTGAGGCCATTCATCACCGCCTACTGCTTCAACCAGCAAATTCAATATCTGCGGATTGCGCAATAATTCATCCAACCGGTGTTCGCGCGCCTGGCGCATAAATTTAGCCGGATCGGAGACTGTTGGTTTGTGCCGAAGAATTTCGGCGATGTCGTTATCACTCAGCGGATCGAGATGCAGCGCGATGATTTCACCATCCGGCGATACCTGCTTCATGGCTTCACTATCGCTCGCGCCCAGCCAATCTGCTTCGCGGCATGACAGACGGAATCGCGGTCGGCCAAGCCTTGACAGATGCTTTCGAATGTCATCAAGTAGTATTCTGGTATCACCACCCCCGGCACGCATTTCGTCCAATCCGTCAATAAACAGGGTTTTGCCCTGGTTTTCCACTCCAGCTTCTAAAGCGACAAAGTTGCGCGCACTGACATACTTGCCACCGGATTCTTCCGCTTCCTGCTTGAAGGATGAAGTTTTACCAGATCCCGGATCGCCCAGTAGCACGTATGCGGCTTGGCCACGAAAGGATTCCAAAGAAAAGCTTCTTCGCTCTTGCGCATTATCCGATCTGCGCGTACAGGTACGCTGCACATGGAAAAGCTCTTCTTCCTTATTCAAGGCCTATGCTCTTCGAAAGAAAAAGAATTCAGAAATCGAAGCATATTTCAGGGTTGTACTGTGCGATTGACATTTAAATGTTATTGTTTGTTTTAGTCTGTACCAAGTTTAAATGCATTCGCGATAAATTCGACATCGAGAGAATCCATTATCGCAATTAAAGATACGATATGGGATGCGATTTGCTTTGAAAACTAAGCTGAATTCGCAGAGTTTATTGATTCAACAGCAGTGGATTAAATGATCTTCTCTAGATATTCAATCGTTAATCCGGAAACTTTGGGCACACCGATACCCAGATGCAATGGATAAGTTTCAATCCTGCCGGTGCGCGAGTAGCCTCTGCGTTGATAAAATGCGATTAATTCCGGGCGCTGTGATATCACGAACATGACAAACTTGTGCACGCGCAGAGTGCTCAATGCAAAACTTTCCGCCTGCTCAAGCACATACTTGCCGAGCCCTTTTCCTTGCAGACTGGGGTGAACTGAGAAAAAACCGATATACGCAGAATCGTGTTCTTTGACGACATAGATACACGAAGCCAAATTTTCCGGTTGATTGATGACAAAGAATCGTGCCT
>LNEN01000021.1 GCA_001464155.1 Cytophagales bacterium Ga0077538 | reverse complement strand
GGATAGTAGAGTGGAAAATCAATGGTATAGGCTACGACTCGTTGAGCGGTTCCAGCTGCGAATGACGAGAGAAGAAACAGAATAATGAACCAGGTGTAACGTCCCGTAAGGATGTAACGAGGAAGTAAGAAATAGAGCACAAAATAGGTGAAGGCCATTTTCACCGGCAGGTAAATGGCTTCTTCGAAGAAGGTTTGTCCATAGTTATCTGAAAAGCTTCCGTGCAGAATGCCAAAGAAAACCAGGTGAGCCGTCCAGAAGATAACATGCAGGAATACCCTGTTCCTAAAAATCCATTTAATACTGTTCATGCGCAATGACACCTTACTTTAACGTAGATCTTTAAAAAAGATGCAGGAAAGATACCACACGCAGTGGTAAAAGTACAGATCCATGCCAGTCAGCAAGGTTGGACCCATCAGTAACCTATTCCTACTCCCGAATAGCATTGGCCTATATGTTTAGGTTGTTGGGTAGTTGTAGGTAGGTGTGTGTAGGGTTCTTGAAAAGAGTTACTATCGACTGCGTACAAGGGGTTAACCAATCCACCAGATGTTATGCGAGTAAACCCCGTACTTTTTGTAATCCTCTTATCCTCTTATAGTTTTTGTTTGTCGGCACAACCACGTGAACGAGTGTACCTGACGGCAAATAAAACAAGCGAAAGTATTAAGATCGATGGCATTTTAAATGAACTCGTCTGGGAGCAAGCAAATCTTTCTTCCCCGTTTACAAATAAGTGGCCAATCGATAGCGGGAAGGCTGAGTCGCAAACAGAGGTTCGAATACTCTTTGACGATAACTTTCTCTATGTTTCAGCAGTAGCCTATCAACGCAAGGAAGATCTGATTATCCAGTCATTGAAACGAGATCAATTAGATGGCCATTGGTCAAGTGAAAATTTTGCGTTCGTGGTGGATCCACTCAATCAAAAGAACACAGGTTTTCTATTCGGAGTAAATGCAGGAGGTGCTCAATTGGATGCCATGCTTACTTTACAAGGAGCCTGGACTATTCAAAATGAGAATTGGGACAATAAATGGTTTTCTGCCGTTAAGACAGAAGAAGATCACTGGATTGTAGAAATGGCAATTCCCTTCAGTGCGCTTCGCTTTAATAAAGATGTGTCTACCTGGAGTATTAACTTTATTCGCACCGATAAAAAGAGAAATGCCTTCTCCACCTGGTCGCAAGTACCGCTACAGTTTAATGGGGTAGACTTAGGCCATTATGGTACGCTACAATTTGACGGAGAATTCACTCCCAATCAGAGCAAGGTTACACTGGTTCCTTATGCCTCTACCTCCTCTACGAAAAATTTTGAAAATGAAGAGCGTGCGAAACCAGGCTTGGGATTGGGTGTTGATGCGAAAGTAGCGTTGACTTCTTCTCTCAATCTGGATCTTACTTATAAGCCCGATTTTTCAAATGTAGAAGTAGACAGACAGGTGACAAACCTCACGCGCTTTTCCATTTTGTTTCCAGAGCGTAGAAATTTCTTTTTGGAGAATGCTGATCTCTTCAGCAATTATGGATCGTGGCAAGTAAAACCTTTTTTCTCACGTAAGATTGGCATTCAAAACGGAGCGGCAATTCCGATTCAGGCTGGAGCACGCATCACAGGCAATGTAACAAAGTCGCTGCGCATTGGGATAATGGACATACAAACAGAAGCTACCGAAATGGTTTCGGCCAATAACTACTTTGTGGCTTCTGCCCAGCAAGGTTTATTCAAGCGCTCGAATGTAAAGCTCTTTGCAGCGAATCGACACGCTAATAAATTGGTAGAGGGAGATGACACGGATCTGTATAACCGAACCTTTGGCGCAGAGTTTCAGTACATTTCCGGAAGTGGAAAGCTCACCACTGCGGCACGCGCGCATGTGGCACAAACGCCTGAGCAACTTAATGAAAATGAATACCTGAGTGTACATAGTTCTTACAATACCAGCAAGTTTTACGGAGGACTTATGCTGGAGAAAGTAGGAGAGAACTACATTAATGACTTTGGCTTTGTACCTCGTTTGTATAATTATGATGCGCAGAATGACACTACCGTGCGTATCGGCCATTACAACATCAATCCCTGGGTGGGTCTGCTGATTCGCCCCAACAAGTATGGCATCAATGTTATTGAACCGAACACCTGGAGTTTACTCAATTATACTTCGGAGGGTCAATTCATGGAGCGGATGACTTCTGTCAATGTCAATGTCCTCTTTAAAAATACTGGAAGGTTTTTTATGGAGGCACTCAATACAGATTCACACTTGCTGTTGCCCAGCAATGTGATTAGCAGCGATACCCCTTTGCCCGTGGGGCGTTATGCCTATACGCAATACACCGTACGGTATTTAACAGATAGAAGAAAGCGTTTTACCAGTGACCTCAGCTATACGCAAGGGCAATTTTACAATGGTACACGAACAGAGCTGGGAGCAACCATTAATGTGCGCTTGCAACCATGGGGCAATTTCGGGATTAGTTATTTGCAGAATGAAGTTTCACTGCCAGGCGAGTATGGAGAGGCTAATTTTAAATTGATTGGTCCTAAAGCGGAGATAAGTTTTAGAAATAATATCTGGTGGACTACCTTTTTGCAGTACAATACACAAGTAGATAATTTTAATGTAAACAGTCGTTTGCAATGGCGCTTTAAGCCTATGTCTGATTTGTTTATTGTGTACACCGATAATTATACCACAGAAACTTTTCGCGTGAAGAACAGAGGAATAGTGGTAAAACTTACTTACTGGTTAAATCTATGAGAAGACTTGCTTTGTTAATGCTGGGATTTGTCGTGGCTTGCGTCATCGTTTACCTGGTGTTCTAATACTTGGTAGCGACCAAGGGGCAGGTAACCGTTTACGATAGCGGTTACTTTACCATAATGCAGGCCAACATTACGGTAGTATTCAGATCATACCTTGAGAAGATAATTCTTCTTTCAATCGAAGATACTCCTGTTTCTTCCTATTCAGGATTATCAGTTGGTTGAGTTCATCATTTGAGAGTTCCGGAGAAGAGGATTTTACTTGCTCTCTTTCAGGAGAATTTTCAGGAACAGGCAGGCAGAGTTGGTATTCAGAAATCGATCTAGGATCCCCTGCACTCCAGAGGGTTTGATTACGGACCAGTGTTTTCAAACGCTGCAGTAATATGGCATCGGAAACAATAAAATCCAGATCACCGAGTGTATTGCCAATAATTCGTGCCGCTGATGTGAAATCAGAAGGAACTCTTCGCAGTAAAGCCATATCAACACGATCAAAATTCTGTATGTCGATGGTTTGATGTGTAGCATTATACACTCGAAGCTCCTTTGAATTGGCAAGCAATTCTTCATACTCCTTTTGC
>LNEN01000020.1 GCA_001464155.1 Cytophagales bacterium Ga0077538 | reverse complement strand
ATGGGTTTCAGCAAAACGTTGCGGCGTTGCGGCAAATTTCAGGGGGGAGACAGCGTGAGTTTTTGGGAATCGGCCGAAAGCAGTGAGGGGAAAAAGCACTTATTGCGATTACTGGGTGTTTTTATTAAGGATTACAATACATATGTGATTTAGCGAGAGCCCGTTTAAATTAATCCATAGAAAGGAACATTAAATTTAATACTGACTTATGTATAAGGAAATAATAATAAACATACAAGAATTTCTTAGTTATCGTTGGCATGAGCGTTACTAATATGCCAGGAGCCTCAAAATATGAACAAAGGGACCGTCAGACAAAATAAGCTAGGAATAATATTCGCTCTGCTGTTTATTGCAGTTCTTAGTAGCGCTATTTCCATTAGCATCAATAAAACCAACGATAATCTCCCTTCAGCAGAAAGAAACGAGCTATCTTATGCCGATATCGCTAAAGCAATAAAAGCAAATTATGATCAAAAATTAGAAAAGCTATCTATATATAAGGCCAGCCATTATGCAAACCGGATTTATCGTATCAGCGGGAGTCCGATCTATTTTGATTATAATTTGCAAGACATAGGAAATATGATTAAGAGTGTCGAGAATCTCTTGCAAATAGCCCATGACAATAATGAAATTGAATATTCAAAAACACAAACAGATGGCTGGATTTCCGGAGCTAGGGGAGTTTTGCGGCGCGAATCACTGACAATAGCGCCTGCTTTTCCATACTATTTCAGAAGTTTAAACATACTCAGGCGCGCCTCAGAATATCGAATTTGCACCACCCAGTTTGATCGATTGAAAGAACATATTCTAGCTCATGACTACACGCAAGAATTAAGTGACCCGATTATGATTAAAGCATGGGCGGGACAACTTGCCAATGCTGTAGCATGGATTAAACAACTTGGTGGCAAAGATTACAGTGATGTGTTCATCAATGCGATGCAGCAAGTTTATCCAGATAACGGTGAGCATTTACTGAGTTCGCAACAATATAACAACAAATTATACGGCCTAACTCATATTATCTTGGCAAACAGCCAATATTATCAGCACCCTGTAAACAGCGACGATTTTACATGGATTTTTGATTATTTTGATACCCATATAGACATCATCATTTCTCGCGCCAAAGCCGATGTAGTCGCTGAAGTAGGCATTGCTTATTTACTGGCTGGAAAATATGCTAGTCCCACACTAGAGAAAACAAAGCAAAACATTGCGCAGCAATATAATGAAATTCATTATATGCTCCCAAGTCAGGATGGTGACTTCGACATTACTACCGGCTCGCATCGCAATATTTTAGCTATTATTTTACTAGCTTCTCCCCAGAAATTTTATGTAGGGCCTTGGTTTAGCCAAATTCAAGATGCTGCAAAAGGTTCTGACGCATTAGCCGCACAAACACATGTTTCTGATGAACTGATATGCCCTCCCATCATTATTTGATCTATGCTGATCATGTGCATCAATTCGATTCCGGTTAGGATACTCAGTCTGAACAATACAGATATATTTATATAACTTTATAAGAATAATGAGTTATCAGGCAGTAATCTCAGAGAGGCCCTTCCAGTAATCATTCTGTGTGTTCCTGCATATACTTTTTAAGGTATAAGGCAGAATTTCTGGCATGAAATTTTTCAGTTGGACGGGCAAAAGTACGCGCGCTGCTCCCCCGAAAAAATCCGCAACGCCGCAACATTGAATACTGGCATGGGTTTGTGCGTTGCGGCAACGTTGCGGTTGCGTTTGCAATTCGCCACGCCGCTATTGGTTTTCCGGAAATCGTTGCGTTGTTTCGGAAAATTTACGGAGATATCCCAGCAAGTACCAGTTCTCATCATTGCAATTATAGGTAGAATCCTCAACTTAATTGAAATAATTATTGAGAGGATCTGGCCTTGAAAATCAATATTCATCGTTCTGATTCACGCGGAATCTCAAATCTCGGATGGTTAACCAGCCATCACACCTACAGCTTTTCGTCGTATCAGAACCCGGAACGTATGGGCTTTGGCGCGCTACGAGTTATCAACGATGATGTTGTGCAGCCTGAGATGGGATTTGGAATGCACACGCACGAGAACATGGAAATCATATCCATTCCGTTAACTGACTCGCTTCAGCACAAGGACAGTATGGGGAATCAGCATGTCATTGAAGCGGGTGAAGTGCAAATCATGTCGGCGGGCACAGGCATTACTCACTCGGAATACAATCATTCCACAACTCATGCTGTGAGTTTTCTGCAAATATGGGTTTTGCCAAAGAAACTGGAGATAGAACCCCGTTATGAGCAGAAACGATTCGATGTGACACAAAGAAAAAACAAATTCCAGATCATTGTGTCGCCCAATGGCATGCAAGGCTCATTATCCATCAATCAGGATGCCTATTTCTCGGTGATTGAATTCACCGAAGACCGTTCGAAGGATTATGAATTGTATCGAGAGGGTAATGGAGTTTACTTATTTGTCATTACTGGATCCGTCAATGTTAACGGTACTTGCTTAACTGAGCGAGACGGCGCGGAAGTCACCGAAATACCAAACTTGCAGTTGAAAGGACAGAAGGGAGCACAATTACTGTGCATGGAGATTCCATTATAACAAAATACTGATTAATATCAGTAATGGAGTCGGTGTCCGGCAAAAAACGCACTGCACCCGGTTGCCCAGGCCCGCGCGCAGCCCCCCCAAAAATCCGCAACGCCGCAACATTGAATCCCGGCATGGCTCTGGGCGTTGCGGCAACGTTGCGGATAAGAATCGGGATACGCCACGCCGAATGCTATGCCCAGATTGGCTTTCGGGGAAAAGTTGCGTTGTTGCGGCAAATTTGCAGCCCCTCCACCCCCGGAAAGTGTCAGTCAACAGCCCGAAGAATCTCCCGCGACTCCTCATGCCCCAACATAAAATCCCTCAGCCAATGATACTGCCGGGCACAGATCTCGGCCAACTCCTGATTGTCACTGAACGACAAATGACTGTAGGCATACAGACAAACAGTAATGCCCAACGCATCTCCGGAGAGTTTTCCCTCAAAGCCATTCTCACAGATCAATTGAAACGTTCTGTTTGATAGAAGCCGCCATTATTCAATTCATAAAAATCCCAGTATCCGCCATTGTATTCCGGCGCGATTGTCTCAGTGATTCTATAGACGAATGGTTCAAAGCGCATTGGAAAGTGAACTCCGAAAATCTTTGCCGTATGATTGATGCGTTGATTGATTGGTACAAGTTTACGTGTGATCGTTGTATTGGTCATGTTTCTAGCTCCAGTGTAAAAAGAAAACGGAGCAGCACAAATGAATGCACCACTCCGAATGGATGTGTGTAAATTTAAATGTCTGGGATGAAGTCAGTCCGGGGAGAGTCTCATCATTTCATCGGGATTGACTCGGGCCATCAGACAGGCCTGAGCATTTACAGCTTCTGTGAGAGCTTCTTCTGAAATATCCCAGTCGAGCACATCATTGACTGCATCAATTAGATAGTTTTGAAATTGCATAGCAAAAACTCCTTATGTATTGTTGTGATAGAAGAAATGGAAAAGTGAAGCGGGTTCGGCATACGGTCGGTATTGCACCGCCTAGTTATTGAAAAACCAGAACTGCCTTCTGCTACTTTGGTTTGTGGGAATGACTATTGAGGGAACTGCGGACTTCAACTAGCTGTGTGAGATTTAGTTCTTTGATGCGGATTTCTTGGCTGTAACTACTGGCTTTGCGTCATCGGTCTTCAGATCGACTTTCGATTGAATCAACTGCTGCATCTGAGAATTGAATGCTTCAGGATCCAAGCGTTCATAGTGCTTCGGATGATCCTCCAAGGGACTCACCAAACCTTCCTGCCTAAGCACAGCCAGAAGAAAAGCCGGTGTGTTGAGTGACTTGCCTTGAAACAGTGGATAGAGCAGTAACGATATGATGGGCTTATCAACTGCCTTCTTGTCAAACGCCTGAAAGATGGCATTCAATGAAATCCACTCCTTGCTGAAGAAACCGCCACCGGTATTGTTGACGACACGTAATGAAATATCCGATTCAGCGTTACAGCCGATGTGATAGGTCAATGTGGATTTGCCTGAGAGGGAAGGGCATGTGGCCACTTTGATAATACGAATTGATGGGTCGAGATTGATAAGTTGACTTGTTTTCATAATGAACTCCTTTGGTTAATGTTGATTAGTGATGGGTCACTCCTGTTGCTTTCAAATAAGATGGATGAAACTGCGCAACCGAAAGTCACTTGATTGAAGTCATTGCTGCGATGCCGCTGAATTGCTGATCAATGTCATCTTTCAAATCACAGACAACAATATTAGTACCGCCAATGTCATCTACGTGTTGACGGGTACGGTCAATATCAGTGGTGAGTAACCATAAGTCGGAACCATTCATGACAACCCGAATTAAAGTCACGCCGCACAGCGCTGAAGGATGGCGCCGCAATACATCCAGCAATGCCAGACACTCGGCATGATCGCGTGGCAGTTCTGCATCAAATTCCATGATGGCCGCACGCTCGTTGAAATCTTCGCGAAGACGATCATCGAGCATATTGACCATATCGTCGACAAGTGCATTGATAGGTGTTTCCATGGAAATCTCCTAAAAGTTGGATTGGAAAACTGAAAAACTAAAATTCTGAAAAACTGAAAAACTGAAAAGCAGAAAAAACAGAGAGGGGAGGAAAACAGAAAACTTCAGGTTTGTGCCGTGATTGCCGGTACCGCATATTCAGCACACAGCGCAAGCAACTGGGGGTCGATTCCTGAATGTTTGGGGATAAAGATGTCGATGGCAAAACCTTCGTCGTTGAGGATGAACAGCATTTCGAAACAATGGCTGTGTTCTTCCAATGCTTCAAAGCAGGGTGTGAAATCGGAGTCACCGAAATGCGTGTCATCGAAGGCGTTATGAAGAATGGAGCAGCACGATTCCGATTCCAGTGATTCAATACTGTCTCCCGGTTCAACTATGATCATGTAACCGTGTTGATCGTAGTCGTAGGGTTCACCTGAAAGAATCTGGGAGAAACGCTGACTGATCAGAGCACGAATGCTGAGATCGGCAATGCTATGAATCAGTGATGGACCATGCAGGATGATCATGAACTACCTCCTAATTTTGGACGAAAAAAAAAGCCTGCATAATGTCGGGCCCGGATTGAAGAAACTGTAATGTCAGATGGAGAGCAGAAGTGGTAAACCGTGGAAGATGAGGAAATATAGCCAGACTACCTGCAGAGCAATCCCGGCTATGGTAATGAGGAGACACATAAAGACATATTTGACGCTATCCAATAATCCCATCTGAGGCATAAGTGTGAGCATCCTCGTCATGTCTGAATGATCGGTAGTCAGCCAGTGGAATAGTCCGGTGGCAGTTCTATTCAGAGTATTTTCGGCAATTCTGGCAGCTTTCCACCCCGATGATCTGAGATTGCGTATGGAACGGTGTCTGGGCTGTCTTGCCATTGAATACCTCCTGATTTGTTGTGTACGATTTGAAGGATCGGTAAAAGGATTAACAGTATTTGTCTCCTTGTTTGAATGGATTATTGAAAATTGAGATTTAATCGATTGAACTGACAGAAAATAAAAGAGATTTGTCGCAAGGATTGGCGAAAATGTCTAAACGTATGAAAGGGCTTGGATTGAGAGGGGTGTCTAGGATTTACTTGTCGATACGATTCATGAAGTTGCTATCGATAGTCGTGCCGCTTTGGATGTGCGGTTGCGGGGAATATGGAATGCTCTGGGTTAGGAAGACTGAGCACGGTTTGGGATTGAATCAAACAGGTGAAACAGGCAACAATGTTATTACGATCAGAGTCGGTTTCTAACCGATACAGAGGGTCAATCTAAATCTAAATTAAGTTACAATACCATCGCTTTCACATTTAGCTCCGCGGTGAAAAGTTGAGTTCAATCGAGAATAATTGCAATTACATATGTGAAGTTAAAATATGCTTATTTTAAAATCGTTTGAATCTTTCCTTAAGGAAAGATTCACCCTTGTGTTTATATACTGCCTAAGAGTTTCCTTTATTCTATTATGTGGGCAATTCAGTTCTGCAGCTGCTGCAGACAAAAATGACATTGCCATAAGTGCCTTAGAACTATCACTTACTATGGCGCAAACAGTCGCAACGGGATATAAAAGCCAAAAGCTCGCAGTTTCTGAGCCAAATCAATATATACAGCTTGCTAATCAAATAAAGAAAGAAATTGAGTACAGAAGAAATGGATCTACGCTTGTTCAAACAAATTTTAATATTGTAGGATCGATTCTTACCTATGCCGCCCTTACAGATCCGGAACCAATGTCAAAAGCAACATTTGCTATAGCAGCTTATGGCACTGAGAAACTTGGTGAGCAAATTGGAAGTATGGTATTAGCAAAGGCGGAAGAAAAAACAAAGGCGTTACTTTCACAGGGGTTAAAACAAAACGACCTAACCGAATCGGATCTTAAACTTAAAGGAGAGGAGTTAGCCAATAAAATCGGAAATATCCGGATTGGGCATAAACTTCTTAAAGATGTTCTTCATGATGAAGAAAGTTTAAAAATGATTAATGCACAGGCTCAAGATATCGCTTTAAATATCTCAGCAGAGACATTGCGAAGAGTAGATGCTATTGGTGATGACAGTGAAAAGTTCAAAAAGGACGTAGGAACGCTAAAAAATAATTTGGATAATTATCAATCGGCTGTTACTTCACATTTGAATAACGTAGGTGATCATCTTGGCCGAATTGATAACGCGATAGCAGTATCTAACGATAGGCTAACTGAGCTACACACAAAAATGGATGGGCATGAAAAAGCTCTCAAAGCATTGACTCAAATTTCTTATGAAGGCTGGTCGACATCCCAAAAGTTAGCAGCAGTAAGAAGCGGCATATTAGCAGACCTGACAGAAGATCAGAATGATGCGTTGGTTAAAAGTCTCGAAGCAGATCAGGCAAGAGAACAGTTGGTTTCTGAACTACAAAGCACTGCAAGTGACCTTGGCAATCTTGCAGCAATTGCAGGAGATCTTGGTTTAAGCCCAAACATCACTAAAGGCTTAGCGATAGCTCAACAAGGAGCTGCTGCTTTTGCAAATTTTGCATCAGGAAATATGTTAGGAGGGGTCGCAGGCATTACAGCACTGACTGGATTAGGCAAACCCGATGCTGCAGCAGAGCGTCATGCTGCTTTGATGTCCTACCTTAACCAGCATTTCGAGCAGGTAAATAAAAAGCTTGATGAAATAATTGAGCTACAAAAGAAAACACTATTTGCACTTACCGAACTTGCTAAAAACCAAGAAAAATTTAGGCAGGAGGCTTTAGCAAAGCTCAATAACATTGAGAGTGCGGTATTAAGCAATGTTCGAATTACGCAAGCTGTAAAACTCGAAAAATGGAGAAAATGCGATGCTTTCACAAATCAACTGTCGAATAGTAATGGAATATCCCAAGACTATAGAATAAGTGGTAAGGCGGAGTTAATTGACATACTTGGCGACTTACATATGCCATCATATGCCTCATCATGTTACACCGTGATAGTTGATTTCTTGAACGGAAGTGCTCTGGATGGAAACTGGTCAGGTGATATTGTATCGATGATGGACTTTCCTACCGCCAGGATTACAACTGATCCAGAAACTCAGACAGCTTGGAATAAGTATTCATCTACCCAAATTGCAGCATTCCGTGCTGCCAGTAGGTTTGTAGATAGTGCCTTGCCTAAGGTTGTTAATAACGCACCTGCACAATATATGTTGCGCTTCTCTCAACCCGCCCCAGAAGTTAAATCTCAATCGTTAAGGAATGATACTTATATAAAAACTGGTGTTAATGACAGACTAGATAAATTTAAATGCAGCCCACTAGATAGGAAAATGCAAATAATATCGGAAGGATTTGTACAATTTTTATGCCCAAGCGTTTTAGAAGGAAATAGTGGGATTAATAAAGGTATTTGGTCAACACTACTGACAGATAGCGCCATGCTTGGCCCGTTGACTTATGAAATAATAAATACCGGAATAGTTATAGCTGGAATATCTGATTTTGGTTTAAAAAAAGATTCCGATAATCAGTTCACATTTGTCAAACCAGAGTTTATTAAATATTTTTCTCTGTATGGTCCTGATGATTTTGATTTTTTCAAGGAAACTGTAGCGCAAGGCAAAGGTAAGTACTTGTTAAGACGCTTAATGTTGCTTGCAGATGCGGCAGTACTACAGCAAGGAATTACCTATGGTGACTATACTGCCCAATTGATCGAAGAAACACTATATGATAAAAATACTAAAGCACTAAATACAGACCTGTCTCAAGTTCAAGATAAGTTGGTACGTGAAAAAAAATCTAATGCAATAGAAGCGATGCGCCTTAACCCAATACTAGCAAGAAATGTCGTAATCATTGCATTACGTCATGCCATTGCCGATACATTGGGTAGTGAAGCTAGAGCGGAAGCTGTTAATTACAGACAAATAAAATATCAACGGGCTTTCTCAAATTTTTCTTCTCCTAAAGCGTGTGATGAATCATCTATTGAACGGGAAGACATGTCTCAATTATTCGAGAACTGGAACATACAATATGTAGTAAGTAAAGACCAAAAACAGAAGGACAAGGCTTATGCCTCATGTCCAGAACAAAATGAACCGGACTGGTCTGCAAAGAATCCCTTACCTGATTATGGGGTTGGTCCAGTGGTGCATTTTGGTACATTCTATGTAAAAATGCCTTCACCAATGGCGCTTTCGCGAGGTGTGTTTGAACAACCAGACAGTTTAAAACTGGCTCTGTCCTATCGTGACAAGGTAAATCAAGCATTAATCGATCGCAATATTATTCGAGAAATAAACAAAGTTGCAGGAGAAGGGGCACAAAAAAAAGCAATTGCTGGAGAAATAGCTTACTCTTTAGTGTATGAAATCAAGAATAATTCTCACTGAAATCACTCCTCGTTCAATTGCTCTAATTAATTATCTAAGAAGGACACACCCATGCCGTTTATGCGATTAATTTTGATTTGTTGTATTTTTATACTAATGCCTTTGGTGTCCACACATGCCGAACCCCTAAAGATAGGCAGAGGAGGCGATGGAATTCAAGTTTCCACAGCGCAGATACGGTGGTCGTCCGATGATGAGCCCAGAAAATATCAATCAGATATCTGTGCTGGCGACCAGCTTGAACATAACCCTCACCATAGCCCCACTGCATGTTTAGATGCTGCATATGTATCAGTGCGCCTGCTTAAAGAATATGCTTCTCGCCTACAATTGGCTGAAAAGAAAATAAATGAAATGGAAGCGCTTCATAACAGCAGGATTGAAAAACTTTTAAAAGATTTCGACATCCTATCGGATAACCTTGATGCATTGACAAAGAGTGCCGATGAAAAATGATCGTCTAAACTTGTTCTATATGAGATGTACTATCTCCACACAAACCGTGCTTAGCGTCTGAAATTGAATGGCCTGTATGCCATCAGAAACATTCTAGACAGATGATGGCCATAATTAGGAGCTAACTTAGCTCATCAAAATAAGCATCTAGCTAGGGTGAGCGGCAGGTAGATTTACCTGCTGTGACATAAAGATCACTCAGAAACAGACACCCTTGAATCCGCCAATTTTCTCAATTTCGGCCATCGATCATGAATCCAGTTATATTCAGACGGCGTTTCTTCAGTAACTACATACACTCTCTGCTCACCGTCTCTTTCAGCCAGTAGCGCCTGTATCGCCATTCCCAGCGCCAAAGTGATCCAATGGGTTTGTTTATCGTGATCCTTTTCCATAAAACTTTCAGCAGGAATCAACAAAGGTCTGGGATGTCACGGTTTCCATTTGCCCATCTTGGTGGAATCGATACGTGCCCAGCCGCCATTGGGAAATTTGCCTGAACCTTCTAGCTTACGTTTCCCCCAGATGATCCAGGTAACATCACCATGTCGCAGCTTTACTGGGAGTCTGGCATCGGGTTGAGGGAAGTAGATCTTTTGATCTTGATATTGAATGCCGCCGCACATGAAAGAGTTATGGCTGTACGGCAAGCACTATTTTATTTGGATTGTAAATAAGAAGGATCGATGAATAGCGGCGTATCTCAAGAAAGATTTCTTTCATTTTCGGACTTCTCCACAAAGCTCAATAAACGCTGACTAATCACGCTCCAGTCCTCACCGAGATTTACGGTTGCAATCCGAATCTTGTGTTTGCCTATTTGATATGAAGCGTCTATTTCTCTTCCCACAGTTGGGTAGAGCAACATTCCATCGCACATGGCATTCTTAGAGTTTCTGAAGTCTTTCTCCACATTATTTAAATAAGCGTAGATTTGGTATAGATTACTGGAATGAATTTTTTGTGTATCGTAGTGCGTGGATAATGTTTCTCGGTAATACTTGGTATCAATGATAATTTTGTGAGTTAATGATTCCAGTGTGATGTCTGTTTGCATTTTTGGCAGCAAAGATAAGTCGCTATCATGCAATGCTTCGGCTTCCCATCTTATGTCTTCACGTCTGACAGCATAATGTGACTGCTCACGCGCATAAAAATTGCGAATAAAATCTTCAAAAAGAGAGGCCATCGCTTTCTCGTCGCGAGTAAAGTCTTTGAAAAAATATGTATCTGATTTTTCATCTAGTACGATATTCTCAAAAATAAAGCGAGCTACGCGAAGAGGAAAGTCATATTCGGAGTTGTTGCGATGAATCCGTACTTGTTGAAAGTGATGAAGTTGCAAATCAATTTCATCAACTCCATGAAATCGGTAAAAGCCGCTCCATGCTTCTTTTCGTAACTGAGGGTCGATTGAATCCAGTTTTGTAATCAGACGTAGTGTTGATTTGAGAATGCGATTTTGCAGAACATTGCTAGAGAATTCGTCAAAAGTGCAATTTGTTATACCCTGTTTGAAGAGTTGTTTATTAAGCGAAGCCTTGAAATTGAGCTTGCCTTTGACTCCAGCATAATCTTCCGAAACATCGATGTACGATCTGTCTAAGCCTTTTTTAAACAGATAATTAACTGCGGCCAAAAGTAAACGAGTAAAGAGATTCAAGGAGTCTTTGTAATCGCTTATGCTGACTTCAAGACGTTCAGCTTCTTCCAGTCTGTTCCATGCATAGCTTAGCAAGTAGTAGATATTGCGAAAAGGGATTTCCATGTTAATTCAACAAATCATCACGATACCTATTAGCTTTATCTAAATTGTCGAACCAGTATTCTTCTAAAAGAGGACCGATCTCGTGCTGAATGACAAAGCGATACCATGAATCGTCGCCATTCATCTCACCAAGGTCGGAGAAGTAGCTGTGCCCAACTTTGAAGCCATCGCCTAAGTTGTTGCCTATCAGTTCATTCAGTGTAGTCATTTTTTGAATGATATTGTCAGCGATAAATTCATCGACACCTTTATCGATAATGTGGTTACGAAATTTGCTATTGAAGACTGGCGTGAGATTAATGAAAGCAAAACGTCGTCTTAAGGCGTAGTCGACTACCGCCAATGAACGGTCAGCGGTATTCATGGTTCCTATGATATAGACGTTTCTCGGAATGTAAAAACGAGAGTCGCTGGATTGTGAATACGTCAATGAAACTGCAAATTCAGGGCCACGTTTGTCTTTCTCGATTAATAGCATCAGTTCGCCAAAAATCTTGCTTAGGTTTCCGCGGTTAATTTCATCAATGATGAAGAAGTAGCTTTTGTCTGGGTCGTTTTGTGCTTTCTTACAAAAACGATAAAACACCCCATTCTCCAATCGAAAAGAGCCATCATCTTGTGGCCGGTATCCTTGAATAAAGTCTTCATAACTGTAGGATTGATGAAACTGAACCATCTCGATTTTGCTGTTATCTTTCTCACCTATCGTTAAGAAGGCCAAACGCTTAGCCATGTATGTCTTCCCAGTTCCAGGCGGGCCTTGAAGAATAATGTTCCGTTTGTACTTAAGACTTGTCAGAATTTTTTTTAATTCTGGTTCTTCAATAAACAAATCTTTTAGCGCGTCTTCTAGAGTGTATTCTGGGTTTTCATTCTGAATCTCATATTCAATAATCGCCTCATATTCATCACGAGTTAACTTGAAAAGGCTGCCCTGTTTATTGTGTTGTATTTCACAGTTTGCTAATTTAGGTATTTCTTTTAGATCGTTCCATGAGATTGGTTCAGGCAGGAGCTTCTGGATAATAAAAGTGATTTTCTCTTCACCATCGTCTTCATCGATATGCGCGCTTTTCGTTACCTCAAAAATTGCCACTACTTTCTTAATCGGTGTCGATTCATACCCAACAATAAGGTCGCCTGGTTTGACGGACTGAAAATATTCAAAGCGATTACGTTTATTGCCCTTCTCATTGTGAGTGGTGTAAGTCTGCTCTTGGCCAACTGTGTAGTCAGAAATTTTCCAGTGTTTTGGATTTGCATTCAACCACCAATAATTGATGACTTTAGGTATTACAGCTTCTTGGCCAATACCAATGAGCCGTTTTAAGCGATCGACGTATTCAGGATACTCTGTGACATCTGTGAGTGTTTTTAAAATGATATTATGAATTTCTTCCGCCCATACACCTTTTTTCTGCCAATTAACTTTTCTTTGATGTTGAAAATCGACTTGAGACTCGTCATGGTAGTAGTCTGATGTGACGATGCCATAGCCTAAGTATTGGCGTAATCCCTTTTTTGGGATCACGATGTCACCAATCTGCATTACATGCGCAAATTGCCATAGAGCAAGTGAATTGTTTCTTTGCGATACACTTCCTTCAGGATACATGGCTAACAATTTCTCGCGCACTTGTTCTCTTTCACTGAACTTTGATAAATCCGGCACTAAGCTCCAACCTATGGCAATGACACCTTCATCATAAAACTCTTCCCATTTGCAACCACCTTCACCTGGAGCGATTAACCAGACACGTGGCTTCGGTTTATTTTGTAATATTACGGTGGATTCATCAACGTCTTGCGAATCAAATTTCTGCTCGGCATACATAGCTAAGATTTCATCCAAGTCTTTTTTGATGACTTCTGGTTCTAGCTCATCATTAAGATCATAAACAGCTTTGATATATGAATCGCCATGACGAGGAGCACGGCTTCCAATTTTCTCCCTGTGCCAGTCAGCGATAGTCTGAAGATTTTGTTCATTGCTCCACCGATTTACGCTCTCATTTGTTTCACTCTTTCCATAAGCTAGAACTAAACAGTTCGCAGCTTTGTAGTAGAGATAAACAGGGTAGATGCCTTCTGTAATGGTGTTGGGGGCTTTTAGGAAACCAATCCAAGGCACTTGTGCTGCTACACCTTGACCAAAACTGACTCTAACTTGGCATCCACGAAACTCTTTTGGATAGCCAGAGTGTTTGAGTGAGCTGGTTTGTGCTTGATGGATAAACTTGTCAATGACATAATAAAAATTATCAAGATTGAAATCATTCCAAATATGTGTCGAGTATTCCAGAGTGTTAAGTTCAAACTGCTTTAAGCTCATTAAAAAATTCTGTAATTCACTAACTGTTCTTTGTTTAGCACCATGAAGGCCATTTGTCTCAGCTGCTCTAGCAAGTACATCTTTCTTGAACACAGGAATTAGGGAGGATGGGTTATAAAGAAATGCTATTTTCCATTTAACTGACTCGCCTAGATCAATAGAGTCAATGCGCACAAACTCATTCTGAGCGCTAGCATGTACGATTGTTAAAATAGCAGATTTAATTTTTTGAAAGGCTTCTTCACACGTTGAGCCATATTTTGTGTACCAGGCGTACACACCATCCGACAGGTACATTTTTCTTCCGCTAAATTCTTCGGTATTTTTTCTACGATAAATCCCAAACTTAAATGCACTGCCACCCCAAATGCTCCCTGTATTTTCAGTTCGTTTTTCTAGCCAGTAAATGAAGGAGGTATCTCTGTCTAAATTTGTATACTCTTCAAGAGTGAGGCTTTCAAGCCGTTCGATGGGCCATGCTTCCAAGAATTCTTTTTGCTCTCTGACACCTTCTAATTCTTGCTCTACCATGCCTGTGTCCTTCAGTTATTTTATATATAATGGCATTTCGGCCACTGGCCGAAGATGGTTATTGATTGTCATGAAAATATAATGAGCTTCCCCTGAAAAATAGTCTTCCAAGGGTGACGTATCCCTGTATACCTGTATAAAGTTGGACAAACTAGCCTTATTGCCCAGGAAATAGTTTTAATCCATCTTACCCTAACCAAAGAGGGGCTAGTGATCCATAAGTAGTTCTGCGTAGGTTCACTCCAGAAATGCATCTGATGCAGTCCGTCGATCATCTTTGCTTAAGTTTAGTGGAATACTGAAGGAAATTGTCACCAAAGCCGCGTTGACGGCACATTGAGTTCACAAAAATACAAACCATAGATATAAAGGCATGATTTATGAATGACCCTATGGCCAGTGTGAGTTGCTATTAACAGTCCGGGGCTCTATTGCAATACAAGAAACAAAAACGGGAGTCGAAGCCCCCGTTCTGGATTAAATCTAAGTCTAAACACAGAACAGACTGAGCGGCGCAGCCGCCTTGGAGTTCTGTTAATAACTGTACGCAATGAATTAATAATACAGTTGGAATAAGATAAAGGTATATTTTAGTTTGTAAGACAATTATAAATATACTTAATCTCAATTATAACTAACTTAAAAAGATAGTTACGGATGATAATGTTATATTTGATATTATTAATAATCCTACTTACATAATGTTTGCTTACAAGTGTCAAAAAGAACACAAATAATCTTAGCGATATGTTCAATCTTGGTTTATCTAGGAATTAGTATCTTAACTAATATTTTGGAATCGAGTTTTAATACTCTTTCAGAAGAAGCATTTGGAAAAGGTAAAGATCGCGAATTTATTCTTTTCGGAGCTCTCTTTGTCATTTCAGTTATAGCCGTAGTCATCAATCTTCTGGAAAAGCGAAATTCAAGACAAAATGAAAGAAATATTTCAATCGACTTTCGACAACAACTACTTAATAATCTTGAGGATCTGTATAAAGATCGACTTAAAGCTAAAATGAACGATGAGATGCTTTTTGAAATAAAACTAAATCTCAATTTTACAAAAGAAGGTACAAGTCAGAAAACATCTCAAGATTTCATTATCAAAAAA
>LNEN01000019.1 GCA_001464155.1 Cytophagales bacterium Ga0077538 | reverse complement strand
CCGGTAATGTTCTCTTTTATTACATGCTGCCCACCATCAAATTAGCACATCAACTCATCAGCACATCAAATTATTTTCCTCCCTCGCTGAATTAGCCTTTCGGATGCTTATTTTTGCCCAAACCCTACGGCATGAAGCAGTACTTAGACCTGATGCAGGAGATTCTGGATAAAGGATCCAAAAAGACAGACAGAACAGGCACAGGAACCTATTCTGTATTTGGTCGTCAATTGCGTTTCGATCTGGCTCAAGGGTTTCCATTAGTGACCACCAAAAAACTACACCTGCGTTCTATCATTTATGAATTGTTGTGGTTCCTGAGGGGCGAGACAAACATCAAGTACTTGAAAGATAATGGCGTATCCATTTGGGATGAATGGGCCGATGAAAATGGAGAGCTTGGTCCCGTATACGGTTCGCAATGGCGCAGTTGGCCAGCGCCCGATGGTCGGCATATCGATCAGATCACCCAGGTACTTCAACAGATTAAAAATAAACCCGATTCTCGCAGACACATTGTGACGGCCTGGAATCCAGCCGAAGTAGATAAAATGGCCTTGCCTCCCTGTCATGCCCTGTTTCAATTTTATGTGGCGGATGGAAAGTTATCCTGCCAGCTTTATCAACGATCGGCTGACTATTTTTTGGGGGTGCCCTTTAACATCGCTTCGTATGCATTAATGACCCACATGTTCGCGCAACAGTGCGATCTGGAGCCTGGAGAATTTGTGTGGACAGGGGGGGATGTGCATTTGTATACCAATCATCTTGAACAAGCTAAACTTCAGCTTTCGCGTGAGCCCTTTGCTATTCCACAACTGGTCATCAAACGCAAGCCTGCTTCCTTATTCGACTATCAGTTTGAAGATTTTGAAATCGTAAACTACCAGTCCCATCCATCGATAAAAGCTCCAATCGCGGTATGATTTTTTGCACACGCATGTTGACACCACTCGTTTTATTGATGTGTGTGTCTCTCCTAACTTCCTGTTCACAAGAGAAAAAGAAAAAGCAAAAAAAAACTACTAAAGCTGAGAGTGTTCAGCAAGGACTTGTTACTTCTTTATTTGAGAATGGCAAAGTGCGCGCAGAGATCAACTATGAAAATGGGTTGAAGCATGGGGTGGCCAAAGAGTATTATAAAGAAGGTAATATTTTTCAAGAGATTAATTATAACAAGGGCATTAAAGAAGGTCAGGCAAAACGATATTATGAAAACGGAAAGCTTTACCAGCAGACAGACTATGTAGCGGGAAAGATGCATGGTAAGCAATTAAAATTCAGAGATAACGGAAAGCCGGCTTCAGTAGCAAATTTTGTACAGGATGAACCTTGCCAGGGTCTTGTGGAATATACCTTGGACGGTGCCGTTAAGAAGAAGTATCCCAGCATTCTGATAACACCAATTGACAAGTTGCTTACAGATAATAAGTATACACTGCGGATATCAATGTCCGATAACGCCAGGGGTGCAGAGTTTTATTTGGGTAAACTAGAGGCCAACGGATGCTTTGGTGATAAAGTCAAAAGACTGTGGCCTTCATCCTCAACTCATAAGGGTATTGTGGAAGTGGACTACTACTTACCTAGAGGTGCCTTTATTATGGAGAGTATCAATGTTATTGCTAAAGTAAAAACCCCGTTGGGTAATTATTACATAACACAACGAGCGTATAACGTAGCCGCAGAAAACCGGTAAGTGCACTATCGGATCATCCGTTGCCTTGACTTTAATTCATAGTTGTCGGGCGATATGGCCAATCCATTGGATAAATACTCTTGTGCTTTTTTTGTTTGCCCCTTTTTAAAGTAATAGGTGGCAGCACTTGAATAGGCGCTTCCAAGCAGATAGCTGTTGAGGTTTAGGTCTGGATGTTGCGCATACAAGGCCTCAAAGTTTTTACGGTACGATTCTCCTTCCTGTGGTTTTCCGTCTTCGTATTTAATGGCAAACTGAACCAACAGGCTGGAGGCAAGGAGACTATTGAAGAGATTATTTTCTGAGAGGGCTGGGTATTTAGCTCCATATCCAATTAGTTTTTTACTATAATCTTCGGTCTGCGCCTGATTGGAACCGAGTTGACTTAGTGTGCTGATCATAATGGTGGCGGCATCCTGGTTATTAGGTTTTTGATTCAGCGTTTCTTCCAGATAAGGGACGGCATCTCGATAGCGTGCCTGGTTGTAGAGATAACGACCGTTTTCATAGTTATAGACAAATGCGATTTCGCGCTTGGTTTTATAGTTGGTAGTAAACTTGAGTAACTCTTGATAGTAAGCCTCCAAAGTTTCCTTATCACGTTTGGCAAACAATAGATCCTGTATGGCCTTGTGGAATTCTGCTGCAATGATTTCATATGTTAAACCCAGTGCTTGATACCGACTTAATTTTCCCAAGAGCGCAGCTTGTTTTAAATCGTGTTGAGGATGTTTTAAAAATGCCTGGCTTCCTCCTTCCATGGCAAGGTAGGCGGATTTCGGGCTTTCACTGATATAGTAAGCTTTCTCAAAATGCTGAAAAGCAGCCTCATAATTTTCATGCTGAACTAAGGTAAGTCCATCTGTTAGGTAATTTAACCCTACTAACCCCTTGCTGGTAATAGTGGCTTTGGTGTTGAAATAATAGGTATCAAAAAGCTCGTTCAGGTTACTCTTCAGGAATTCTGGTTCACTAATTATTTTTTGCTTGCGGAGGGTCTCCACAAACTGTTTTTTGAAGTTCTCATCAAATGAGGAAAAAATAATAGCAGAGGTAGTGGATTCAATCATGATCTTTTCAGTCTGCGGATAGGCGATCACATAGACATTACCCACATCTTCTTTTATTTCATAAGGAATCTGG
>LNEN01000018.1 GCA_001464155.1 Cytophagales bacterium Ga0077538 | reverse complement strand
GATCCGCTTGGGGTACGGCATATACCCCCCGATTGATAATAGCATCTTCCGGTAAGGAAGCTTCTATGGTAAGGGTTTCTCCTTTTAACGGCCGGATGGGAATCCAGTTAAAAAGTGGATTGTTCAACGATTCAGTGCCCTCACAAAAAATGATTTTCGAGGCCGTCCACGACTTATAAACAACTTCATTTTCAAAAGTCTGAAGCGCAGGATAGTCAAAGGGTTCACACGCATAAGATTCCAGCTGCTGAAAGAAATTTTTTACAGCATCCAGAAAAGTGTTGGTATCCACAAAGCCGGTTTGCTGTAATAAGAGTCCACCTAACGAATCATTTACCCCCGGCCAATGGGTTGAACTACTGAATACTTTTTTGATGAAAGGCACCCATTCAGGTGAAGCACTTTTGCCCATCCATTCATTTTGTTCCTCAATGGAAAGGAAGGGACGATAGATCGGAAAGGGGTGAAAAAAAGAAGCTTTTGTAAGGTGCTCGGCTTCAGAATAGAATGAATGAAGCTGTGCAAATACTTCATTCGCCATCCAGGTTTTGGATAAATTTTTTCCGGTGACAGGGTTGAATAGACCGGCAGCAATGCGTGAAGAATGATTTTCCTTTTTTCCGAGTAGCATCACCCTTTTTCCAGCCTGAAAAAGTTGCAAAGCCAACACGCTACCCGCCAGCCCCTGACCCACAATAAGACAATCAATTTTTTCCGTACGCTTCACCCCGCAAAATACACCGATTGCCTCTTTTATAAAAAGGCAAGGATGTTCTTGTGAGGTTTTACCGAATGCTACTCATCCCGCAACACCTCTACAGGATTTTGGAGAGAAGCTTTTAACGAATGATAGCTGGTGATGAGAATGGCTATTGCTAAGGTGCTTATGCCTACTAAAGCATACAGTAGCGGTGATGGAGTAATGCGAAAAGCAAAATCGTTCAGCCACTGTTGCATAAGCCAATAGGAAACGGGTGCGCTGATGACAAAAGAAATGAGTATGAGCTTTGTGTAACTTCTGGCAATGAGCACGAGAATATTGAAAGCAGAGGCACCGGATACTTTGCGAATACCAATTTCTTTGGTGCGCTGCTCCAATGAGTAAACAATCATACCCAACAAGCCCAGGCAAGCAATCAGTATGGCCAATGAAGCAATGAGGGTAAGGGCTTGCGCAAATTGATGTTGCTCTTTAAACGTTTCGTCAAAAGCATTGTCCACAAACTCATATTGAAAAGGTAAATCCTTGCCGTGTGTTTTCCATAAGTTATCCAGGGCACTGAGGGTACCCGCCCACGACTCGCTGTCCTGAGCGTTCACTTTCATGACCACATATTTTTTTGGTTCGTAAGGAGCAAGCGTACTGTTTTTGTAATGAAAAATACCCATTGGTTCGATGGGCGCTTGTAACGTCCAGTAGTTAAAATCTTTTACGATACCGATTATTTCGAAGTAAGATTCCTCAATCGCAATTCTCTTTCCGATAGTAGATTCGTCCAGTGCCCAGCCGATCCGTTTTACAGCCGTTTCATTGAGCAGTACTTTGTTGTGATCTGCAGCATTGCCAATCTCCAGGTTTCTTCCCCAGGCTAACGTGATGCCAAGCGTGGGTAGAAATCCTTCATCAGCGGTAGCAAAGTTGAGGGGAAAATTGGTGTTCTGTCCTTCTGCCCGAAAGGTTTCTCCGCCATACACTGAGGGAGGAAGGGAAGTGCAAAGAGAAGTTTGAATGACTCCCGGAAGAAGGGAGGAAGCCTGGGCAAGCGCTTCAGGATCCGACACGCGCTCCGCACCTTTCAGCACCACTAAATTCTCTTTGTCAAAACCTAAATCTTTCGTGCCCACAAACGTTAATTGTTGAAAAACAACTGCCGTGCAGAGGATGAGTAAAATCGAAATGGAAAACTGAAGAACAACCAGTGCATTCCGGAAAGATCTGCCTTCACGGCCCGTGCGCAATTTTCCTTTGATGCCTTCCACCGGATTAAAGCGACTCAGAAAGAGTGCAGGGTAACTTCCGGAAAGCACACTCATGAGAGTGATGAGCAGCAGTAAGGAAATAACTAGCGTTGCATCGGTAAAGAGGTTGAGTTGCAGGGATTTTCCGGTAACATAGTTGAAACCGGGAAGTAAAATTTGAATGAGGGCCAGACTCACCACAAGAGCCAGAAAGGTGAAGAAAAAGGCCTCAATAAAATAGTAGACGCTTAACTCGCTGCGTTGCAAACCCAATATTTTTCGAATGCTGGCTTCCTTTACTCTTCTGGTGAATTGCGCTGTGCTTAAATTCATAAAGTTGATACACGAGAGCAAGACAATGAAAGCACCGGCACCGATGAGGGAATAAATAATTTTAATGTTGCCGACTTCGCGGTTGATGCGGTTGTACACTACTTCGCTGGGTAAATGAATTCCGGTAAGGGGCTGAAGAAAGAGCTCCCATTTTTTGCCGGACTTAATGTAGTCATCAAAGCTCATGTGCATAGCGCGTTGTAAGGTCTCTTCCGCATGTTTGCGCGGAATGCCTGCCATCTTTACTCGTGTATTATCCACATCAGTGTTTTCTGCCAGGCGCACAAAGGTTTCCAATTGTGTCCATACCCAACTCCAGCGCATGCGCTCTACCATCGGAAAACTCTCCATGGAGAAGAGCATGTCAAATTGGATATAGGAGTTTTCGGGAAGGTCTTTCACCACGGCATTTACTTCATACGTTCTCTCTTCTTCGCCAGTGCCCACACGCATTAATTTGCCTATTGCATTTTCATTGCCAAAATATTTTTTAGCCATGGACTCGGTCATTACCATCGTGTTGGCAAGGGTTAGAGCAGTTTCGGGATTACCCTCAACCAAAGGGTAGTTGAACATGGCGAAAAAGTTGGAGTCTGCAGCCAACACATTTTCCTGTTCAAAAGAGATTACTTCATTTTTAGTGTTGGTATAGGAAACTAAAAAATTGCCCGGTGTATGAAGACTGGTAATAAGTTCTACCTCCGGCAATTCCTCCCGAATGGCATGCGCTACGCCAGGGCCGGTGGAAGCAAACTGATGTTCATTGCGTTCGCCCCAAATAAAGGTCTGATTGATACGGTAAATTCTTTCAGCACTGGTATGAAAAGTATCGTAACTCAGTTCTAAGTGCACGTAGAGGTAAATCAACAAGGTGCCTGTGATGCTAACGGTTAAGCCCAAGAGATTTATGGTGGAGAATAATTT
>LNEN01000017.1 GCA_001464155.1 Cytophagales bacterium Ga0077538 | reverse complement strand
GTCTGCGAAGCATCACTAATAACCTGAGCGATGGAGTTCTGTATCAATACGTAGTGAATGCAGAAGGTGGTATAGAAAGTTTTCCCTATGCGAGTAGTGGTGTGCAGGAACTTTTTGAGATCACACCCGATATGCTGGCAAAAGATCCAATGCTCGTCTTCAACATGGTGCATCCGGAAGATTTGGAGGTCATGTTACAAAAAGGTGAGCATTCCAGAAATACACTCAGCACATTCGAACATGAGTATCGAATTTCCACACCGAGTGGAAAAATTAAATGGATTCACACACGGTCCAACCCACAGAAAATTGCTGACGGCAAAACCATGTGGGATGGCCTGTCTATTAACATCACCAAGAGAAAAAAACTTGAACTGGCACTTTAGGCTTCTGAAGCCAAACTCCAAGGTATCTTTCAAACCATGATCAGTGGTGTGGTGGTGGTGGATGTAAATGGTGAGATCACTTATGCCAATCAAAGTGCGTCAGAGATTCTATGTTTAGAAAGTGAAGAGATCGAACATCGGTATTATGCCTCTAAAGACTGGAAGCAAGTAGATGAGGCAGGAGAACTCTATCCGCAAGACCAACTACCCCTGACGATTGCCCTGAAAAATCGACAACCTGCCACCAACATTGAGCATGGAATTGTAGCCCCTGGTGAAAAGGTAAAGTGGTTGAATGTAAACGCAGCCCCTCTTTTTGATTACAAAGGAAGTCTGATCGGTGCCGTGGCCAGTTTTCTGGATGTGACAAAACGAAAAAAGGCCGAGCAATCTTTACAAAATGTATACGATGAATTGAATGCCGTACTCAATGCATCTACTGACTCCACCTTCCTGCTGGATTCAGATCTCAAAATCCGGTCGTTCAATAAGTCTGCAGAACTAGGTGCTTTGCAGGTCTTTAAAAGACAAATCAAGATTGGCGACAGCATTCTGGGTATTACCCCAAGCGACTTAGTGGATGATTTAAAAAGGAATTTTAAAAAGGCTTTAGCCGGAGAACCCATTACTGTTGACCGTGAAATAGAGTTTGCCCCTGGCTTTAAGTATTGGAATCAAATCAGGTATTTACCTGTACGCAACACCAAGAACGAAGTAATTGGTGTATCGTTCAACGCGAGCGATATTTCTGTTCGCAAAAAAGCGGAACAAGAACTTTTCCAAAGCAAGCGCTATTTCGAATCGTTAGTTAATTCTCAATCGAGCTTTTTGATTCGAACAGATTTACAAGGCAACTACACTTTTGCCAACCAAAAATTCTACGAAAAATTTGGGCTCTTACCAGAAAACGTCATTGGATCAAATGCCCTCGAAAAAATTTTAAAAGAAGATCATCACGCCTGTTTGGAAGTGGTGGCTAAATGTTTAGAAAATCCTGGCCACGTTTATAATGTTTCCCTAAAAAAACCAAATCCGGCAGGGGGCTATTTCTGGACTGCATGGGAATATGTGGCCTTGCAAGATGAAGCCGGGAATCCAATCTGCATACAATGCGTAGGCTTGGATACAACTGAACAAAAGGAAAGAAAGATTGAACTCGAAAGAGTACATAACCGATTGTTGTTAGCCACCCAATCTGTGGAAATGGGCATCTGGGATTTCAATATAAAATCACAATCCATCTTATGGGATAGTCAACTCTACAAATTATTTGGAGTCGATGAAAAAGAGCAGATCAATTACACCATTTTTAATGAACTCGTTCATGAAGAGGATCGCACGTATGTAAATCAGGCTGTTGCCCGTTCGCTTCAGGAAAATACAAATTTTGATATCATTTTTAGAATCAATAGAAAGTCGGATGGTGAAATCCGGTTTATAAAAGGGTATGGTACTGTAGAATTGGACGTTGAAGGCAGCCCGATTAGAATGGTCGGAGTTAATTATGATGTTACGGAGTTGGAATTGTCAAATCAGATGATTCGGGAAAGTAAATCGCGCTTGCAGGCTATTTTTGATAACGCCATTAATGCCATCATTCTGGCAGACGATAACGGAAACTATTTGGATGGAAACGAATCTGCCTGCGCCATGCTTGGATATTCGCACGATGAATTAGTAAAACTCAATGTTGCACAAGTGGCGGTGCTGGATAGCATGACGGCAGATCCTTTCAACGAATTCCTAAAAGAAGGAAGGCAGGCAGGGTTTATCGACTTAAAAGGAAAAGATGCTAAAGTAATTACTACCCGGTATAACGCGGTGGCCAATATTTTGCCAGGTGTACACTTGTCCATTATGGAGGATATTACTGCCCGCAGAACAGCCGAAATGGAATTAATTAAATCTAACCGTCTCTACCTCGTTACCAGCCAGATCAATCAAATGGTTGTGCACGCTCACACCAAAAAAGAAGTATATGATCGGGTGTGTGAGATAGCCATCGAGTATGGAAAGTTTAGAATGGCCTGGATTGGTCTTGTCAACACCGAAAAAAACGTGGTGGAACCATTGGTGTGGAGTGGACACGAGGATCATTACTTTGAAACGATTCCAGCAATATCAATCTTAGATATCCCCGAAGGCAGAGGACCAACAGGTAGAGCAGCACGAGAAAAAAGAATAGTGACAAATAACAATATTCAAGATATCGGGAATGATACCTACAACTTATGGAGAGAAGAGGCACTGAAGCGCAGATACGAATCAAGCATTGCGATACCTATTATGGTTGAAGAAAAAGTCATCGCCATTTTAACGCTCTACAAAGATGAACCTGATTTCTTCACAGAAAAAGAAATACGCCTGCTTCAGGAGGTGACAGAAAACATTTCGTTCGCCATACAAACCATTGATGCCGAATTCGACCGACAGCAAAAAGCGATTGCCCTCGCAGAAAGTGAACAACGTTTCCGTACACTGGTTCGGGATTTAACCATAGGGGTATTGGTGCAAGGACTGAACGCAGAAATTATCTCCAGCAATCAGGCTGGGCTTGAATTACTGGGATTAACGGAGGAGCAATTAATCGGCATGACTTCCTACGACCCGCGCTGGGGTCTAGTACGTGAAGATGGTAAGCCTTTTCCTCTCGAAGAATTACCCGTGCCCATTGCTATCAAAACCAAGAAATCCATTAAGGGAGTGGTAATGGGTGTTAACAGACCCACTACGAATGACAGGATATGGCTCTTAGTAGATGTGTTGCCGCGTTTTGATGATCACGGAGAAGTAATCAATGTAATTGCCACACTCAATAATATCACTGAATTAAAAGAAGCAGAGCATGTAATGCAAGAAAGCAGAGAACGCATTCGTGTGATTAGCGATAACTTGCCGAGCGTAGCCATCTACCAATTTGAAGAGATACCTGAAATGGCGGAACAAAGTCGCTACATATATTTCAGTTCTGGTATAGAAGGTATTACAGGAATAAGCGTACAGGAATTACTGGATAATCCGGAACTCTTCGAGCAACACATTCATCCGGATGATCAGCGAGAGAATCAAAGAAAGACGGATGAAGTGAATGCAGCCCTGACCGTTTTTGATATCGAATACCGCTTTCGCCAAAAGAATGGTGACTGGCGTTGGTTCCGCAGAAGAAGTCAACCGAGTAAAATGCCTGATGGAAGAGTACTCTGGAATGGCGTAATCATTGATGTTACCGATCAGAAAATGGTGGAGTTGCAATTAATCGATGCTTTAAAAGAAAAAGACTTACTAATTAAAGAAGTCCATCATCGGGTTAAAAATAATTTACAACTCATCTCTTCCATCATTTTTATCAAGATGGCCAGCATGGATCCATCCGAGTCACGCGACTTTCTGGATAATATGCGGCAACGAATACGGTCTGTTGCCCTAATTCATGAACGTTTGCTGCAGACAGGTTCTATCAATCAGGTAAACGTGTCTGATTACCTGATGCGATTAATCCGCGATTTACAAGTAAGTATGGCGCAGCAAGACAAGCGAATCGACTTGAAGGTAGACATACAATCGACAGAAATTAATTTGGATTATGCCATTCATTGCGGTCTTATTGTAAACGAATTGGTAGTAAATGCCTATAAGCATGCGTTCAAAAGCAAGACCGAAGGCGTGATCACTATTCAATTCAAAAAAGAAGGAAATAACTGTACACTCATCGTTTCTGATGATGGCGTTTCACTCCCACAAGAAATTAAACCAGGTTTACATGGCTCCTTTGGTATGGAATTGCTCGAAATATTCATTAAACAACTAAAAGCTGAAGTAACAATTGAACGAATTAAAGGCACAAAGTTTGAAATTGACTTCAAAATCGAGTCTTAAACTACTTCCTGATTATTATCAATTTTTTTGGTGATAAATCAGGTAGTTCAACAAGCTTGTGTATCTTTAATTAGTAGGGAATATTCAACCCCAAACTATGTCTAAAGCTGGAATCCTTATTGTCGAGGACTCATTCATTGTAGCCTACCACCTCCAAAAAACACTGGAGAGTGAAGGATACCACGTCTACGCCATTATCGATTCAGGTGAAAAAGCCCTCGCTTTTCTAGAAAGCACCAAACCCGATTTAGTATTGATGGATATCATGCTCAACGGAGAAATGGATGGAATTCAAACGGCAGGAATTATTAAAAACAAATTCAATCTGCCTGTTATTTATATTACGGCCCTTACTGATAAAGACACGATTCAGCGAGCAAAAGTAACGGAACCCTATGGCTATTTAACAAAACCATTCGAAGACCGCGAGATTTTTACAGTGCTGGAAATGGCACTCTACAAGCACGACATTGAATCGAGGTTACGGAAGAGTGAAGAAAAATACTACTCTACTGTAAAGGCCATGAATGACGCCATGGTGATTGTCGATAGTCAGTTTCAGGTAACCTACCTTAACCCCGCTGCCGAAAAGCTCACAGCACTACACCGCGAAGAAGCACAGGGAAAAATAATTACAGATGTGATCCCGCTGCGAAACGACACAACACTTGACTTTCCGGTAAACCCTATTCAATGCGCACTAGGAAGGACGTAAATGCCCTCCAAGAAGGATTATCACTACATGTGCAAAATAAATTTATCCCCATAGGCGAAGGAAGCATCAGTGCCATTACGGATAAAAAAGGTGAACACATTGGGTACGTTCTCGTTTTCAAAGACCTGAGCGAAAAAGTTGAGCATGCCCGGCTACTACGCGAATTTGAAAATACACGTGTAGCGGCTTTGATCGAAGGGCAGGAAAAGGAACGAAGTCGCATTGCCAAAGATTTACATGATGGACTGGGGCAAATGTTGAATGCGATCAAAATGAATATCAACACCCTGGTCAATGATAAAAAGAAGGCGCATGATATCAGCAAACTCATGGACGAAGCCATACAGGAATCGGTTCGAATTTCAGAAAATCTATTGCCTTCCAAGCTCAAAGATTTTGATTTGGCCACTTGTCTCAGATCGCTATGCAAGCAACTTCAGGAAACCCTGAACGTGAGCGTTGTTTTTCAGCAGTCGGGTGATGTACCCGTGATTGAACAAAATCAAAAAGTGAATTTCTACAGAATTGCACAAGAAGCCATCAACAATGCCATTCGCCATGCGCGCACCAGCACCATTAGCTTACAACTACTAAGCAATCAAAATCAAATTAAGCTCATTGTTGAAGATAACGGTATTGGCATGAAACCTGTTAACGATGGGAAGCCGCATCATGGACTCGTGAACATGCGGGAAAGAACTGAAATGATGGGTGGAAAGCTAACCATCGAAAGTGATAGCAAGCGAGGAACACTCATTATAGCAGAAGTTCCAATTACACAAACTGAAAAAACGCATGTCTACTAAATACACCATTGTTCTGGCGGACGACCACGCCATGATTCGCGAAGGCGTAAAAAACTTGCTGAAACAAGCAAAAGATTTTCAGGTAGTAGGAGAAGCTACGAATGGAGCGGAAGCCATTGACCAATACACGTTGCTACGCCCCAACTTAGTGATCTTAGATATCTCTATGCCCGATATGAACGGCATGGATGCCGCTAAGAAGATCTTAGACATTGATGGCAATGCGAATATTCTGATGCTCTCCATGTACGATGACGAAGATTACATCAGCCGTTGCATTGAAAGTGGCGCGAAAGGCTATGTGGTGAAGAGCGAAAGCGGGCAAGAGTTAGAGTATGCGGTTCGAGCCATCCTACAAGGCAAAACCTACTTCAGCCAAAAAGTACAAGAGGTTATTTTGACGAAGTACAAACAAAACGCTGTTCGAAAGAAACAGCCGGAAGAAAAAGTAAAACTCACAAACCGCGAAGTTGAAATCATTCAATTAATCGATGGAGGATTAACCAGCCAGCAAATGGCCGACAAATTGTTTATCAGTCCGCGAACCGTAGAAACACATCGCGCTAACCTCATGAAAAAATTCACGGTTAAGAATGCCATTGAGTTAGTAAAGAAAGCCCGCCAGATGCAGATCATCACCTAGTCACT
>LNEN01000016.1 GCA_001464155.1 Cytophagales bacterium Ga0077538 | reverse complement strand
ACACTATTTTAAGCTGCCAAAATCAGTTTCGTTCTATGCTATTTCTCTGGAAGGGAACCTTGTGGTTGGGGAGCACACCTATATAAACGATTTTACCCGAATAGATTCTGGAAGCAACTCAACAGTTACTATTGGCAAACACTGTGCTATTGGTAGATTTGTTCACATTACCTCCAAAACTCATAGTCTTTTTCAGCCAACTACCGATGAAAATCACTCAGCCATTAGTGAGGTGGAAAAGGATGTTGTGATAGGAAACTATGTATGGATTGGGGATAAGGCAATTATACTGCCTGGAGTAACTATTGGAGATTATGCTGTTATTGGTGCCTTTGCCCTAGTTTCAAATGACGTTGAGCCATTTGAGGTGGTAGGAGGTATTCCGGCAAAGCATATTCGATTTAATACAGAGCACAATCAATTTAAGCGATAGTCTCCCTATGAAAATTGTAGTGATATCCGCGGACTATCCAAGTCCGGATTATATTTATGGAGATGTGTTTGTGCATACACGATCTAAGGAGTACTTAAAACAGGCCGAAGTGGTGGTGATTGGATATAATAGTGGGCTATTACAAGAAAGAAAGTTTGTGTATGAAGGTATACCTGTTTGTATCTTAAATGATCTTGAAAAGTTTTATAAAGAGATACAACTGGCTAAGCCCCATATTATTGTCGGTCATCTTATTCAATACTCCTATATAGATTTTCTCATTGGCCTCCACAAGCCATTGGTAATTTTCATTCACGGATACGAAGCTACCTCTTGGAAAAGAAGGCTGATGAATTTCAATTCCCTAGGCGCATTGCGGTATCTAATTACCTATTTCAAATCTAACCATAAGCAACTTAGAAAGCTTAAGAGCCTTGCTACCGCTGCTAATCAAGGCTCTTTGATTCAGTTTGTTTTTGTGTCGAAGTGGATTAAAAGGGCTACCGAAGAGGACATTGGATGTGGGATTAAGAACACACACATTATCCCCAACGGAATCGACACTAACCTTTTCCCTTACCGGGTTAAGAATCCAGACTTCAGGAAGAAAATAGTGTTGATTAGGTCGTTTAAGGCCCGAAACTATGCCAATGATATTGCCATTGAGGCAATTTTGATGCTAAGTAAACGAGGCTTCTTCAGCGACCTTGAGATTACGATCTATGGCGAGGGATATTTGTTTGAACCGCTCACTAATAGGATTAAACATTTTAGCAACGTTAAACTGAATAACTTTTTTGTTGAGAATAAATTTATCCCGGAGATTCACGCTCAACACGGAATTTTCCTGTGCCCTTCCAGATTTGATACACAGGGTGTTTCCATGTGCGAGGCAATGTCTAGTGGATTAGTGCCCATAACCAGCCCCATTGGCGGCATTCCCGAATATGCCACAGATGTGGAGTCGAGTTTTCAAGTAATGACACCCCAAGAGGTGGCCGAGAAGGTTGAGTTCTTGTATCGCAACCCAGATGTTTTTGTGGAGATGTCGAAAAAGGCAAGTGAAGAAATAGCGAATAAGTGCAGCCTGCAAAACACTGTGAAAAAAGAAATGGACGTCTTCCGACAAACTATTGATGGCACTAATGGTGCGCAATCCCAATACCAGCAATGTTCAAAATGTATTCTCGATACTTTCGATGCCCCTGAAATTACATTTAACGCTTCGGGTGTTTGCTCTTACTGCACCAACTATGAGAAGGCGGAGGCGATGTTTGTAAGAAAAGGTTTTGTGGGAGATACAGAGTTAAAAAAAACAATTGATCTGATTAAACACGTAGGGGAGGGAAAGTTATATGATTGCATCATTGGAATTAGCGGTGGCGTAGACAGCACGTACTTAGCCTTGAAGGCAAAGGAATTTGGATTACGCGCCTTACTGGTTCATTTCGACAATGGCTGGAACTCTGAACTTGCTGTTCATAATATCGAAGGCATTGTAAACAAATTAGGATTTGACCTACACACTTTTGTAATTGATTGGGAAGAATTCCGCGACTTGCAACTTGCGTTTCTAAAATCAAGTGTTGTAGATATTGAATTGATAACGGATCATGCTATTATTACTAAGCTGTATCAATTAGCATTGCAGTACAAGATTAAATTTATCCTCAGCGGATCGAATGTTGTGACAGAATCTGTCTTGCCAAAATCATGGACACACGACAAGCGCGACCATATTCATATTAAAGCGATCAGTAAACTCTTTGGAAAGGTACAGCTTAAAACTTTTCCGCTGTTTACTTCGCTTCTGAAGTGGAGAGTGGAATGGAGAGGTATTCAAAGTATCTCTTTACTAGATCTGATGCCGTATAACAAGAACGAAATAAAAGAAAGAATTTCTAAAGAATTGGGCTGGAGAGATTATGGAGGCAAACATTATGAGTCAGTATTTACACGTTTCTATCAGGGATACATATTGCCCAAAAAATTTGGTGTGGATAAGCGAAAGGCTCACCTTTCAAACCTGATTTGTTCGGGGCAAATAACTCGTTCGGAAGCCTTGCAAGAGATGGAGATACCGGCCTATCCGGCTGAACTTTTTCGCCAAGACTATCAATTCGTGCTCAAAAAGCTTGGCCTTACCGAAGATGAGTTTGCAACCATCATGCAAGCGCCAATAGTGAAGCACAGCAATTACCCTGTTGATGCTGACGTGTACAAGCGGTTTCCTGTTTTGAAAATTTTGCGCCCGATTTGGCTTCTCATAAAACTTGTAAAGAGAATGATATGATAGGAGTTGTTGACTACGGAATAGGAAATGTGGCCTCTGTTGTGAATATGTTTCGTAAAAATGGTGTGGATTGTCTGTTGGTAAATACTCCGAAGGAAATTCAGGAAACTGACAAACTGATACTTCCGGGAGTGGGCGCTTTCGATTCGGCCATGAGCAAGCTGATGGAGTTGAACTTTGTATCCAGTATCAAAGACTTTGCGGCAAGTGGCAAGCCCCTGCTCGGTATCTGTTTAGGAGCACAACTGCTCATGCGGTCTAGTGAAGAGGGAATGCTTTCCGGGTTAGGCGTTATCGAGGGCACATGCAGACATTTTGGAAATATCCAACCCTTGCGAGTTCCTCACATGAATTGGAGTGAAGTAACCTTTACGATTCAACATCCACTTTTCACTTTTCCGGAAAGCGACCCCAGGTTCTATTTTACACATTCTTATTACCTTGATTGCACCTACGAAGCTGACATAGCCGGCACAACCAGCTACAGCAAAAAGTTTACATGTGCTACCCGGCACAACAACGTTTTTGGCGTACAGTTTCATCCGGAAAAAAGTCATCGTTTTGGAGCCAGACTATTCATGAATTTTGCAGCCCTATGAAACGAGTACGTGTAATCCCCACCTTGCTTGTCGACACATTAAAACTGGTGAAAACCAGATGTTTTAAATCTCCCACGTATGTTGGAGATCCCATCAATGCGCTTCGAATTTTTAATGAAAAGGAGGTAGATGAAATTGCAGTGCTGGATATTAGCGCAACACGTCAACATCGAGAGCCTGATTTTAATTTTATCCACCAATTGGCAAGTGAGTGTTTTATGCCTCTATCGTATGGCGGAGGCATTACAACCGCGGAACAAGCAAGAGAACTTTTTAGACTGGGTGTCGAAAAGGTTATTCTAGGTAGAAGTGCTATTAAAAATCCAGAACTTGTTTCTGCCATTTCAGAAATGAGTGGGGTGCAAAGCGTGGTTGCTGCTGTTGATGTAAAAAAAGATTTATTTGGCAGATGGCGTGTTTTTATTGATAATGGCACGGTTAACACCGGATTGTCGCCAAGCCGTGCGGCAATAAAAATGGAAGAACTAGGCGCTGGAGAAATTTTGTTGCAAAATATTGAGCGGGAAGGATTATTAAGCGAGTATGATCTGAAAATAATAAAAGAAGTAAGTGAAGCTGTAAAGATACCGGTAGTAGCCTCGGGTGGCGCATCAAAGATGG
>LNEN01000015.1 GCA_001464155.1 Cytophagales bacterium Ga0077538 | reverse complement strand
TGACTGAAAAGCTCATGAAGGAATTTCCGGATGTAAAGATTGTGCGCAAAGAAGTTTGGCACAACAAAGAAAATATGGAGATGGTTAAAAAGTGGGACAACGAAGATACTTGTGGCGGTTTACCGTTTTATTATGACGATGTAACGAAAAAGTGGCTTTGTGGGGAAGTGAAATACGGAGAACTAAAAGAGTGGGTTGGAAAATAAAAAAGAAGAACCGTGTTCTTCTTTTTCAACAATTCAGTATTATTGTTCCTGCCCGCCGATTTGCGTTTGCTCTTTTTAAAATCTCAGTAGGCTTACTGTAAGAGAGGTCAATTCTTTTTTGAATTCTTGCGTTTGCCTCCGCAACAATTTCGGGTTTTACTGGCCGAAGAATGTGTAGGTCAGATCCGATCTGTATTTTAATTTCAGGACCTAGGTCTCTTAACTCTTTTTCATTATATGCATGTTTTATGAGTGCCATAAGATTTGTTTTGTTAAGTATAGCAGATCTGGTAGGATCGCTTTGCTTATCTCCCTCGACATCTCGGTAGTCTCGGTCACAAGTTACTAATTCGCTTTGCTCATAAGTACTCGCGACCCCGGCTCGTCCGTCCTTCGGACATGCCTACGCCTTTCGATTCCTAAGAAAAGTCATGAAGATGACTTTTTCCGAGAGCACAATAAAAATAACCCCATTAAGGGTTATTTTTATTGTGCTCTCGGTAGGAATCGAACCTACATCATAACTTCCGCAAAGTTAAGTCCTATCCATTGAACGACGAGAGCAATTTATTTTTATCCTGAGCGTGCCGAAGGGTTAAAATCCAATACGGTCAAAAAGTGCGACACTTCTAGACTCGCGCATCTCTTCTTCTGGTACGTGAGGCGTAAGGGCGTCACGAACCTGACTGGCACTCACTCCCACAAGCGGGATAGAGAGGGTAGGGATAAAAGATGTTTTGACGAGCAGTAACAGCTTAGCTTCTTTCCCGGTTTCGTCAAGCCAAAAGCTCGTGATACTCTTGTAGTCTATAAGAGATTCATTAATAGATACTCCGGTTTCGTTGATAATAATTGAGAGCTCTTTTGGGTGCTTCAGTGCATAAATGATAGTAACTGCTCCTGCAATAACAAGAAAGATACCGAAGAAAATATTTCCATAAAAGAAAGAGACAACGGCAGCCAGTACTGATACTAGGCCAACAGTCCATACCCAATCAGGATGACGGTCTTTTTTTTCAAATTCCAGTGTTGTCCATGAAAGTGGTTTCATATGTAAAAGTGTACCACGAAAAAATCCCCCATTAGGGAGGATTTTTTGTTTAGGATGAGTATTATTCTTTTTTCTTATCTAACTTATCTAGACCTAGAGCTTTAACTCCAAAATAGACAACAGCTGCTACGATAATAAAATCCACTACTGTTGAGATAAAGGCGCCGTATTTGAGAGATATAGCACCCATAGTGATAGCTTTGTCAGCTAGAGCTACCTTACCGAGCATGGCACCAACAAGTGGGTTGATTACATTTTCAACAAGAGAAGACACTGTTTTTGAAACAGCGCCTCCGAGTATAAAACCGACGGCAAGCCCGACAACACCTTGCTCTCTAATAAAATCCATGAATCCATATAATTTTTTATGCATATATTTTAGTATAACAACTTTTCTGGCGGAGGTGGGGGGATTCGAACTCCCGGTACCTTGCGGTACTCCTGTTTTCAAGACAGGTGCACTAAACCACTATGCGACACCTCCGTATATTTTGCTTTGTAGGGAACTGCACGAATGTACCATAAGATACATCTTTTTTCAATCAGAGTATGGTAGGCTAGACGTATGAAATATATAGGTATTGATTATGGGACAAAAAAGGTAGGAATCTCGATCTCTGACGATGAGGCGTCATTTGCATTCCCAAAAGACATAATCCCTACTAATCTAGTAATAGAGTATCTCAAGAATGTTATACAAACTGAAAATATAGAAGCTATTGTTATAGGAGAATCTCTTGCTAGTAACGGACAAGACAATGATCTCGCTGAAACAGTGGCATTGTTTGGTAGCTCTATAAAGGAAAAGGCAGGAAAGCCAGTATTTTTTGTTCGAGAAGATTTTTCTTCAGTTGAAGCTCATCGATACCTGACATAGAAGGGTGATAGAGATGATAGTGCCGCTGCTATTATTCTTCAGCGCTTTCTTGATAAAAGGAAAAAGTAGTCTAGAATCAGTATATGGAAGAAACAACACATTCAGTGTCAGAGCCAATAGTTGTAACACCCGACTATCTCACTATAGAAGAATTTAGTAAACTCGAAGCACGAATAGGTATCGTGTTGTCTGCAGAAGCGGTTGAAGGATCAGAAAAGCTGATTCGCTTTCTGCTCGACTTCGGTGAAGAAAAACCAAGACAAATACTCTCTGGTATAAAAAAATGGTATGAACCAGAAACATTAATAGGAAAGAAAATACTTTTTGTTATCAATCTGGCACCACGAGCGATGATGGGACTTGAGTCACAAGGAATGTTGATGGCAGTAGATGGTCTTGAAGGGGAGCCAGTATTTCTTGTTCCTGAAAAGGAAGTGAAGCCGGGATCACGTGTCCGGTAATATTTTTTAGTAGTTTCTGTATAGTTTTATTGTCAGAGATTTCGTATAATAAGAAGAGTGAATATACTTACACGATTATTTCCTACACCTCACTCTGTTACTATCCCAACTGTTGGATTAGATTTTTCTGATTCCACTATGCGTTTTATGGCTCTTGGAATAGCGCGCCATGGTCTGCTTCCAAAACAATATGCCGAAACAGCTATCCCTGAAGGGTGTATGAAGGGAGGAAAGATTATTGATACAGAAAAATTTGTTTCTTTTTTGAAGGAAATAAAAAAACAGCATAAATTAAAGTACGTGCGAGTATCTATTCCTGAATCACAAGTGTATTCTTTTACTCTTGCTCTTGATTACAATGCTAGGACTGATATTCGTGGGGCCATTGAATTTTTGATTGAGGACAATATTCCTCTTAGGGCTATCGAAACAGTATTTGATTATCATATTTTAAATACCACAGAAAAATCCATTGTTGTTCAGGTTGTTGCCCTACCAGAATCAGTAGCCTCGATGTATTTCAACGCCTTTTCTTCTTCTGGTATTATTCCGGTTAGTTTTGAGCTTGAAGGCCAAGCTATCGCTCGGGCAGTACTTGATCCAAAAGATACAGGTTCATGTATGATTGTTGATTTTGGTGCGAATAGAACCGGTATAACTATTGTTACAAATAAGACAGCTATGGTGACGGCTACTCTTGATTTTGGAGGTGCCATGTTGACTCAGCAACTTTCCAAGGAGTTAAATCTCTCAATTGCAGATGCCGAAAAATTAAAACGAGAGCATGGGCTTGCAACATTAGGTGAGCATAAGGATGTTTTTTCTGTTTTAGTAAACGGTATTTCTGTTCTGAAGGATGAAATCAATCGACGTTATATGTACTGGCATGAAAAGAAAAAT
>LNEN01000014.1 GCA_001464155.1 Cytophagales bacterium Ga0077538 | reverse complement strand
CGAACAATATTATCTCCGTTCTGAGAATATAGAGCCAGATCACTCTATTGGATCAGAATTTTATGATGGTCAAATAGAGGCGAAATTCACAGATCATTCAAAAGAAAATATTCTATTTCAAAAGCGTTCAATGTTCCTTGAAGAGTGTTTTAAGCGTTTTGGTGTAAAAGCTGCCCACTTAGATAAAGAGGTTTATGATCTAGCAATTTCATTCAACGCTCCTATTGTAGACACTGAGAAGGAACGACGTCATGTCGCCGACACACTTAATAAAATACATCTTGAGTCATTTGATAATAATGCGCTTGGACAGATACTAAATAGTTTTTCTATAGACCCCAAAAAATTTGGAAGTATCAAAAGGCTTCAGCTTGTAATGGAGCAGATTGCCAATCCTGACGATGTATCGAATATCATTTCTCCTTTTTATGTTCTCTACGATCTACGTGTCGCATATTCGCATTTAGGATCAAAAGAAGGCAATGAGGGGAAATTGCAGTTCGTCAAGGAAAGACTCGGAGTTGCGGCAGATGCAGGGCTGCTTGAAATATACAATGTGTTAGTCGGGAAGCTGGGTGATTCATATGATAAGTTCACATCCTTTGTCAAAGAAAACACTTAACAAGAAAATCCAGCCGACGCTCCTGCGTCGGCGGTTGATTTTGGCGTTATATTCTTTAAGCTAGATTGGGAGAGAAGACGCATGGATGAAGAAATTGGCATTTGGCCACCATACCGAGCGTTTTACATAGAAAGCATGCTCTCTATTACGTCATCTGCGGTAGAGTCAACAGAACGACTCGCAACCATATTTGATCCTAATGCCAACTTAGATGGTCTACGGAAAGAAGAAATACTTGATTGGATACAAAACATTTTCACGCAAGCAGCAGCCTTGTCTAGATATTTTTGGCCGGCAAAAAAAGAAAAACTGCATAAAAAACGATCTCAATACCTGAGAAAGGTTTTTAATATCTCGGAACAAAGCCCTATTAAGAATCGTGACTTGCGTAATATGATTGAACACTTCGATGAAAACCTTGATTATTTTGTTAACCAGCCAGTTGTTGGTAACATAGTTCCAAATCATGTTGGTTTGGAGCCAGAGGACAATGGAGTACCATTTCATACATTTCGCGCATTTTATACCCGTATCGGTGTATTTGAAGTCTTGGGACAGAGGTTCGAATTGCAGCCTGTGGTAGATGAAATTTATGAAGTACACAAAAAGCTACTTACCTTCGCAAAGTCAGGGTATGTTTTTTGTATAAGCACAAAATGAACATGACAATGGGCTCCAAGGGTCGCTCCGCTTTGCTGCGCACCCCTGAGTCCACGCATTATCTGGTCTAGGAGGTCAGAGTGGAAGGAGTATGTCGACTTTGCCATTCGGAATCGGTGTTAAAAGAAAGCCACTTCATTCCGAAATTCATTGGCAAATGGGTGAAGAAAACAGGTATTACTGGCTACATTCGTGAAAGTAATGAAGTTCATAAGCGTGCTCAGGATATCGCGAAAGAGTATTGGCTTTGCGGAGATTGTGAAGCTTTGTTTTCTCAGTGGGAACGAGAGTTTGCGAACAAGGTTTTTTATCCATTTGCAGATAAGGGTAACTCTGTAGCAAGCTATGGCGAATGGATGTCAAGGTTGTGTGCCTCTCTGTCTTGGCGGACTCTTACATATATTCGCAGTAAGAATGATGGCGAAAGAAAATCTGATGAATACCACAAATCTCTAGATGGTGCTGAACGACACCTACAAAGGTTTTTACTGGGTGAGGAATCAAACCTTAATCAATACGAGCAGCATGTATTTCCACTAAAACGAATTGAATCTACAACAGAGTCGGGGTTGCCACCAAATATCAATAGATACTTTTTGCGTACAATGGCGATGGATATTGTTGGTAACTCAACAGATTTATACGTATATACAAAACTCCCCTGTTTTATCATTTTGGGAGTGGTTAAAGCAAAAGATCTGAAAAAGATGAGATCAAGCAGAATAGCCATTAAGCATGGCAAGATAAGCCCTAGAGAATATTGGTGGCCTGATGGTTTCATAAATTATATTGTTGAGAAGGCTCAGGCAGTTTCCAATGCCTACGATAAAATACCGGAAAAGCATAAGGCTAGCTTTGATGAGTACATAAGAAAAAACCCGAACAAAGCGGCAAATTCAAAATTGATTGAGGCTTTCATCCATGATCACGATCAGTTCGGAAGTAAAGTATTTAGATAACAAAGTGCTGCTGTCGGACAAATTTTCCGCTGTGCTCCAAATTTGCTGCAGAGCGCGGCGTTATCACTGTAATATGAAATTTCGTTTTATCTCATCGTCCGCTTAGGGTTTAATTCTGACAGTCAATGTTAGATTGAATGGAAACTATTTTTGAAGCTGTCGGATAAAGTTTGAACTAGTACATCTAAACCGTCAATAAAAGCAGGATATACAGGTTGCTGTTATCGAACGTGCTCACCTAGATCCCTATACTTCATGCAGTTAGGTATTTTGACTTTATCGTTAGACTGGTAGTGATTACGTAATTCTATGGTTCCGTTTCTATGAATCAAATCGATTTGGTATATTTCTGTGTCACCAGAAGATTAACCACTCCCTTGTATTTTTCTTCTTCCATACATTTCAATTTTCTGTCTACATTGCGTCTACATAAGAAATAAGAACAATTGAATTATACGCAACTTATTGATTTTATGGTGCCGACATCAAGAATCGAACTCGGGACCTTCTGATTAAAAATTTGACTTGCTTCGGAGTCGGATTTTCTAAAACAAATTTTCATTTGCCTTTTATATCTGCTTTTCTGTCTACATAGCGTCTACATAAATCAGATACTCTTATTTAATTTGTTTCAACTTATTGAATTATTGGTGCTGTTGCGCA
>LNEN01000013.1 GCA_001464155.1 Cytophagales bacterium Ga0077538 | reverse complement strand
ATTATTGGTATAATTATACTTATAAGAACAACTTTAAATCCTGGCAATACAACGATGCGAAAATACTTCGCAGTGGAAAAATCAATCATTCTACTTAGGAACTCAAGTCGTAATCCAAGCAAAATCAACGAGCACAAAATAGAAAGACAAAATACAGAATAATCAGGAAATCCCAATTCCAGTAAAATCCAGAAAGCTAAAAAAGTTCCAAGCACAAAGGAACTGGCGATCATTTGGTACTTTTTGATATCACCAGTTGCCATGATTGCGTGATACATTGGATTTGCTGATGTACAAATCATTGCATCAATAAGAATAAGTTTTAGAAAAAACGATGTCTCGGCTGGGGGAGCATTCAGCCATAACTTCAGAAGCAAGTCGGTTTCCAAAAATACTGGAAACGCCAACAAAAACAGCAAAAAGAAAGTAATTTTACAAGCAGACAGAATCAGCACCTTCTCTTGCTCAATTTCACCTGAAGAATATGTTTTCGTAATCTGCGGGGCTGATGCGATCTGAAAACTATTGACAAATTCTTGGATAGAACCGGATGCAATCATGGCGACACCCCGTGCCGCATTGACCGCTGGTCCGAAAAACACATTTAACAAAATATTAGAACCATGAACACTCAGAGCTGAGGCGATATGTGCGGACAAGTTCCACCCCACAAAACTGGTCATCACCTTGATTTTTGAGCCCGTAATCTTCAAGGAGAATCGGCACTCTGGAAAAATTTTCCAACATAGTGTTGCATATATTAATGCCACCATAACGGTTGCACATAGATTTAGAACACCGTAAAGCATTAGTTTGTCAGCATCAAGGGTTACCAAGATGAAAACATTAGCAAGTTTAAACCCGACATCCAGGATGCTCACGTATGCGTAAAGCCCCATCCGTTCTTGGGCAAAGATGGCCGCCATATATGGAACCTGAACTACAGTAACCATAAATGCAATGACCGAACATTGGAACACCCAGTGGGCAGCGCTCAAGCGGTTCTCTGGAATTGTGAGCACATTATTCAAAAGCCATACGCCGATGGTTTCAGCAAGAATAAATATGATCACAGCAATAGCTATATGTATTAATTGGGCAGTGCTAAATACATTTCTAACTTCTTCTTGTTGTCCTCTTCCGAGTTCAAATGATAAAAAACGTTGCGTTGCTGCAGCCATGGAGCCGTTCAGGAACGAAAGCATCATCACGACCCCGGCAACCACATTGTGAATCCCGAAATCTTCAATACCCAGTTCCGCAAGTACTAGCCGGGAGGTATAGAGCGATACGCCAAGAACCAAAATGAGCCGGAAATACAGGAAAAGTGTATTTTTAGCAAGTTTCCCAGGATTTGAATGCGACATAGCTTTTTACAAACTGAAGGTATAATTGACTTGTGGGCTTACACTTCCAGTCATACCGCGAAAACGGTTTACCACTGCCTCATTTTCAATGAGTAGCCGTTCGCGCGCAACCGCATCTTTCTCATTGGCAATCAATTCGGAAACGAGATGAACCGAAGCAAACCCATCCGGCTCCACAATTGTTTTAACAATATTAAATGTAGCCCTGGTAGTCTTCTTCTCTCTAGTAGATATATATAGATCCAACACAACCCCGTATTCAGCAAGGGAGTTTGGAATAAACCAGCCGATATGCGGTGTAAAACAAAAATTTCCGAGTGCATATGCTCCGATGCAACCGTTACGAAATCTCTCACATCGCAACGGCGTATGTGCGTGATTTGCTATAATTGCATCCACCTCGGCTTGCAACATCCATTGCATCGTCCATTTATGGTATTCTCCCGGACTTGGGTTGTACTGACCGCCTAAATGCGGCAATAATATCACGAAATCTGCCGAGTTCTTGGCGCGTCGAATTTTCTCCTTGGCACGCTCCACGAAGTAGTGATGTTCCGGTGAATTGATCTCGCCAGGATTGACGTTATCAGTTACGACAGGGCAGATATGGCCAATTTAATCCTTACTGGCAGAATTTCTGCAATCAGATTTCTTAATGAGCGTTTTTGTGGATTCTCGGTTACCCGCCTTGCTTGTCTTTTCAACAAATCAACGCGCCAAGTTTCTTCGTCTGAAAGAGGCTCGCCATAATACTCTGAATTTGTACCGTAGGTAAAACTCAACAGCGCGATTTTGATACCACCGATTTCTTTTATGAAAATTTGTTCGCTTGATTCTTTCGTTGCATACGTTCCTGTGTGGTCGAATCCTCGGGATTGCAAATTTTCAAGCGTGCGCTGTATACCGAGAACCCCCCTATCCAGACAATGATTGTTCGCGGTGGAGAGAAAATCTATGCCTGCAGTTTTCAATGCTTCCAAGAAGGTTTCTGGGGTGTTGAAACGCGTAGGCTCCGAAGTGTATTCTAAAGAACTGCCAGCAATAGGAGTCTCTAAATTTCCTATGACATAGTTGGACTCTGCAAAAAGTCCTGTAACAGCGGCAAATGTCTGATCATAGGCGTATGTGCCATGACGTGACCATGCGGCAGCACTCTGTTCGCGCTGGCACATGATGTCTCCTACAAAAGTCAGTTTTATCTCATTTTCCATATGCTGCTCGCCGTCCGAAAATAGTATTTCATAAATTTAACTATGCTTA
>LNEN01000012.1 GCA_001464155.1 Cytophagales bacterium Ga0077538 | reverse complement strand
AATTTTCAAGGGACGTGTCATTTCGCACACAGCCTTCATCATCGGCACTGGGCCTACGGCCAGTACATGAATTACATTCTCGGTAGCCAAGGTTTCTCTGAGCGTATCTGTCACTAATCCTTTCAATCCACTAGACCCATCATTGGTGGTCAACAATACCTCATCGCACACCTGTTTCAATTCATGGGTCATAATCAAACTCTCGGCTGTCCGTGCTCCGACAATGCCAATGACTTTATGACCCTTTGCTTTCATGTCACGCGCTGTTGGAATGATGGCCCCTGTTCCATAACCTCCCCCAATTACTACGCACGTTCCAGGTGCATTGGGTAGATGTGATCGTTCACCCAAAGGACCGACTACATCTTTGAAGGCATCTCCTTTCTGCATACTGTTTATCTCGGTAGAGGTTTTACCCACCGCTGATACAATGATTTGAAGCGTTCCTGCTTCACGATCCCATCCGCATACGGAGAGAGGAATGCGTTCGCTCGTTTCATGGGGACGGATGATGAGGAATTGTCCCGCTTCAATCTTACGCGCGATAAAAGGTGCCTCAATCACGAAGTGAAAGGTATGATCGCACAATAGTTTCTTGGCAAGAATGCGAAAGCTTTGTTGGTACGTCTGTGAAGTACGCCCTCCTTTCGTCATGTATTTCATAAAATGCTCTGCTTCCTGCCGAACAATAAAAGCTCTGTCCCAACTGTGGTGTTCGTCTTTTCCCGTAAGGGTAAGAAAGAGTGACGATACCTTTTGCTTTTCCGGTGTAGCTAAAAAATTACCGCGTACCAATTGTCCTAAGGTGCGCACGGCATTCTTGCGTACAAGCGGTTGCACCGCGGCCACAAAACCATAGGCCACCGTATATAAGCGTTTAACTAAAGAAGGGTCTATAGTGGTGTGCTTGGCTTTTTCTACCAGTCGAGCAAGTGTCTGCAACGCCATGGCGGTGATGTGATAATGCTCTCGCTTGGTAGCTTGAATGATCAGTGGGATCGCAGCATCCAGTTCAGAAAGTTTGTAATAGGAAAAAGTCTGAAGGAGATTGATCAGCGCATGCTCATCATCGTGGTAATGCTCCCACTGATGGATTATATAGTCCAAACCCGGTGGGCCAATCTTCGCCAGCGCTTTTCCCAGATAGGCGGCAGACTCTCCATCCACCTGCACAATCTCGTGAAAGAGAAAGGGTACTACATCGGCACCAAAGTGTGCCAGTTGCTTCTCTGTTTGAATGGCCAGCTTGAGCATGGTAATGGAATCAGATTCCTGAAAGCGACAAAAGGCAGCAGCCAGCGCTTCGAAGAGATCCCGCTTTTCTTCTGGGGTAAAATCTTTAATCCCCGTGAGTTGTTCGGTTACATGATGGAGTTCGTCCAATGCATGTGACGTTAGTTTTTGTACGATGTCCTGAATGCGGCTGGTCATGGATAGTGCTAGTCCCCTTACATGGGTGCCTTCGTGTACGATAGGTACGAAAAACACCCCTGTACGAGAATAACATCTGACAGGGAGCGGAATGATTTACATCATGTTTCGAAATCATCACGGAGCCATGTAATGACTTCCGATATCTACAGCACTTTATAGGTAAAATGGTGCCATAATTTGATCCCTCTACACTAATGGAAAAATGAATATTACAACATCAGAATCCCCATTCTGATTTTTCGAAGTGAAAGTACACGGATTTGAACTTATTGAAAAAGCTCATACCAAGAAGTGTTGCATGCCCTTGGCCTAAGGCCGTTAAGGCACTAACATCGGCTATACTTACTTCAATATCCTTGATTTTTTTCCCATCAAAGGAAATTTCCTCAATGAGACCGGCCTCTACTTTTTTAGTTACCCCATCTATCCCACTGGAATTTCTGGTGCTTTTATTTTTCAAATTAATCTTATTCTCTTTGATAAAATCACTACTGATGGTGGTGAAGCGAGCTCCGGTATCAAATACAAATAGAGCGGGTATTCCAACAATCATTCCGTCCGTAAAGAATAAGCCTCCAGAAGTTGTCATTTTGAAGGATGTAGTTACGGATGCAGGTAGTCCACCAAACAAAACTAAACCATCCTTTTTGTCCAAGTCAATAAATGAAACCTTATCATATTGTTTTAATACATCCAACCCTAAAATACCTGTTATTCCATTGCTTTTAAGAAACTGAGGAAATGCATCCAATACACTTACAGTTAAACTGCCTAATTGCATGGTTCCCAGCTGGCAGTTATCAATGGTTGTCCGACCTAAGAAATTATTGCCCGATACCTCACCTGTGGCTCCTTGCATTATACCCGATGATATCTTTTTGTTTCCACCATCGTAAGCAATCGATTCAATAGGCTTAATGGTAGTAGACTTCGGTACGATAGATTTCTCACCACTGTGGCTGTGGCAGCCATGTCAACCACAAATTTCTGTTCTGTTCCGTCAGGCATTTTTAAAGACACAACTAACCATCCATCTATTTTACTAAAGCTTACCTTGCCCAGTTGGCGTTTTATAGAGGTAGCTTTTTTTGTCTCGGTAGTAATCAAATAATCGCCAGGCTGAATCGGTACCCTCCCACCAAACATATCAATGACTGGACCAGGGTCTTCAGAGAAAGTATCATAGTTCATTATTTTGAAGGCCTTCTTTTGGCCATTTCCACCAACCACGTTTACGCGGATGGCATAAGCTGCTAAACTGGAAACATTCATATCTGGCAAAGATCGTTCTGCCCCAGCTGTATCTCGCTTCTTTATTTTCAGAACTCCATCTTTGCATTGCATCACTAACAT
>LNEN01000011.1 GCA_001464155.1 Cytophagales bacterium Ga0077538 | reverse complement strand
TGAACAAAAGCAAAAGCTCCATGAAATAGCAGAAAAATGTCCGGTCAATAGAACTTTAAAGTCAGAAGTTATCATTGAAAGTATTTACAAATAGAAAAGGCAGGAAACTATGAATATTGAAAAATTTGATGCGATCGTCGTTGGTGCAGGCCAAGCCGGGCCCGCGCTCTGTGAGGCATTATCTGCGAATAATGTAAAAACGGCCATGATCGAAAGAAGTCATTTCGGAGGCACTTGTGTCAACTATGGTTGCATTCCAACTAAAACTCTAATTGCAAGTGAATGATCGTCTAATTTCTGCAGATAAAATTTTTTTGAACGTGGGCGGTACATCATTTATCCCACCAATTCCAGGTTTAAAAGATGTCAATTATTTAGATAATAAATCGATAATGGATTTAGGAGAAGTTCCCGAACATTTGATTATTCTCGGCGGCAGCTACATAGGACTAGAGTTTGCCCAAATGATGTGTCGATTCGGAGCAAAAGTGACAGTAATTGAGAGATCCGAAAGACTTTTACCTAGGGAAGACCTAGATGTGTCGATTGAAGTTAGAAAAATTTTAGAAGGAGAAGGCATTCAGTTTTTAATGGGTGCGACTGCGCAATCTGTTTCTGAAAGTAATAACTTAAAAAATGTCCGCGTTGTTCTTCATAGCGGAGAAACCGTAGATTTATCAGGATCTCATCTTCTTGTCGCAGTTGGAAGAGTTCCAAATACAAAAGAATTGAAGTTAGATAAGGTGGGCATCAATACTGACGAACGTGGCTACATACGTGTTGATGATGAGTGTAGAACTTCACTTCCTCACGTTTGGGCTATGGGTGATTGCAACGGAAAAGGTGCTTTTACGCACACCTCTTGGAATGATTATGAGATTGTCTCATCGAATTTATTTACAAATGAAAAAAGAAAGATTTCAGATCGAATCACTTGCTACAGTCTATTTATTGATCCGCCATTGGCGCGGATTGGGTTAGGTGAAGATGAAATCAGAAAGCTTAACAAAAAAGATATTCTTGGTGCCAAAATGCACATGTCCAGGGTTGGGCGCGCGAGAGAGGCTAGCGAAACAAAAGGGTTTCTTAAAGTTTTCGTTTCTGCCGAATCAAAGCAAATACTAGGTGCAACTATTTTAGGTTATAATGGTGATGAAGTTATTCATAGCTTGTTGGATATTATGTCAGCAAAACAACCATATACGTCAATTATGAAGACGGTTCACATACACCCAACAGTGTCAGAGCTAATTCCAACCCTACTTCAGCAGCTCCGCCCATTGGAATAGGCCTCTAAGATGTTAAAAGATCAAAAGGAAGAACTAATAAAACTCTTTGTGGTGGCGGGAAAAGCGCACGAAAGCGCGTTTGCGGATAGAGATGGTGAGGATGAGGACTGGCCTCTTTGGTACGCAGAGTTTTTAAAAGAAAAAATAAATAAGTTACTTAATACTAAAATTTCATTAAGTAACCTCGTGTATTTTTTAATTCAATTTGAAAACGAACGAAATTTATGGTCTGAAAATTCAGAATGGACGTCTTTTTATTCCGAAAGATTAATCAATAAGATACCTTTGTATGCAATAAGAAATGATATCGAACAAATATCTTTATATTACGCAACTTACTGTCCTTTTTGTGCTTCTATTATGGAAAAAATTAAGACGTTAAGGATTAAAAATATAACTTTGAGAGATATCTACGATAATTCAGGCTATCATCAAGAATTAATAAATGAGCGTGGCAAGGCAATTGTCCCAGCATTAAAAATTCGACTTTCAGATAAAAACGAAATATGGTACGTAGATCCGAACGAAATCATTGTATTTCTTGAGAATTCTTTCACAACAAAGGAGGGACTATGATTATTGCAATTTTTAGAAGTAAAGTTTCTGAAGCACACATTAAAGAATTTGAAGACCGATATAGCCAAATGTCTGAATTGATCATGAAAATTCCAGGTTATGTTTATCATGAACGCTTTTCTGCGCCAAATGGCGAAGGCGTAGTTATTGTGGAATTTAAAAATAGAGAAGCATTTGACGCTTGGGATAAACATCCTGAGCACAAAAAAGCAAAAATGCTTGGTAAGGAATATATTTTTCAGTCCTATGATGTAAAAGTTGGTGAAGTTTTCGAGAGCCATAAAATGCCTTAGTGAAATTATAAAAATTAAAAATCAGAGGAAAAATGAGTCATTACTCGTGGATATATGTTGTTGGAATTGGATTAATTACTGGAATAGGTCTAATTGTTGGATCGGTCTTGGGTGTCTATTCAAATTTAAAACATAGTACAATTTCGCGAATCATGTCTCTTGGCGCCGGCATGTTAATGTCGGCTGCGATTGTTGAATTGGTCATTGAGATATTTAATGACAATCCAAAAGTAGTAAGTTTTGCAATAATTTTTGGATCAATGTGTTTTAGTTTTGGAAACTTTCTACTCTCAAAATTTAGTGCTGCGAACCGTAAAAGATGCGGGGAATGTATTGCGCAGCCCAACGAAATTGATAATCCGGGGAGCGGCATTGCAATAGCATTGGGAACTGTAATGGATGCGGTTCCTGAGTCTCTAGTGCTAGGCATGGTTTTAAAATCACAAGGAGTGAGTATTCCACTCATCGCAGCAATTACTATAGGAAATGCACCTGAGGCAATGTCCTCCTCCTCAGGAATGAAATTAGCTGGGAGATCAGTTGTTTGGATATTTTCATTGTGGTTTGGGTTAGCATTCGCTTCAGGTATACTAACCTTGGTTGGATACGAGCTTCACGCTTTATTAAATAAAAATTTTGTTGATTTTATTCAAGCTTTTGGTGCCGGGGCGATTTTATCAATGATCAGTGAGGTACTTTTGCCAGAAGCTTCTCACGATGCTCCGCCTTTTGGTGGCCTCATTGTAGCCAGTGGTTTTATTGGAATTCTATTGTTTGGATTTTTTGCTTAAACGTTCGTTATGTAATAGTAGTGATTTGAAGGCACTGAACTATGGTTTTGACTTACGATAAACACTCGGAGTTTGACCAACCCTCCTTTTAAATAGTTTTTGAAAATGCTCATGTGATGGATAGCCTACAGTTTCGCTCACTTCGGGAATTGATTTTGTAGTTTCTTTAAGCAATTTTTTAGCCTTTTCTATACGACAATAAGTGAGATAATCAAGAGGCGTCATGCCAGAAAGTTCTTTAAAGCGAATACTATAATTCGTTCGCGACATTCCTGCAATCTCGGCGAGCTCTTTAAGGCCCCATTTTCTTTCAATCTGATGGTGAATTGCCTCTAGAGTTTTGCTAATGTTTGGATTCTCAATAAGTTTGAGGAAGCCGTTTCTTTTTTCCGATTTATGCATGTGTACTCTCAACGCTTGAATAAAAATGATTTCCGTTAATTTGCGAACAAGAGTATTTCTTCCTGGTTGATTAGATTTCGATTCGTGCTCAATAATATTTATTAGCATTGTCAGCCAAGGAGAGTGGGAATTTTCACTTCCCTTAATGTGAACAATATTAGGCAATGAGCTCAGGAATGGATGGTCGGGGCCTCCATTAAAATTAAAATGTCCACAAACGATATTCGCTTTAAGTTTGTTTTGATCTCCGTATTCTAATATTTGTGTGTTCGACAAGTTAGCCTTTGATCGAAAAGAAATTTCTGATTCTGGTTTTACTTTAGGGGCACTGGTCAAGTTGTGTTCCATACCTTTAAATAGAATCAAAATATCGCCCTGTTCGGCCAATGCCTTAATTTTTAGCTTTGGAGCTTCAAAGCAAAATTCGCCATGTGTCACAATGTGAAATTTCGCGATATTGTTCTCTTTCGGGAATTTTATGCCCCATTCGCCGGCGAAGGATGTGCGGTACCAGTAACTACTCGTTAGTTGGATTTTATCTAAAATTTCACTAAGTATATCCACAACAACCTCAAAAAAGCATAAAAGACATACAATCTGAACTATAAGTCATATTATAGACTATATTTATGCTGTAAAGTTAAATCAAGAATATAGTTGTTAGAAAGCGAGAAAGCCATATGAAAAAGAATTATGTGATTGTTGCTGGGGGATGTTTTTGGGGATTGGAAGATTTATTAAGAAATCTAGGCGGGGTCGTGTCTACACGGGTTGGTTATAGCGGAGGAGATTTTGACGATCCAAGGTACGCTGATATTAAGACAGGCAGAACAGGTCATGCTGAGGCCGTACGTGTCGATTATGACGAAGACGAAGTTTCTCTGAAGGAAGTATTGCATTACTTTTTTAGAATTCATGATCCAACCACAAAAAACCGTCAAGGGAACGATATCGGGTCTCAATATAGATCTGCAGTATTTTATAGGGATGATGCGCAAAAATTAATAATTGAAAATGTTATTGATGAGGTTAACTTGATGGGGCGTTATGAAAATCCAATTGTAACTAGCGTTGCAGAGGAAAAAGATTTTTACGATGCTGAAGAATACCATCAAAATTATTTACAAAAGAATCCAAACGGTTACTCTTGCCATTTTGAACGAGATTAATGCAACTAATTAACTAAGAGAGTGAGGAAAGAATGAAAACATTAAAAAATGTAATTATTTATACTAAAGATTATTGCCCTTATTGTGTGCGAGTTAAAAACTACCTAACTTCAAAAAAAATTGATTTCACACAAGTACGAGTGGATGATGATCCTAAAACGTATGAAGAATTAAAAGCAAAAACTAATCATTTTACCGTACCTCAAGTTTTTGTTGATGGAGTTTTTATTGGTGGTGCCAGTGAATTTTTTTCGTGGATAGACGACCAAAGTTAATTCTCAGAAGCAAAATACTTTTTTGGTGCCGCTTGATGTAAATCTTGAAGATCACGCTTGAAGAGAAAGATATGATTAAACTGTTTGGAAGTAAAGATTGTCACAAAACAAAATTTTATAGAGATTATTTGAATGAAAAGTGTGTTCAATTTATTTTCGTGGACGTTTTAAATGATTCTAAGGGTGCGACTGAGTTGAGGGCATTATATGAGAATAAGAAATTAAACTTTCCAACTTTATTGATTGGGACAAAAAGGTTAAGAAACCCAAAGCTGAAAGATGTAGATAAATGGTTGTTACCTGGTCTTTCTTAATTTACTAAAGGGTAAAAAAAACTATTTTCGAGGAGGACTTTATGAAGACACGTGCAGCGTATATTGTTGGAGGAGCTCGAGTTCCATTTATGAAATCAATGACTACATACAAAGACGTCACAACTACAGATTTAATGGTTGCTAGTTTAAAAAGTTTAGTAAATAAATTTAATCTTAGGGGGAAAATAGTTGGAGATGTTGCTTTAGGTGCAGTTATGCATAGTTCAGCAAATTGGAATTTTGCTCGAGAAGTCGTGCAATCTTCCGGCCTACATCCCAATACTCCGGCTTACAATGTTCAGCGCGCCTGTGCGACAAGTTTAGAAAATACAATTCAAATTGCACACAAGATATCAAGTCATCAGATAGATGTTGGTATTGCTGGCGGTGTTGATAGTAACAGTGATTTGCCGATTATGTTGAGTCGTTCACTGTCTCAAAAACTCCTTGCGCTCAATTCAGCCAAATCTTTTGGTGAAAAGCTAAAAATTTTTTTAAGCTTTAGATTTAAAGATTTAAAGCCACTTTTTCCGGCTGTTGTTGAGCCGCGTACAGGCAAGTCTATGGGGGAGCATTGCGAACTTATGGTGAAGGAGTGGAACGTTTCTCGTCGAGAACAAGACGAATTGGCATTGGCGAGCCATCGCAATGCAACACAAGCATATAATGAAGGTTTTTATGATGATCTTGTGTTCACTTTCACAGACAAAAAGATGGATGGGATATTGCGAGGTGATACCACCATTGATAGGCTGGGTAAACTAAGACCAGTTTTTGATCGTTCTTCTCATGGCACATTAACTGCTGGTAATTCGAGTGCGTTGACAGATGGATCCTCAGCTGTACTTTTGGCTTCTGAAGAAGAGGCCAAAAAGAATAATTGGCCACTATTAGCAAAAATTGTAGATTCACAGACTTCAGCTGTGGATTATGTTGCGGGAGAAGGTTTGCTTATGGCCCCTACGGTGGCAGTGAGTGAACTGTTAAAGCGCAATAATTTGAAATTACAAGATTTTGATTATTATGAGATTCACGAGGCATTTGCTGGACAAGTGTTGTGTACTTTGAAGGCTTGGGAGTCTCCAGAATATTGTAAAAATAGATTGGGTCGCGCTGAGCCGCTCGGAAAAATCGATCGATCAAAGCTCAATGTGAAGGGGAGTAGTGTGGCAATCGGTCATCCGTTTGCTGCAACGGGATCAAAAATTGTCGCAGTCTTGGCTAAACAATTGCATCAAGCGGGCCCTGGAAAGCGTGGCTTAATCGTTGTTTGTACGGCAGGTGGTATGGGTGCTGCGAGCATACTCGAAAGTTAATTTATTCTGTCAATAGAAGGCGAGACAGGGCTTTCTATTGGCGATGCTAATCCTAATTTGAATGAATGCAGCTATAAAGTGACAAAACTATGTTATTTGTCACGTTTCAGTTTTAAGAATTTCTTCTAGAATGTAAGTGAGTTTTAATAATCCTCTGTTTGGATCAGAACCGAACATGTTGTATTTCAATTCTAATATATTATTGAAGATATACCAATGTGGTGTACCTGCCGCTTCGTAATTATAATAGAAATCATTATAATTTTTATCTCTAAAGATCGGAAAATCAATTTGCTGCGTGGAAATAAACTTTTCGATATCTTGATCGGCGAAATCAACACCTTCATGATTTGTGTGTATCCCGATAAAGTTAATTTTAGCACTATGGTCTCTAAATAGCGTATTCATAAATGGAAGTGCTCTGTGAATGCATCCTGGGCAGCCAAAATTGAACAAAAGCAGGAAGAGTGGTTTACCCAGAAAATAGTCAACAGGAGGAACATCTGAGATAATTTTTTCTAAGAAGTCAGGGTTAAACTTAGGAACAGAGGAAGTTAAGCCAGTCATTTTTTTATTACAAGCTTTTGAATTTTTTTTTGAATTAAGGGTAAATACGCTTCCTCAAACCATTTATTTTTTTTGATCCAAATATTATTTCTCGGCGAAGGATGAGGGAGTAGTATATAATTTTTTAAGTCCATCTTTTTTATTTTTTCTGTGAGCGTTATCTTCTCATTTTTAAAATAATATTTATAAGCATAACTACCGATATAGATTTTCAGTTTAATATTTTCCATTCGTTTAAAAATTAAATCATGCCAAGTTGGGGCACATCTGGGCATCGGCGGAAGATCGCCTGATTTTCCCGCGCCGGGGTAACAAAAACCCATGGGAACAAAAGCCATCAAATCTAAATCATAAAACTGTTCATTTGATAATCCGAGCCACGATCTCAGTCTTTCCCCACTTTGATCGGCCCATGGAACACCTGCAATATGAGTTTTTAATCCAGGAGCTTGACCAATCAATACAATGGGGGTGGACTTTTTAAAGTTAAGAATTGGTTTAGGATCACAAGGTAAGTCCTTACGACAAAGTTCACAATCTTTGATTTTTCTCAGTAAGGAATCTTTTGAGCTCTTCATTTGGTTTTCGAAATTTTATTTAATGACAATGCATTTATGCAATAACGTAATCCGCTTGGTGATGGACCGTCAGGGAAAACATGGCCGAGATGAGAGTCACAAACATTGCAAGTTACTTCAATTCTCTTCATTCCATGAGTCATATCCATATGGTATGCAACAGTGTTGAGTTGAACAGGCTGGGTAAATGACGGCCAACCAGTGCCACTGTCAAATTTTTCATTTGAATTGAAGAGGGGAGTTGAGCAACAAATACATGCATATTCTCCTGGCGTGAAAATGCCACACAACTCTGAGCTAAAAGCACGTTCAGTCCCTTTCTTTCTAGTTACATAAAAAACATCTTGTGATAAAACAGAGCTCCATTCTTCATCAGTTTTTTCGACTCTTCTTGGTGGTTGCGGGTTTCCTTTTTTTGCAAAACCGAGCACATCGGGCCATTTTATTGTTACTGTTTCATTCATTTTGGATCTCCGTCTGTTCTTAGTTTTCTAGCCATAATTGCCCTTGCATAACTGCAGACTGGTATGACTTCAAACTTAACTTGCTTTAAATATGATACTGCACTCAGTACCAGCACTTCTCCTAATTTTTTTCCTCTTAATTTGGGATCAATATAGACATGATTAAGCCAAATTTGATTTCCATTGATTCTCGTTTCAATAGTGCCAACCTCGATACCTTCTTGGAGCAATGAAAATGAAGATAGAGAATCGTTAAAATGTATAACAAAATCTTTTTCTTCGTAAATTTTGATACTATTGGATGTCTTCAATCTTCATCGCCTTCCCATTGAACATAAACTCCTCGCCTTTTGTGCGACCTTCAATCTCTTGATAGATGGGGGAATTTGTAGATAAGCCAATAAATTGCTGGTTATTGTAGGTGATACTTCCACTGGCGATGCCCACTAAAAAATTTTTATTATTAAACCTAACAAAGGCGCCGGATTCTACAATGTTTGTTTTTTGTAGATTTAAGTGAGTCAGTTTTTCGATGGCGATTTCATGGTTGTGAATAGGGCACTCAAAATGTTCTGCCAAAAGGCCCGCTTGTTTGGCTTGAGACCGATCTTGATCGTCCAGTGATGAACTACGGTCAAGCTTAGCCTGCTCAAAATATAAATTATAAGCATCTTTAGAATAGATTAAGTTTTGTTTTTCCAGTTTTAGAAACTCTTGACGCAACGCCTCTTTATTGATGTTCATTTTTCCTCCGTTTTGTATTGTATTTCAATATTCTTTTAGTTGAACATCTTAGACTTCTCAACTTCATTCTTTTAACGGATTGAATTAACGTATTTGCAAAACAATTATCTGTTAGCGTAACTTATCAAGTCTAAGTAATATTAAATTATTAATTAGCGGGGGTGTGAATGAAAGCAATTTGGAATAACACAGTAATAGCAGAATCTGATGAAACAATAAGCCTAGAAGGAAATGCTTACTTTCCTCCAGAATCTTTAAATAAACAGTACTTTATTGATTCAGACAAGACCTCTGTGTGCCCTTGGAAGGGCAAGGCAAATTATTTTGATGTGATAGTTGATGGCCAGAAAAACTCAGGCGCTGCGTGGGTCTATCGAGATCCATCCGATGAGGCTCGCGAGATTAAAAATTATGTCGCCTTTTGGAAGGGTGTAGTTGTCCAAAATTAAGAGTCAACCTAGTCATGATTCAAATTGAAAATGTACAACTAACATTGAGTAAAAAACAGATCTTATCAGACATAAATCTTTCTGTGGCTGAAGGACGTCGACTCGCAATAGTTGGGTTAAGTGGATCTGGAAAGTCTACTTTGCTAAAATGTATTTGTGGGCTTATCAAAATTGATTCAGGACGAATTGTGATAGATGACGTTGAAATGAATGGGTCGAATCTTTTCTTAATACGTAAAAAAATAGGGTACGTATCACAAGGTAATGGATTGTATCCACATTTGACAGTTTTGCAAAATATAAAATTAGCGAACGAATGCAAGTCTCGAACCGCAAATAAGTTTATCGAAGAGGTTGAATTTATGTTTGAGCTTACTAATTTACCACTAGAACTTTTGGCTCGATATCCTCGAGAATTATCGGGTGGTCAAAGTCAAAGGGTAGAAATAGTTCGAGCACTGATTTCAAATCCAAAAATTTTACTGATGGACGAACCAACTTCTGCTCTTGATGTTCTTACTAAAAGGAAATTTCAAAGAGATCTTAAACCTATTCTTGACCGATTTAACACGACTCTGATTTTGGTAAGCCACGACATCGAGGAAGCCAACTATTTTTCAGAAAATATTATAGTTATGAATGAAGGTAAAATTGTTCAAATAGGAACTCTTAAAGAGCTAAAAGCATCACCCAAGACAGACTTAGTAAGAGAAATCACATGTTAAAAATAACTGGTTTTATTCTTCTTTTTGCGACCATGGTCGTAATGAGTGTCGAAGTTAATTCTAACGACAAGATCGAATCAACTCCTATAGTTATCGGATCAAAAAAGTTTACCGAATCTATAATTTTGGGCGAGATTCTCAAACACAATATTATTAAGAATAACCCTAATATTTCTGTCCGACATCTACAACAAATAGGCAGCACACGAATACTTTGGAGTTCATTGTTGAGTGGGCAAATTGATGTGTATACGGAATACACGGGGACACTAGAGCACGAACTCGTTCCAGAGTCCCATAAATCGACAGGAGAAATTAATAAATATTTAGATAGTTTGGGGGTTGGCATTGGATACCATATTGGCTTCAATAATTCATATGCTCTAGGAGTTACGAAAGAATTTTCAGAAAAATTTAAATTGCAAAAAATTTCCGATTTAAAAAAAATAGAAAAAATAAACTTTGCATTTACAGAAGAATTTCTAAATAGAGAAGATGGATGGCAAGGTTTAAAAAAACACTATAATGTTAAAACCTCGAACCTTAAATCAATTGATCATGATATAGCTTATAGGGCACTTCTCAATGGGGACGTGCATGTTGTTGATTTGTATACTACGGATCCAGAAATTAAACGTTACGATCTAGTAGTTTTAGAAGATGATTTAAACTTTTTTTCTAAATATAAGGCAATATATCTCTACAACAAAAAAAATACATCATTGATGGAAATATTTAAAAATATCCATTTTAAAATTACAGAGTCAGACATGGTGAAAATGAATTATGATGCAAAGTTTCGTGGTTTAAGCGAGGTTGCCATAGCTAAAGCTTTTTTGCAGCAGAATGACTTATCCAAAGAAACGGCAATTTTAACTGAACAAATAATTCAATATAGTTGTGAACACTTATGGATTGTTGGTGTTTCTTTATTGTTTGGATTACCTCTCGGGATTTTTCTGGGAACGGCCTCTCATTATATCAGATATCTTAAGCTTCCGACTGTTTATTTTGTTAGTTTTTTTCAAACAGTACCATCGATTGCTTTTTTGGTATTTCTTATTGGTCCGCTCAATTATTTCGGATTTAGCAGCATCGGGAATACTCCTGCGATTATTACCCTTTTTTTATACTGCTTAATGCCAGTTACTACGACCACCCTGAATGCACTGGACTCTACTCCTAAAAATTATTCCGATATCGCAGACATTCTTAATATTAAGTTCTTTAAAAGATTATTCTGCATTAAATATCCTTTGGCTATTCAGGAAATTTTAAATAGCATTAAAAACACTGTCATTGCAACTATAGGATCTGCTACCTTAGGTGCTCTTGTGGGTGCCGGAGGATTGGGGCAGCCTATTCTTTCCGGAATAAGACTTGATAATTATAAACTAATACTTATTGGGATCATGCCAGCAATAGTTTTTATAATTATCACGCATCTTTTATTTAAAGTGTTAGAATATCTATTTGTTTCTAAAGGCTTAAAAATTTAATTTTACCAAGGACTAAAAATGGCTCGCTACAAATATCAAGGTAATTTTTCTAATAATCAATTTTTAGGAACAGCAAATTCTAGTACTTCTTTTGTTTCAAGAAGTCCTGCAGATTTACGATACGACAATTGAGGATATTGTTGGTTCTGCTGTCACAGCTCAGAAAAAATGGGCAAAAGAAAGTATAACATCAAGAGTAGAACATGTTTTGCGATTTAAAGATGTTTTAAAAAAACATATAGAATCGTTTGCTGAAATTATTTCTAGAGAAACAGGTAAGCCGCTCTGGGAAAGTAAAATGGAAGTTCAATCCTCAATAAACAAAATAGATATTACGATTGAGGCAGGTTTAAAGCTCATTGAAGAGCAGACTGTTGAAAACGCACTGCCAGGTATTAATGGCCGTCTTCTTTTTAGACCTAAGGGTTTACTGCTAGTTATTGGGCCCTTTAATTTTCCTCTGCATTTGCCGAATGGTCATATTATTCCTGCTTTATTAACTGGGAATGCTGTAATTTTCAAACCCTCTGAAATAACTCCCCTTGTGGCTCAGTTCTATGCGCAATGTATTCTTGAAGCTAAAATTCCCGCCGGTATTTTTAACCTGATTCAGGGAGATTCTAACGTCGGAAAAAAACTCGTCTCAAATAAAAAAATTGATGGAATATTGTTTACTGGATCTTATGAAAACGGATTAAGAATTAAAGAGGCAACACTCAAAGATTACTGGAAGATACTAGCGCTTGAAATGGGTGGGAAAAATGCCGCAATCGTCTGGGATGATGCCGACTTACCTAAAGCGTTGTATGAGTGTATTCTAGGTGCATTTTCAACCACGGGACAAAGATGTTCATGTACTAGCAGGATAATCTTAAATAGAAAAATCGCAGACAAATTTTTAGAGAGGTTTGTTTCATATACTAAAAAACTGACGATTGGCCATTGGAATGATGCAGTTTTTATGGGCCCTTTAATTAATCCAAAATCATATGATGCATATGTAAACTTTCAAACTCTTTCTAAGAATGAAGGTAATCAAATTCTCTTGCTCGGCGAAAAATTAGAAAGTAGAGTTTGTGGTTACTACGTGAGTCCAAGCATTCATTTGGTGCACAAAAGTAGCAAACTCTCCGAATACCAAAGTTGTGAGATCTTTGGGCCAAATGTCGCAGTATATATTGTGGACAGTCTGGAAGAGGCTCTTGAGATTAGTGAGTCTACTGAGTTTGGTCTAGTCACTTCGTTCTTTTCAAAAAGTAAACAATTATTTGATTACGTCATAGATCATGTTCAGAGTGGTCAAATAAATTGGAATCGATCGACTGTTGGAGCTAGTTCTAAGTTACCATTCGGAGGGGTGAAGAAATCAGGAAATGATCGACCTAGTGCGCTTTTTGCCGTTTATTACACGACTTATGCAACTTCAATTTTAGAAGACACAGGTAGTTTGTCAAAAGAGCATAATCTAAAAAACGTAGATATTGATTTTTATAATGACAAAATATAACAATGTAGAAATTGAAAGTTTTAAAGATTTTTTGCAAAATTTAAGAAATGAAAGGGTTGTTGTTCTTTTCGTTCATGAAATTAATTCTTTAGTGTTTAATTTTGGGATAATTAAAAGTAATAATTCAGATTCTGATGTCGTTTTTCATAAAATCCCTTATAGTTTTCTTTCTATTTTTAAAGAATTGAATTCCATAATGACATTAGATGTCGATATTACATCTAAAGTTTACGCTCGTAAAAATGTTTGGATTAACATAAAGGCTGCTACGTTAGAATTGATGGAAGCTGAATTGAATCAGCATTTTTCAATCCGATCCAATAAAGATTACAGATTCAATGAGAATAAAATTGTTGTTGGGCCTTGTAAGTCCATTGAATTTATTCAAAGCAAATACCAATTTGTTTTTTGTGATTTTTTAGATGAAATCGAAGATAGAATCACGCGGAGACATAATATAAAAATAAGACATTGGACAGATGATTTTGAACTGATTTGCGAAGGAGGTTTGGCGATTGACACTAAATTCATAAATAAAATTGAGTATCTAATGTTAGAAAATGGAAACTTAATTCGTTTAGATCGAATTTATGACATTCGGTCAATCTGATTCAAAGTTTCAACAGCTCTCCTTTTTAGGCTCTCAAGTTTAATTAGAGGAACTACTTTTTTCAAATCAAGTCCACTTGGTGTTCCTAAGATTGCTATCCTCAAGGATTGGTATAAATTTTTGCCACTATGTCGAGATTCTTTAGAGATTTCTTCAATTATTTGCAAAAATTGTGATTCTGAAATGAATGTATTATCTGTCTTTGAAAGGGCTTTATTCCAGAGGGAAATTACAATTTTTAAAACGGTAATATCAAATTTAAGTAAAGTTTCGGATTTGATCTCGAACAAATCCTCATTAAAACGTTTAAGCAAGTTTGCAATCATTTCTAAATTAGTGGCGACTGGCTTAATTACTGATATTAATTTAATTAAAAAAGTTTTATCACTGTTTAAAGTTACCGAGTTGTCAAATGCAATCACTCTTTCGTATAGAGCGACATCTGACAAATTTCTTATATGTAAAGTATTGAACCAGTTTAGTTTTTTTTCATCGAAAATTGCTGGTGCAGCATTGAATCCAGCAGCATCGAATTTTTCTATAAGATCTTCGATTTTAAAAAACTCTAGATCATTTTTCGGGCTCCAGCCAAGAAGTGATAAGTAGTTAATCAAAGCTTCGGGTAAAATTCCTTTTTCACGATAAACATCGCAGCTTACAGCGCCGTGTCTCTTGCTTAATTTTTGTTTATCTTGTCCAAGAATTAAAGAAAGGTGTCCAAATAGAGGAACTTTAAAGTTTAATGCCTCATAAACCAAAAGTTGTTTAAAAGTATTATAAAGATGCTCTTCAGCTCTATAGACATGAGTAATTTTCATAAGATGGTCATCAATAGGATTGCTAAAGTTATACACTGGAAGACCATTTGATCTAATTATAATAAAATCATCTAAAGTATTCGTATTTATCTTAATCGGTCCTCTAATTAGATCATTAAACTCATATTGTTTATTTGTAGGAATTTTAAGTTTAATAGCCTTGCGAAGTGGCGTAGCAAGGCTGGCTGCCCCGTGATCTTCATTCGAATTCACGTAATAAGCTTTACCATTTTTAACTAAATCCTCAGCTAGCTTTAGATAAATTTCTAGTCGTTGTGTTTGTCTATAAGGCCCGAAAGGACCAATATCAGGCGCGTTAAATTGCGAGACACCTTCATCCCAATCTATTCCAAGCCATTTTAAGTCACGTAATTGCTCCGCTAGGGCGGTATTTGTATTTCTTAGCAAGTCGGTATCTTCAACTCGTAAAACAAACGCACCCTTGTGTTTTCTAGAAAGTAAAAAATTAAAAAGAGCAGTTCTTGCTCCGCCCACATGTAGGGAACCTGTCGGGCTTGGTGCAAATCTCACTCTGTAATGTTGGTTAAACATTCTTCATTACTCGCCAGAGTGCATTCGCAAAATATTTTTTACTATCGTAATATATAGAATCCACTGTATAGCCAGTTTTGTTAGCCAGATTATAGATATCTGACTCCAAATACTTAAATGAATATTCCAAGTGGATTGGTTCGAATCGTGTGAATGAAAATTTTTGAGAGATTTTTTTAATAAAAACCTCTTGATCTTTGAGCGAAATCAAAAAACTTTCCATTGCGCCAAGAATCGGATTATAACAACCAAAATGTTGAAAACTCTCAATATTAAAATTAGCCTGCATAGAGTTGTTAATTCGGTTGAGAATATTTAAGTTAAATTTTTCTGTTAGTTTATCAGAATCATTGTATGCCTTCATAAGGACAGCGAGATCTTTTTTTAAATCAAAACCAATAAGAAAGTAATCTCCGTGATTTAGCTGGTTCCAAATTTTTTTTAGAAAAATTTGACAACTAGTTGAATCAAAATTGCCAATGTTTGAACCTAAAAACAAGACAAGCTTTTTACTATTGGAAATTCTGTTTGCAATCTTTAACCCGTCGATATAACCATTTGTTCGAATACTTTTTCGGAAATATCAATGGGAATGTAGTTCAGTTTTATATTTTGATTTAGTATTGAGTTAATAATCGGTATAGTCTTGTTTCCGTCACCAACTCCAAATTCAATGAGATCGATTTCTTTTTCTGCAATATTTTTAATAATATCATCTGAATGGGTAATTAAGATTTCTCTTTCAGAGTCGGTTGGATAATAGTCTCTATGTTTTGTGATCTGCTGAAATAAGTGACTTCCTATATCGTCATAAAAGTATTTTGAATTTATTTTTTTTCGATTTTGAGATAAGCCTGTGAGGACTTCAATTTCGAAATCATCCTGTATTTCCATTTCTTTAATCAAATTTATTTTCATTATAAATCCATTGCTAGTCTTAAACCAGAAAACATCCATCTTTGGTGGGGTAAATAAAAATTTCTATATGTATGGCGGTAGTGTCCTTTGGGGGTAGCAAAACAACCACCCCGT
>LNEN01000010.1 GCA_001464155.1 Cytophagales bacterium Ga0077538 | reverse complement strand
CACTGAAGGTTTTCGAAAATACTATTTAAATTCTGACCTATCCATTGACGAGGCGAGACGCAGAATGATCAGATTAGATTGGAATGAAGAAATTCATGGTTCATTTATCCTGAACAATGACACATTTCGAAGATATGGAAAGATGGCGTTTCCTAATGCATATGAGAACAAGATGATGCGCTTAGGCGTGAAGAATGCTAAACGTAATCATCGATTACATCGCGGAAGATCAACCGATATTGGAATTGGCCCTGGCTCTTTGTTTCAAATTGACTGGACTCAATTGGACATTAATGTTGTAGCGAGCTTTAATAGGTCCTTATATATAGGTAAGCCAAAGCTATACTGCGTCGTTGATACGTACTCAAGGCTTTTAGTTGGGATACTGATCACAATGGAAGATCCATGCTGGAGGACGTTTATGCATGCTATTTACTACGCTGCTATGGATAAGGTGAAGTTGGCTGCTTACTACGGGTACAAACTTCCCAACATATGGTTGGGCAACTGTTTACCACAACAGTTCATTGCCGATGGCGAGGCAGCTAATTTAAAAGCAAATAGTCTTGGCGAAAATCATGGGATCACACTAGCGATTGCTGAGTCTTATCGGGGTGACTTGAAGGGGATTGTCGAAAATATGCAGAAAGAAATTAAGGCAAGAGTTCGCGCGGCTTTTATAGGCTCGGGATTAACAGCAGAACCATACGGCAGACGTTTAGGCGTTGATGCGCGAAAAGAAGCTTGTGTAACACTTCAGGAACTTTATCATATAGCTTTTGATATTGCTATAGAGTACAATAGTTTGTTTCAACCTCGGTATCCTAACCATAAAGATCTTCTTGCAAACTTAGTTGATAAGGATCCGAATAGTATTTGGATGTGGGCTGAGGAACATGGCTTTGGGATTAGGAGAAGTGAAAACAACGAAGAGAAATTAATTTTGGATTTATTGAATCGCGAATCAATTGCACCGAGTGATGAGGGATTCAGAATAGAAAAGCATCAGTTTATTCCAATCGCAGCTGAGGATCAAAGATTGTTAGAAAACCTAATTAATAAACCCAGTGGGGCAGGAGAAATGCCTGTCATTTTTGATCCGTCATGTTTTAATCAAACTAAATATTGGTACTACGAGGGTAGGCTTATTCCATTGAGAAAATTAGGCAGCGACGAGCAGGAGTACAGTAATATATGGGAAATGCAGGCAGTTAATGACCATTATAATCAAAGGGGAAAGAATGTATTCGAAAATGAGGATAAAACTAAAATGAGAACTGATGAAAATATTGAAAAGATCATCGAGAATGCAAAGGCCCAACAGCGTAAGACTGGAGAGAAAGTAAGAGTAAATAATACTGCTGAGGCCCTAAAAACTCAGATAGATTTGGAGAAAGCTAGATTCGTTTCAATGCTTCCGAAAGTTGAAGTTAATGAATCGGGAATTCTTTCTGATAATGATGGTGAATCGGATTCGGAAAATACTAACCACTATTTCAAAGCCCTGGAATCTTTTGATCAGCGGAGATCTAAAGCCTGAATAATTAAACTATAGAATATGGAAAACGAATATGTAAAAAGCCTAGGCGAAGTTTTAAAGTTCGAGGATTTTTTGGACCAAGTTTATCAAATTCCAGATGGGTTTAATGGGCAATTACCAAGCGATGCTGATGAAAGACAAATGCTGGTTGAAAAACTTGGTACAAGTTGGTTTTTGCCAGAAGCAAAGCATTACCGTTTATACAAAATGGTACACAGAGTTTTGCGACATGGGTATATACCAAGAGATAACCGAAAAAGGATCGAAATATTTGGTGTCACTGCTGATTGGCTTAAGAATCACAAAAAAGATAATTGGGTGCCCATTCCAATTTTTAAAAAGCCTATTATAACAGTTTCTTTGTTTGGATCTCCAGGTATGGGCAAGTCTGTGTTCTGGGACCATGTAATGTCAAAATGTTTTCAACAAGTGCTTCCCCAAGGTAATACAATACAAGTTACCTATTTAGTTTTGAATTGCTCAGCATTTAGCTCGCTTAAGGCACTGTGTATTAATTTTTTTGCTGAGCTTGACAATATTCTTACCGCCTTTAGTTATTCCTTGAATTTGCAGTATAAATATCCATACCTAACTGAATTTACAAAGAAGGTTTATTCAGCTGAGAAACTTTTACCCTATATGGCCAATGTGGCTGCTCAACATAATCTTGGTGTTTTGATAATTGATGAAATAAATCATTTGGCGGAAGGAAATAGAGAGGTAACTGACATCACACACTTTTTCAAGAACTTAACAAGAGCAATTGGTCTTCCCATTATTATCTCAGGTACACAAAATGGAGCACGTAAGCTCGGAGTTGACCTTCAAGCAATTAGAAGGATAGTAGCGAACGGACTTTTTGAATGGAAATTTTATGGGAGGGGTAGTGGTGAATGGGAGAGATTTATGTCAGAGCTTTGGAAATTTCAAGTAACTAATGAGAAAATTGAACTTACAAAAGAAATTCGTGATTTGTTTTTTGAAAAAACAGGAGGAGTTATGGATTTGAGTGTAAAGCTATTTATTCGTGTACAGACTGAGGCAGTAGAATATGAAAAAAGGGTGGATGCAAAGTACATAGAGCGTATTTACAAAGAGTTTTTCCAAACCACAGACAAGGCTGTGGCAGCAGTTAAATCAAAGGACCCCTTTTTCAAATCAATGTTTCGAGATATTAATGAAGGATTTCCAGGAATCTTGGAAGAAGTAGTTAAAGAAAGTGATTTGAGTCTCTTGAAGCATAAACTAATGAATCTTAACCTTGATAAGGATCAGGCAAAGGTGCTCGTTGAGTTTATTAAAAATAGGTATCCAAGTATTTCTGATTCTGAAGCCGAATCAAAAGTAAAGAAGGCAGCCAAGAAGGTTCAAAAAAAGACTTCTGATACTGGGTCAAAAAAAGAAGCAAGAGCTAAGAAGTTACCTGCAACGGGTAAGTTGCTTGAGCTTTCAACTAGCAATCACGATGTGAAGGAACAGTTGGATAAAGCTGGATTATCTGGTGATTTAACCGAACTATCTTTATAAGAGTTTGTCAATGAATTATTTTACCTCTATTTATAACGAGGAGTGTCTTTATAGCATAAAAGCACGCCTTCTTCGGGACTCCTTGTATAACCAAACAAGTGGTGCTGGTCTATATTATTTAGGAAGATTTAAAGTCAATTCGACTGATATAGAGCTACCTGGAGGTATTGGGGATTTATATTCTGAAACAGCTCATTTTGTTAATTGGACTATAAATGGAATAATAAATAATAATACCCTTTTTCCATTTTATAGAGCTTTTATTTCGGCGAGCAAGCACGATGATATTTTGAGTATGATGACTAAGTCACAAATCAATGTTCACTTAGCAGTTGGTCTCAATGTGAATCGTACAAACAGATGCAGATATCCAATGTATTGCGCTATTTGTAGTCAACTAGATATTCAAGAGTACGGAGAACCATTCTTCAGGCGAGTACATCAGATTCCAAATATTCAAATTTGCCCTGATCACGATTGTTTTCTATCAAGATACGAACCGCCAATTCAACAGCTAAAAGGTTTTAATTATTACTTCTTAGATTCGATTAAGGTTAATAATGCCACAACTATTTTCAATACTTGCCAAGTTCTGAAGGAGGTAGTGAACGAACTTAATACTCTTGTCTCAAATTATTCATTCAATTACAAACAAATTCCCTATACAGAAATTTTTAGTTCAAAAGGATACTTTGTTAATGGAAAGCTTTTGAGGAAAGAAGTCAATGAAGAATTTGTTAAGTTTTACCAAGATGTTAGAAATGGATATTTAAAGCAACGAATTCTTGAGAGTTATTCTTGGGTTGGTGATTTGATTTTGAATCCAGAACGTGTACTTAATCCGTTTCAACATGTTTTATTCAACCGTTTTGTATCTTCATTAGACGCGAGGCTCTCTCCTAAAAAAGAGCATCCCTTTGGTGCTGGTCCCTGGCCTTGTTTTAATAAAGTTTGCAACTTTTACCTCAAGCTTACTATAGAGCAGATTAGTGTAGTATATAGAAAATCAAATAATCGCTTTGTGGGCACGTTTACTTGTATGTGCGGCCAAACCTATATAAAGAGTTATCAAAAAAGTGAATCCGGTAATAAAGAACAGTTTAGTATAATTGAAAGAGGAGAGCTTTGGCTTGGAGAGCTTGACAAATGCCTTAAAGTTGGAATGTCAGTTCTGGAAATTGCAAGAAAATTGGGTACGAATAACTCAGTTATCAATAAATACATTAAAAGGAAATCTTTAAATAAAGAAATCACAAGCTAGAATTAAGGAATCATCCCTATACAAATGGCTGTTTAGATACGATAGAGAATGGTTACTTTCTACCAGAGGAACACCAAAGTCAGAAAAATCTGGTCAACTCAGGTTGAATTGGAATCAAATAGATAACCAATTATGTGAAGATATTGTCATTGCAATAGACTCGATAAAAAAGACAGACGAACGAGTTTCTAAAACTTTAATAGCAAAAATGGTGAACAATGGCCATTATATTCAAAAAACCAATTTGATCAAGTTGCCACTAACAAAGGATTTACTTTCTAAGGAAACTGAATCAATGGAGGATTACCACATAAAGAAAGTCGAAAGGACAGTCAAAAACACTTTGGAAAATGGAGATTCACTTTCAAAATGGGATATCCTGAAGAAATCCGGAATAAAGAGCCCTTCTAGAATTGTGTTA
>LNEN01000009.1 GCA_001464155.1 Cytophagales bacterium Ga0077538 | reverse complement strand
ACAGTCGTTTAAATAGATCTTGTGACTCTTCGGTTAGTACCTGAGAGAAAGAAAGTTTACCAATAACTTCTTCGCGCGTGTAGCCCAACCATTTCAGCTCTGTATCATTAATGCGAACAAAAACACCGTTACCATTCAGAGAATGATACCCACACGGTGCATTGTTGTATAAGTCACTTATTTCAGCCAGCGCATCTTCCGCTTTCTTATTTCGCAAGTTCAGGGTTTCATAAAAAGATTGAATTTCCTCCATGCTTTGCTGGAGCTGGGAGTTTAGTTCGGTAATAGAATTATTTTGGCGATCGAGTTCCTGAGTTCTTTCCTTTACTCTTAATTCCAGTTGCGCATTGGTAAGATTGAGTTGTGTTATCAGTTCATTATTCTTCCGTTGTTTCTCAACAATGGTAGCAAAAGCAGCGAGGAGTGTAAGTCCGATCAATCCAAAACTTATATAGCGGATGATATTTTGTTGAGCAAGAGTTTCATTTAAGTCAGCAAGTCGTGAGGTTAAGAGTTCATGTTCATATTGATTGAAATCAGTTGTGTTCTTCTCAAGATTAAGTATGGTGAGTTTTTCCTTATTTGCGTAGGAGTAACTCACTGCACTGTCGATGCCGTGCGCTTTCGCGATGGTCGCAACAATGCCAAGTTGCTCAATTTTATAGGTAACGTAAGGACTGATCTTTGTGTCCACTAAATTAAGTTGACGCTCGTCTGGAATACTAATCTCTCTCAGCGCTTCCAGTTGGGCTTTATACTCTTGTTTTTGTTTAGCATAACTGAGTAAGAAAGTGGAATCCCAGGTGAGCATATACCCGCGAACATTGGATTCGGCTCGGCTGATGGCCAAGAGTAGTGAAGTGCTTTGACGAAGCACCTCGTAAGAATGAAAGACTAAGTCTACACGTTTCCGGCTTTCGATTACTGCAAAGTAGGTGAGGATACCAGATAGCGTAGTCAGGGCAATAGAAATGATCAACAGCACTTTGATCCGGTCTGTTCGCATGGTAGATGGGCTCTTACCAGTGAAGATATACATTAAAACGTAACCTCGGTTAAGAAATCCTTAGTTATTCTTAGCGCCATCATCCACCCAACAAGCAATTTTTTTGATTTGATCATTGGTGAGGGGAGTCCTATTTCCAGGAGGCATCGTCTTCGCGCTTGTTCTGGATTTAACAGATTCCTTATTATTCTGAACGCCTGCAAGTGTACTGAGGTTGGGGGCCTGGTTACCATTGTGGCAACCTGATACAGCGCAATTAGTATTAATGATGGTTTGAACCTCAGCGCTCCAACTGATGCCCGTGTCTCCACGTCCTACTGATGTATTCAACGAAAAGGTGCATCCTTGACTGTCCTTTGCAATGATCGTGTAACTGCCGCTCGCCAGGTTTGCAAAGTCTGCCAGGTTTTCGAATAAACCATTATTAAGCTTATACGTGTAAGGAGGTGTGCCACCACTTGCAGTAACGGAAATGGAGCCGTTATCTGTCAAACAATTAGTGTCGCTACCAGTAACGGCCGAAAGCGATAAAGTAGAGCCAGGACTTGTAATGGAGGGAGAAGGAAGCAAGGTGGCTTCACATCCATTGGCATCTTTAACGGTGAGCGTGTAGGTACCGGTAGCCAGGTTGGTGAATACCGGATTGGAGTTAAAATCCCCTCCGTTAATGCTGTACGAATAGGGAGCCTGTCCGTTAGAGGCACTGATGCTGATGCTACCATCAGAAGCTACACAGGTACTTACATCCTGTTTTGATTCAAGGGTGACGGTAAGCGTGGTAGTGGTGCAATCAAAGGGTTTGCTTAAATCGTTGTTAGCACACCCTAACAATATTGTGATTAAGAGGGGAGGGAAGAGGTTCTTCATGAGTTGTAATGACTAGTTAAGTAACACTAAAGTTAATCAAGAGTTTATTCAAAACGATCAAACCTTTACTTTTATGATATGAACCGCATCGATCGACTGACAGCTATTTTGATACACCTGCAATCCAAGCGAGTGGTGAAGGCAGAAGAAATTGCGAA
>LNEN01000008.1 GCA_001464155.1 Cytophagales bacterium Ga0077538 | reverse complement strand
TTTGCCATTTTACCAAAATTTTGAAATTTTTATGAACTTTCCCTGCCAAACTGTCCTTTTAAAGTCAGCAATCCTTAATGGCACGTAGATTGCATTTTTGGGATAACCTTTGTCAAAGAAAAAGGGGTGCGCTAACACCCCCTTTAGACAAAAAACGCTTTGAATGTTTTTTTGGCATCCCCGTTTGGGATGGCAGGCGCTTTTTATGGGTGCAAATCTAATTTGAAACCCAGAAAATAAAAATGCTTTTGCCCAAGCGGTCTTTTGCCTAGACGATTAAACCAAAACAAAAGGCCTATGGCAAGAGATTTACAAAAAGTTAGAAAATTCTATGACAAGACAGATGGTTATTGTCATATCTGTAACGGCAAGCTTGGCTTCCAGAATCACGGACCTAGCAGCTCAATTGGAATAAGAACTCACCTAAACGGCAAAAGATGAGTTTCCAATATTACCGAACCAAGCCCTTAATCATTGCCATTCTGTTACTAACAGGATTAGTCAATTACTTTCTGCTTCATATCGCTAAACCTGCAATCGATTATTTTTCCCTTGAAGAAATTCGATTACCCTCCACTCTAGCGATAGTAACATTTATTCTCTTTCTCTACAATCAGTATATCTGGAAATGGGCTCCGTTAGGGTGGCTCGTTAAAGTGCCAAACGTCAATGGACGCTATAAGGGAAATATTGATTTTGTGTGGGCCAATACCCCTGATAAGAAGGAATGCACTGTAGAGATAGTTCAGACTGCTTCATCTATAAAGGTGTCTACCTATTATAATAATGGGGACAAAGAGAAAACCTCTTCTAAAAGTGTTGTTGAGGCTATTCAAAAGGAAGATGATGGATTCTATACCATTTACTTCTTCTATCATAATGGCGGCACGAAAGGAGATGGGAAACTAGACAGTCACGAAGGAGCAACCGTACTAAAATACCTTCCAGCAGAAAAAAACAAACCTGCTCAGCTCACTGGTCATTATTTCACTAATAGGAAAACACAAACTCGGGGAGAAATCAAGGCTTATTTCAAATCAAAAAAAATAAAAGGAAAATTTTAAAGACATGGCAAATTGCAATGAACACTTCGATACCTACAACAGCACAATCCGATTGACTGATGCTCGTAGAAAAAGCTTAAAAGCATCTCGAAAAGAGCTAAGAAAGAAAATCAGAAAGTGGTTTACTGAAACCAAACCTGATGAAACAAAACCTAAGTTTAGTGGCCAGGGCTCCATGGCTATGGATACTATTATTAACCCCATCCCTAGAAAAGTTAAAGAGGCGGGTGAAGAAAAAACAAAGCTCTACTACGATGTAGATGATGGAATTTATTTTGAAGGTGATGAAGAAATCAAGAATAGAAAAACTCCAGCAACTTATCACAACTGGATTTATCAAGCTGTAGAAGGACACACTGAAACAGACCCGATTGACAAGAGCACTTGCGTTAGAACAACCTTCTCTGACGGTCACCATATTGATAATCCGATCTACTATAAAAAAGGCAACATCCCTGAATTAGCTCATAAGATAAAGGGATACATAGATAGCGATCCACGTGCCTTTACTGAATGGTTTAACAATCAAGCCGATAGTAATCCACAGTTGCGTAGACTGACACGCTATGGCAAAGGTTGGCTCGACAATCGTGATTTTTCAAATGTTAGCAAGGCGATGCCAAGTGGACTTGTCATAAGCATTCTTTTTGCCGAGAACTTTGTAAGCCGAATTGATAGAGATGACATTGCCTTGAAAGAAACACTTGTAAACATACAAGCTAAACTTCAGCGAGAGTTTACTTGTAGAAGACCCACAACACCTATTGGAGAGAATCTTTTAGAGGGCTATTCGCAGAAGGATTATTTTATGAATTGCCTTTCTAATTTTATTGAGGATGCAAAGAAAGCCTTGGAAGAAAAAAATATTCGCAAAAGCACTGAACTTTGGCGCAAGCACTTAAGCGATCGCTTCCCATTAGGCGAAGATAAGGATGAGGCAACAGGCTCAGCAGCTTTAGCTTCCATTATCCCTGCTACCACTCGCCCATATTGCAGCTAATGAATAGTCAGTTTGCAAAAGATATCTTAACCGTACCAAGTGTTTACGAGAAATTAGGCATCGTAAGTATTAATGGTGAAGATATTCTAAAAGGCGAGCTTGATATTATTGATGACACTGGCAATCGTTGGGAAGCATATCATATAGAAATATGGGGTACAAATGAGTACCCCTTACGATTCCCCAAATTATTTGAGACAAATAATGCCTTCCCGAAGGTGCCAGACTGGCATGTAAACCCAAGCGACCATTCTTGCTGTGTAGATGTAACTCCTAGTGAACTGCTAACATGTAGAAACGGATATCACATCCTAGACTACATTAAGAACTTTGCCATCCCCTATCTGGCAAATCAAAAATTTCGAGAACTTGAGGGCTATTATAAAAACGGTGAATACGCCCATAACTTCCTCGGTCACATTCAATTCTACCAAAATAAACTTAACGCTAAAGATTTGCATGATTTAATAGGAATGATTGATCTAATTGTTAGCGACTTCAATCCTGGTAGAACAGCTGAATGTCCTTTTTGTGATGGCAAGTTTAGAAAATGTCATCGAGATTCATTCAATGAATTGCGTGCAATAAAGTCATTCCTTATACCAGAGCTTCAGTATTTAAGAAGAATCTATACAATTGACCCTGGGTTTAATCTAACGTAAGCATAAGAAAAATAGTTAAAAAAAACAGTATAGAAAAACTAATCTTCATGGGTTAATGCAGCACTTCTAAATTTCATATACTCTTCATAACCATCGAATTCTAAAAGAATTTTCCCATAGTGATCACAAACTTTATAATAAATATCTCTGCCTTCATTTCCAATTTCACTCTTCCCCACTAACAACTTATTCTTGTACTTACCAGTTCTTATTGTTTCAAAATTCTCTACTGAGAACAACTCAGTCCATTTCCCTGTTTTTAAATCTACCTGGACAAGTTGAGAAGCTGTTACATATTTTTCTATAGTAAAGACAACTTTTGTTTGATCCGTGGAAAGAGATGGATAGCCAGGATTGAGAATTTCGAATGAACCATTAAGTCCATCTGCAAATGGCTTTTGATCTGTAACTACCTGCTCCCTTAAGTTTTGAACATTTAACGACATCAACTTATAACGAGAGTACTGATTGCCACGAGTTATTTTTTCTTCGCGAAAGAAAA
>LNEN01000007.1 GCA_001464155.1 Cytophagales bacterium Ga0077538 | reverse complement strand
AAAAAAGCGCGAAGAGCGCGTGAATAAAAGGATTAGAAGGAACATACACTCCAAATCTTATTTGGTACAAAATATCAAAAAATAGGACAAAAATATTAACTTTTGCGCTTTATTTGGTACTGTAATAGATAATTTTTAGGACAGATTCAACCAGCAAGTTTCAAAAACTTGGCCACAATATCTTCGTTACACATCCCCGTTCCTTTGCAGTAATCATAAATCAGTAATATCAGCTCAGCTTTCTTTACTGGGTCTATGTTTATACCCTTCTTTGTTATTAGAGAATCAACCGAAACCATCACGAAGATCATTGTTTGAGTATCGATAACAGTAACGATATGGGCAGGCTCAGGGCTTTTGAGCGTTAAAGCCGTGGCTTTGCTGACTGGATAGGGTTTTGAATGGGGCTTATCCTTAGCTTCGCCCTTGGCCTTAGTAAAGAAATCAGGGTTTTCCTTTAGAAAGGACTGGATGACTTCCAGTACATCATTGGGTGGCTGGAATTCGGTTCTTTTTCCACCCCTGCCACCTTTGCCACGAACCTGGCGATTCAGCCACCCTAGTTTCCTTGCGCTCTCTCCAGCGCGGCGCTCAGAACCTGGCATCTTAATAATTTCTTCCTTGCCAAGAATGGCAATCTGGGAAGCAGAAAGCCAACAAATATTATCGTCCGTACTCATTAGTTTAAGTACGGACGCCATGTACGGACGTACTTAATAAAAATGTTTGTGATAATAAGCTATATATATCAATTAGTAACATATTAATCCCAAAATAAATAAAAAATTATGTACGGACGTATTGACATGTAAGGACGTTAAGACTAAAGTGGCGTTATGTCAAAATTACTTAACACGTTAAACATGCCAAAAAAACCAGCCTATAAAAAAGACTGGCATCGCGCCGACATAATCGCCGCAGTGCGTAAGACCGGAACCACCCTGAGTAAGTTAGCCAGGGATCTCGGTTACTTCCACACAACATTAAACAATGCACTCAACATGCCATACCCAAAGTATGAGCGGCTGATTGCACAACACCTCGGAACCACCCCGCAAGCAATCTGGCCAAGCCGCTACCGCAATGACGGCACGCCAAAATCAGGGCGCGGTGAACGCGGGCTTGGGCGTTACAAAGCTAAATGCAAGTTTAACCCTACTGTTAAAAATAGCAATGTCAATCCGACTGATACCCGGCAGGTTGCATGATGAAAAAGAACGATCCCTTAACCATAGACATGTTTGAAGATCTGCCGCCACCTCCGGTGACTGAGGATGGCGGGCTTGCATGTCGGGTTGAGATTGCGCATGTCATGTCGAATGCCATGAAAGGTCAAGATCGGTATGAGGTTGCTTGCAGAATGAGCAAGCTGACCGGAAGAAATGTCAGCAAAGCAAGGCTAGATCAAATGAGCGCGGAATCAGCAGAACATCACACACCACCGCTTGATTGGGCAATCGCTTTTGACATTGCAACCGGGACAAACGCGTTAGCTGAGTTCCATGCCAGAAAAGTCGGAGCCAAGATGGTGTTTGGCAGGGAAGCGCTCGACGCAAAGCTTGGGCAGCTTCTCCGTGGCCGAGAAGACATGGATAAGAAGATCAAAGCAGTCAAGAAAGCAATGGGGGAGGAATTATGAGTGAACCATACAAAGCAATGCTCGATTGGGACAGGTGCTGATTATGAATGAAAAACGCGAACAACCTAGTTACCTAGAAGTTGCGGGAAAAGTTACCCAATTTCTGGCGGAAACATATGGGGAAGATGTAACTGATCCGGAGATTCTTGAAGGGTTGTGGCTGGCAATGCAGATGGTTGGCAGCCCTTCCAGGGCCGCCATAGCAATGCGTAATTATGTTTTTAAAGTTGACTGAACATGTTTGTACACCACGTCAAATACGGCCAATACATCAGGAAGTTTGTCACCTGGCTCTGCTGTAGAACGAGCGCGTTTGGCAATCTTGTCGAAGTGTCCATCCTTATTCTCAAGCATGGCGATGGTCAATTGCGTGGCTATTTTAGCGACTTCGGTTTTGTCGTTCACGGTGCGGCTCCTTTTAAAATTGTTGTGTGGGAGCTACAGTTTAACGGAAGGATGCCGCGCCACCAAATTAATAGGGAAACATCATGACCGCCCTTAAAACGCACTACTCCTGCGCGGAACTGGCTGAAATGAAGCTGCCGG
>LNEN01000006.1 GCA_001464155.1 Cytophagales bacterium Ga0077538 | reverse complement strand
CCTGCGGCCGTACAAAACAACCTTGCCGACTACTGGAAGTGATTTCGCAGCTAATGCATCCATTTCTTCCTCGCCATAGACTGGATTGTCACTCTTAACGATAACCGTTCCATTCACTTTGCGTTGAATCCGCTTAACAATTAACTCATTATCAATCTGTAGCACATAAATTGAATTATTTTCAATGTTGTTGCTGCTGGTATCAGTAAGAATCAGATCGTCACTTCTTAATGTAGGCTCCATGCTGTCATCTCTGACAGAGATTAACGCCAAACAATTGCTATTAGTATTCAAAGACATTTCAAGCCACTCCCTTTTAAAAGCCAAATGATCCACGATCTGGTTGGAATGGATAACGCGGTCATGGCCTTCTGTTGTTGATCGAAGGTCATTCTTCGGCACTATGGCGTAATCATTTACCCTCATGTCTGTGATGGGATGGCTTTTGAGAGTCAGACCGTTGTGTTGTCCGCTGCCGGTAACTAATGGCTCTGTTGTGCTGACTGGGTAGTGTTCTAAGGAATCCGCATGTTTAGCTTTTTCATCCTGGTTTTGAGTTGATTCAATCAAATAAGCAACTGCTTCAGATGGATAATATTCGCGCCTCATCCCTCCTTTACATCCGCGACCACCCGGTGCCATTACAGAGCACCAGTTTTCTCTCTTAACTAAGTCCAGCCAACCTTTTTTGGTTGTTGGTAAATAAGGGAGTTTCATATTTACTAATTCGCTGGCTGAGTAAGATTTTTTATTCATCATGATTGGTAACACTTGTGATCCCGAAAGAGTAACCTATAACTGTAACCTAATTATCTGGTAACACTTAATATAGTTATTTGTTTATATTGATTATTATTATATTTGCCAGAAATTTATAAAAAAGTTATCTGTAACCTTAAAACATAGTTGTTGACATTAGTGTGAAGTAACTTTATAGTTCCGTTATGTCAAAATTACTTAACACGTTAAACATGCCAAAAAAACCAGCCTATAAAAAAGACTAGCATCGCGCCGACATAATCGCCGCAGTGCGTAAGACCGGAACCACCCTGAGTAAGTTAGCCAGGGATCTCGGTTACTTCCACACAACACTAAACAATGCACTCAACATGCCATACCCAAAGTACGAACGGTTGATTGCACAACACCTTGGAACAACCCCACAAGCCATCTGGCCAAGCCGCTACCGTAATGACGGCACACCAAAATCAGGCCGTGGTGAGCGTGGGCTTGGGCGTTACAAAGCTAAGTGCAAGTTTAACCCTACTATTAAAAATAGCAATGTCAATCACGCTGATACACGGGAGGTCGCATGAGTAACAATCCTGATGATCGGTACCATCTGCTTATGGCTTGGTGCGATCAAGTGCAAGCAAAAGCGCTTCACGGTACGCAGTTGCTGAATCAATGTAGTCCTCAGGCAATTCCCGTGAAAGCATCCTTGAAATCAAGATTTCGCTTCTTAACAAAAATGTATTGCGCAGTAAATCTTTGTCTTGGTGTGTTTCGCAAGTGGCAAAAAGGAAAGCGGAAATGATTTCATTTGATGCTTCCAATCTGCGCAAACGTTCTTGCACGTTGATGTTGATTGTGTCTTGTTGTTCCATGAGAGGTTCTCCTTTAAACCGGTTGTGTGGGAGCGCCAGTTTAACGCAGGCAGAACCTCTCGCCTATTTGTGAGTAATTAATCATGAAAAAGAGCGATCCCCTCACCATAGACATGTTTGAAGATCTGCCGCCACCTCCGGTGACTGAGGATGGCGGGCTTGCATGCCGGATTGAGATTGCGCATGTTATGTCGAATGCCATGAAGGGTCAGGATCGCTATGAAATTGCTTGCAGAATGAGCAGGCTTACCGGTAGGAATGTCAGCAAAGCAAGGCTTGATCAAATGAGTGCGGAATCAGCGGAACATCACACGCCACCATTTGATTGGGCAATCGCCTTTGATATTGCAACCGGAACCAACGCGTTGGCCGAGTTCCATGCCAGAAAAGTCGGAGCCAGAATGGTGTTTGGAAAAGAAGCGCTCGACGCAAAATTGGGGCAGCTAATGCGTATCAAGGAAGAAAATGAAAAGCACATTAAAGCCCTTAAAAAAGCAATGGGTGAACGTGATGACTGACCTTAAAACCCACTACTCCTGCGCTGAACTGGCTGAAATGAAGCTGCCCGGATTGCCGGTTACAAAAAAAGGCTGCATTGATCTGGTTACTCGCGAAAATTGGGTAAAACAAAAACGCACCGGCCGCGGCGGC
>LNEN01000005.1 GCA_001464155.1 Cytophagales bacterium Ga0077538 | reverse complement strand
TGAGATTCTGTTTATTTTTCAGATGCATCCAAATAGTATTAGAATGCTCTTGGAGAATATACGGAATGTTTATTTTATAGCGCAAAGAAAAGGCTCGCCAATTCAAAGCGCCAGATAAGGTAACAGTCCAAACTAAATCAGGTTTTCCGCCTAATGAGCTCTCTATTTCATCATATGTATGCTTCATTTTTGGATAAAGCATAAACCGCTGAGGGTTCTTCCAACGATGCGTCAAAATTAGTCCCTGCCGACTAAATACCTCTACACTTTCATCCTTCCAATTTATGTTTAGTCTTTTCCTTATCCCCCCTAAAACTCTTGGAACATCCACCGACTGCATCTGATGCCACACCACAACCTTCCAATTTTCATCACTACAACTTTTCAAATAGTCGTGAAGTATTGTTACCTGTTGTGAAACAAATGTGTATACGTGTGGATTGTCTGGTGTTGGGTACCAGGGGGTGAAAATCAGTAGTCTTTTCATGCCTTTGCTCCTCCCAGCCATCTGCCCAAACAAAGCATTCGCCAAGGTTCAAAACTGAATTTGCTTTTTCCCTGTTGTATGCTGATGAAAAATTTTAATGACTCCTCAGGGTCTACAAACCCATTTAATTGTCTGATACTTGTGTCGATGCTCTTCTCAAACCAGTCTTTTCCATCCTGCTTCATCCAACGCTCCTCCGGTGATACAAATCCCATCTTGTCTTTGCGATCAAGGATTTTATCCGGTACTTCTCCTCTGAATGCTTTTCGGAGAATATATTTTCTTTCGCCCCTGCGATAGATAAGATTTTCGGGAAGACCCAATGAGAATTCGATCAGGCGGAAATCCATAAACGGAACACGGGATTCAATAGAAAATGCCATGGAGTTTCGGTCTTCATATCGCAATAGCGCGGGCAATGGCAATGTATTCACCTGTTCAACCAGATGTTCACGAAGTGAACCTTGCTTGCTAACCATTTGTTCAAAGCCTGTATGACGGAGCCATGCCGGTAAGCCTGTTCTCGAGGTCTTTAGCGAAGCTGGGATTAATCGTTTTGTCCATGGAAAATTAATCTGTATTGAACCTGTCAAAAATCCCAAAGGCCATTTTCCTTTTTCATTCTTGTAGCTTCTGGCTTCTGAATACCAATCTACTAAATTTCCTTTTGCCAGTAATCCCGAATATAATGCGAGATCATTTCCTCCATAACCCGCAAGTTGCTCATCTGCACCCTGACCATCAATCATTACGGTTAGTCCCTGCTTTCTTGCTTCTTCAAACACACACCACTGGCTAAACTGACTGGTGGACCCAAACGGGTAATCCATATGCCAGATTATTTTATCTAGGTCGTGTAACAATTTCTCAAATGATGGAAATACCTGATAGGATTCTGCCCCCATGCGAGTAATCACCTCCTGCGCATATTCCCACTCATCGTACTTTTTATCTTCCTGACATGCCGTGATCGTTTTGATCAGGTGGTTACCATAATTTTGTTCCTTCAGAACAGTGCGCATCAGGCAAACTATTGTTGATGAATCAAGTCCCCCTGACAGGGCCGATCCAACCGGTACATCGGACCTCATTCGAAGCCGTACGCTATCCTTGAGCAGTTCATAAAAACGGTCGCACGCTTCTGTCTCATCGCCTTTCCATTCAGAAGGTTTGAGTTTGTACCACGCATCCATTTTGCATCTACCTGAAGTCGTATCCAATTCCAGTAGATGACCCGGTTTAAGCTGATAAATTCCTGATTCAAAGGTTTCAGCTTCATGATCGATAAGGCCATAGTGCAGATAATCATACGCTATCTGATTGTTAAGTCTGAAAGTGTAATCCGGCAACTGTCGTAATTGCTTGACTTCAGAAGCGAAAGCAACATATCCGGATCGATCGCTATAATAGAGCGGTTTGACACCAAATCGGTCACGGACAGCGTACATTCGTTGTCGTTTTACATCCAACAATACAAAAGCAAACATGCCATTGAAACGATTCAGAGCATCTTTGCCCCACTGCGCCCAGGCATGCAGAATAACCTCCGTATCACTACTCGTTTGAAAATGATGACCAAGCTCTTCCAGTTCATTCCTTATCTCGATGTAATTGTACACCTCACCGTTAAAGCTGATCGCTAGCTCTGATGCCAGCATCATCGGCTGGTGGCCTCCCGGAGAAATATCAATAATAGACAATCGTCTATGCCCAAGCCCCACCACCCAATCACGTTGATCTAAAGGCATCATTGAATATTGATATGCCTTTCTGGTCATTAGAGAAGTATCCTGGCCAGCATATATCTGAGATTTTCTATCAGGACTCCACAGTAAATAACCCTCATCATCCGGACCTCGATATGACACAATAGAATTCGACTTTTGCAAATAAGATGAAGGCAAGCCTCCCTTATTAAAAACAGCGGTTATTCCGCACATTGAACTTTTGATTTATAATTTCAGACTAACTCTCCTGCTCACCGAAAAACAAAGAACAAAGATACTTAACAATCGTCAATTGAAAAGGCAATAAACTGAATGAACAAACGCCTATTTGAAAAGCATCGATTGAATCAATGTGGAATTTTTTCGCTTATCATATGCGTAAAAATAGATGCCCCATTCTCATTTAGGTGCTCAAAATCAGCATAACACGAATCCGCCATTTTAAAATCATCAAATATTAACCACTGCACGGTGGCAAGTTTTTGGGCATGATAAACCGAATCTCTTCCAATTGGATCAGGAGGGTAGGTCTCATGCAAAGGGGTGCTTAATAGAAGTAGCTCAACGCCTTTTGCATGGCAAACATCTACAATCTGTTGAAGATATTCTATCTGGCTTTCACTATACAAGACTCCATTTCTTTCCGAGACCGAATCTTTCATCTGTACACCCTTCCAGTCATGGATCTCTCTGGTAAGCCGTTCATAGCGCCCTACACCAATGTCCATAATTCGTGTGTTTTCATTCATCGAACGAAGAACATTGAGCTTTGTCTTAGGGAATTTTAATGCACCTGTAAGAAATGAAACTGGTTTACAAAAGACCAAAACTTTCATTTCTTCCCAACCCATCATCGATAGATATTGTTTTGTTTTGTTCTGCATGTTCTCAGCTTTGAAATTCCAGTCTTCCATCACTGGATCTAGATTATGCCTGGAGTAGCCAAGTAGAATAGTCTTTACCTGTGGATTGTGCTTCAGAAGGAGTTTGATTTTGAGATAAGAATACAAATAAGAATCCGCGCTATTGGAAATATTCACAGCCCCTTGAAATATTCTATCATCCAGTGCACATTGTGTATGAGAATCTCCCAAAATCAACGTGTGA
>LNEN01000004.1 GCA_001464155.1 Cytophagales bacterium Ga0077538 | reverse complement strand
AAATAAAAAGAAAATTACAAATAGAAAAAATGAGTTATTTTTAGGATGCATAAGGATTTATCTTTAGTAGAATAAATATTCAGTTAGGTATTACAAACGGTTCTTCTTTATTACATGTACAAGAAGGGCTAGTTGAATTGTCGCAACAAGTCACCCGACCACCGTTACAACCGCATACGCCGCCATGATGAGAGCAACAGCCTCTAGCAGCTATTTTTTCAACATTTTCATTTGATTGATTGAATTGATCACATAATAAAAATTCATTATCAACTGATTCGGACTTAATCTCTGATGCAATGCCAGGCGACACAAAAGAAAATAAAAATATGAACAGAAAAAGTATTTTTTTCATGGTGGTTTGATTCCACAATTTAATTATTAAACTAATTACCAATATTTAATTCATGTACTTAATGAGCTAGTATCGAATCTTAGCAGACAGACAATAACTGTAACAAACATTTTTGTTTAGCAATAAGGGGAAGTCAGGTTAAAGATAATCTGTGTTAGGGTTCGGGCAGCATGCCCCCTCTCGGGTTCGGGGTCATACCCTTCGCGCCGGACGACGGCGCGACCCTTGGACTTGATGCGGTTTTAAGTGGCGCCAGAGAAAAACCACTGAATCTTGAAAGTTATAGTGTAACCTTTGAAGCAGCAGCGGGAAATTTAATCTTTGTCATGGTTACAGTCTAACCGTTCTGCAAGTTCATTTATCGCTTTTTCGATAATTTCACGTTTATTCATTCCGGTTGATTTGGCCAAGCGCTCAAGGTTACGAAAAGACTGAGAGTCTAAATTGGTTTGAAGTCTGTGCAGTATTGTGTGTGTTCCTATGGGTATTTCAGGATCTAAGCAATAATGACGTGTACGGTAAAGCTTTTGTTTTTCTGCGTTGGTTAGTGCCATGATTTTTACTCCTTTTAGTTACACTATAACTTCTTAATATGGTTACAGTGTAACTGGTTATAGTGTAACTGTCAAGGAATATCTACCCTCCTCTTTCTTGAGAATTCCTACGTTTGGCCTTTGGCCAAGCATCGGAACCTTCTTTGAAATTTGCTACTGGTCATTTTTTATTCTTTAAGGAATCTGCATCTTGATATCCTTCTGAATCTCCGAATAAAAGCTCAATAAAACGCTTGTGTGATATCACCCGGAAAAGCCTAAGCAAGAAAACAGCAAAGAAATAAGCCCAGAACCTTATAGAATCAATAACTTCAAACAATTTTTTCATTTTTGAAACTCCTTATTATAAATTACGCTTTCTTGCGATCCCAGCCGGAGGTAACAGCCAGTTCACAGGATTCCTTTGGAATAACTAAACGCTGACCAGCTTTACCATAACAAACACAGCCGAGGTTTGGACTTGTTAGACATGCGGAAACAAGCGACCAATCAATATCTTGTGTAAGTAACTGGACATCCGTAAAGACACGCATCGGGGTTGCTACTTGAACATTGGCAACAGGTTGAACAGGCTGCACGGAATCAGCAGTAATCTTTTCGCCTTCGATATCTTGAGAAAAAAGAATATCGGCTGATTGTGGCTTAGTCTTTGCCATTACCCGATCGTAACCAAAATAAGCAAATACAGAAGTAACAATAAGCATAATAACGAAGATATAAAAAGCACGAGGGATACGTTTACTTGTTTTTATATGTTGCGTTGCTGAGTGATAAAGCGCGAAAGATTCAGCGGGTAATTTATAGTTGAAAGTTACAGCAGTATCTTTGCTGGTTTTAGTTGATGGCGAACGACAATATTCAGGCCATTCGTAAATCTTGCGCCCCGCCCAGTTAACGCCGATGTGCAAATGTCGATCAACAAGCGCCAGGACGTTTCGGTGAATAAGATTAGGCGCCTGAGTTATTAAGAAGAAAGTTAGACCGTAATGACGATGAACAGAAAGCTCTTTAATATCGTCCGATATCTTTGAACCGGTGGCCGGCCAGATTCGCTGGACTTCATCGATAACAATAATTGAGCCGTGTTCGATATTAATCAGTTCTGGTAAACCTTCGGCATTCTTGCCAATCCGGAACCATTCTTTTACCTGGTCGTAAGTGAATTCAATCGTTGGAATAGTGAGTTTCGGAATTCCTACGGTGTAGATGATTTTTCCTTGTTCGTGCGCTTCTTTAATCACGTTCCACACAGCATAGGAAGTTTTACCACCACCAGGAACCGCAGTAAGTAGAGTTATGCTCATTGTTTGAGCCCCAGACGTTTAACAGATAACACGGTTAACTTGAAAGTCATTGCGCCAACAAGCAGCCCAATAGCTTCACCGATTCCGGCCAGGCCGACCAATGCCAAAACATCCCCAGGCAAAGAGTTATAGTGATCATGAGCAAAAGACACAACAGCTTCAAATGCGGAAACTACAACCGCATACCCGATAATTCCAATTCCGGCCGCTGCTAAAACCCGGTGCACGATTGCAGCGATATTAGATTCAAAAAACTTTGCAAGAAGTACAAATACTTTAATCATTTCTAAGCGCTCCAATGATTATGAAAAGAGATGCAAGAGCAGCAAGCAGGAGGATGACCGGCTTAACCATCACGGCCGCATCACATGCCGGAGTGAAAGGAATTATTAAAGTGCCATAGTGATAATTGATCTCACGATCTGCCGGACAAGATCCAGAACCCCAGGAGGTATGCGAAAAAACCGCTGATATTTCTTGTGTTTCGAGTGGTTGATCTGTCATAGCATCGAATTCAACTTCTATATTTTCGGTTTTTGGCGGTGGCTGAAGCGGTTCTGTCACTGTCGTAGTGCTGCCGGTGAGAACATTACTTGTATTGTAAGTATTTGTTATAGTTGACTGAGTTACGCTCATTCGATTGGGATTTTCAGCCGTTGCGGCATCGGTTACCGTTAAAATATCAGTCGTTACTTCGGTACCAGTTACATTTCCAGCGCCATCTTTTAGAGTTTTTGTTGTGCTACCCATGGAAGAAATTACTGGAGAGGAACCGCTAAATGTGGGTGTGGAAACCGGTATAGATACACCTTTATCGAAGAGCTCAGGAACAAATGCGGAATCATTTAAGGAGGATTCTTTGGCTGCCCAGTCCGCATCAGTGGCAGGGTTAGAAGATCCCGCATTTTTTTGACAATCTGAACCTGAAAGCGTGTAACCATCTGCACAGCCGGGAAGCCGTGCAGCATGTGTGCCGGGGAATGCACCGGTACCAGGTTCTGAGGTACGAAAGGCGAAGCACTGATAGACACCGTCTTGAATGAAT
>LNEN01000003.1 GCA_001464155.1 Cytophagales bacterium Ga0077538 | reverse complement strand
GCTTGCCGCTACCAGCAAAAAATTCTGAGCGCGAAGGTTTCCTTTGAATGCGAACCAGTACAATAAAAATACTGATGGAAGAAAAACAGCAAATTCTATGGAGTTGAAAAGCACTACTAAAATTATTAAGTATTATGTCTGACCTGGTTTCTTTCGAAGAATAAGATTAATGTCACTCAGTTTACAAAACTACTGAATTGCGTTGTCTTTTGGATTTGTCTCTATGGGTTTGAACTAGATATTCAATATACTAGCCTCAATGACTTCAAAACTCTTAGTCGTGTCAGCAAACAAAGTTTCATATTCCAGGTTCCCTGATTCCCTCACTATTGATTCAATATTCTCCATCGTCAGAAAATCACAGTAAATCATACTCTCAGAAAAAAGACTGGCGTGTATTCTTGATACAAAAGCTATAGAAATAGCCCGTTGAAGAGCAGTAGTGTCTCTTAACATCATGGTTTTGATTTCTTCAGCACTTCTTCGTTTTCTTTGTTTACTAAACCACCGCTTCGTGTAGTAAGCCATCATGGCACTACTGGTTCCAAAAAATGTAGGAACTTTGTTTCGTAGTTCCTCTGGGGCAATGGAAATTGGATAACCCTCTTTTGCAAAGTATTCATTGATATAATCGGCCGTATCATAGTATCCGCTTCCATTCCTTATTTCAGGACGATCAGTTTTTTTCGCCTCAAAACTTAATCCATGCTTTTTAATCAATGAAGATTTTACAAATAGTGCATAGCTCCCCATGGTAGGGTATTCTTGATCGCCAACTTTTATGATCCACCATAGACGAGGTTTTAATGAAACAATAGCATTCTTCGGATCTTGTTGAAGCCACTTTAAAGCATAGTCTATTGGTTCTGTCGAGAGTAGGAAAGCATCGTCATCACACAAAAAAAACAGATCCGTTTTTAGATTGTGCTTGATGAAGTGGTCAATCTTAGTGCCGTGCTGCACATTAGGGAACCGGATTAGCGTGGCTCCAGGAAAATATTCTGTTTTCAAAAGCCCACTCGAATCGTAGATTACTATAGGAATATTTTCACCTTTTAATACTTTCTTCAGGCAATAAAACCAGATCCTAGTAACGTCTGGGTAAATACTACAGGTAAATATCGTTAGCGCTTGTTTCATACGTGGTCTACTAGCAAAGAAATAGAGATCATTGTCTTTGTAACAAATGTTTTATTTTCACAGCAGTTACATTTCCTGTCAGGGTTGCAAGAATTCTAAACCATAAACTGCCCTTCAATCTAAGGTTGGGATTAAGTTGTTGCGATAGTTTCAGCAATTCGCCAACGGTATCGGGGTACTGCTTTCTGTACTGCGACCATAAATGAAACGTATATGTTCCCAATGCCCTATCATAGCGCTGGCTTCGCAAATTATGCTTCTCCAGATCATGAATAAAACGCTTTCGCAACTCCAGCATTTGCTTTAATCTATCCTCAGATATTGACTGCCCCACTCGCTCACCCTTATGCTGACGTATTAATGCATGAGGTGCTTTAATACCACTTATTTGCCCATTTGATAATAGACGAAAGCAAAAGTCAACATCCTGATTAATTTCTAATCCGACAATAAACCCACCAGTGTTTCGGACAGCTTGTGTTCGCCATACCGTGGCATTAATGGGAATGTACCAGCCTATCATTAGATTTTCAAGAATGGCATTGCGCTGTCCCGACTCATATAATGGATAAACTGATTTACGGGGTCGCAATTGGTTCTCATGGAAGGTATTATCCGATTCAAAATGAATCCATGGTCCGTAAACGCCAATCAGATCATTGTTTTGCTGTAACCGTCCTAATCTGGCGCTGAAAAAGTTCCGTTCAACAAGGTCATCTGAATCTAGAAAAAAAATAAACTCGCCACTTGCAAGCGAAATCCCTTGGTTGCGGCATTCTGAAGCACCTTTATTAACATCATTTCGGATTAGTTTAACCCACGGAAATTCTTGTTGAACTACTGCTGGACCATTATCAATTGATGCATCATCAATTACCAGTACTTCCAGTTCAACATCAGGATGATTTTCGGGCACTAAAGATTGTAGCGTAAAACTGATTAGACTTGAACGGTTATAAAGTGGTATAATGACCGTAATCATCCCTCAGTTTTGCTAAGATACTGCTTCAGTAAAAATGCATTACTCTCATACGATCCAAGGCTTAATGCCCCTCTCCTTGCATTTAGGGAGAGGTGATGGCGAAAGCCATCACCTCTTATCACTTTAAAAATTGCTTCTGTTAACATATCAACATTAAAAGGATCAACTAAAACACCATTCTCACCATTCACTATAAACTCACGGTGTCCACCAACATTCGTTGTTATAACTGGAAGTCCACTTGCCATAGCTTCTAAAACAGCATTTGATAAACCTTCATTATGGCTTGCTAATACAAAAGCATCCATTGCATTATAACAATCAGGCATTAATTCTGTGTCTACCTGGCCGAGCAAAACAAATCGATCATCAATACCTCTCTTGACTACTTCAGCATTCAAATCCAACTTCATCAAATAATCCCTTCCTGGTGTAACTGCTATTAATTTCCAGTTGGCAAAATCATTGCCTATCTTTTGTATTGCGTCAAACAGCTCTAACCATCCCTTCAACTCTATTGGTGCCGCAACACATAATAGTAAGTTATTTTGAAGTGGTAAGCCAAATTTTTTTCTTAAAATCAACCTTTCATTGGCACTTACGATTGGTTTATACCTCTCTCCATCAATACCATTATAAACCACTCGAATATCAAATCGAGGCTTTTTTTCAGCCCATTCTATTGTATCGTTAGCTAGTACTTTGCTATTAGCAAGTAGTAAATCTGCAGATTCAATAACTTCGCGAATGTGACTAATCAGCCATGGGTTCTTCTTTGGCCATGCATGAACATCATCTCCTCGGGCAATTACTGCCAACTTGATTCCTAGTAATTTTTTAACAATTGTTCCAATGTAGCCTGAGTCAGTCAAAAAGTGTGCATAAATCCAGTCTGCATTTTTCAAATGCTTATTTCTTTTAATATACCGGAAAATGGCTTTTGCTTCACGATGATAAGGATCTTCAGGAAAAAATCTGCTAGGTAATTTAATTGCGACTGGTACATGATGAATGTGAACACCTTCATGATTAGTAAGAAAGCTTTTTTTAAGATCAAACCCCCTTCTCCAATAAGAATGCAATCTATGCAAGCCAAAAGGAGGATACCAATTATACGTAAGCAGAACATGACAATCCACACCCTGCCCCCCCAGTGCTTTTATTTGCTGATGAATAAAGATACCATTCATATTGGCATCTTGTCTAGGGTAATTAGGTGTAAGTATTATAATTTTCATCTACCTTTTATCCACCCTCCTAAACAGGCAACTGCCATTACCAAATTAACATCCAATCTATTTTTTATTTCGAAGCTATTGTAAACTTCCTGAACGCTACCCCTTTCAGTTACTGAACTATTTAATGCAATCTTCAAGAGGTCCAAAACTTTAAACCGGGTTGCTAAATCGTCATTAAACAATCGCTTAAGAGGTGCATTAAAACCGGTCTTCGGCCTGAAGCCCAATTCTGGGTAATGAGTATTTACCCAATGCCGCAAAGGCAATTTACCAACACCTTTGTCACGCAAAAAAAAGTCAGGTGCCCCAAAAGACATCTCTACTAATTCATGGTCAAGAAATGGCACCCTTGCTTCCAAGCCATTTGCCATCGTCATCCGATCAACTTTATACAACATCTCGGACTTTAAAAATGTACTCATGTCAGCAAAAAGCAACTGATGTATCCACGAGAATTTCTTTACTCTTTTAAAGCAATCTTCAAGATAATCCTTGAGTCTCGTGGTGTCAACCTCCTTTCTCTTTTCGACTGGGATTAAACTCATAGCATCATGTTCACTAACCTGTCGATTACGGCTCAAAAATTTTTCAGCTATTGACATTTTGTAATGCCTGTGTAACCCCTCATTTGACAGTAGCTTAGCCATGGTACTAGCAAACGGGCGAAGAAAAGCGGGTGTATTTTGTATGAGTACAGGGACTTTGTAGGGTTCATGTTTTAATCCATAACCTGCAAAAACTTCATCACCACCATCTCCGGTAAGCACCACTTTCATTTTCTCCCGGGCAACCTTCGAAATATGGAATAATGAAAAAGCACTTGAAATTGCAAATGGCTGAT
>LNEN01000002.1 GCA_001464155.1 Cytophagales bacterium Ga0077538 | reverse complement strand
AGAATACTGAAAATGACCTGAAGATCTTCTGTCTTCATTTTAGAAAATGAAGACGTTGCTTGTTTGCGAATTTTGTCGCGCCATAGAAATGGATTTTGAGTTTCAATAAAAGGGAGCGCGGTAATTAGATTGTTAGTAAGACTTGTGCCCACCAGAGTCGGAATTGCAATTGGTGGATTAGAAGTTGGAACACCGCCTTGTTGCAAAAATGTTAACAATATATCTGTACAATTCTTTCCAACAAACCAATAGTTTCCCATTTCATGAGGATTGAAGGCCCATCTGGCTAATATATTAACCAGATTTTTCCTCAGCGCGTGATTGGTCGGAATTATATACCTTTTAATCGGACGCTCTTGATAACTAAATAATCCTTTTGAAATAGAAAGAGTATGATCATTGACTTGAGCAATAAAACCAACGACTGGATCTTCAAAAGGATCTCCATTTTTCATTACAAAGCGTAACATCGCGTGACCAAATTTACTTGCAGGCTCATCGTCTTTTGCACTTGCCACCAGAATCTCAATGCCTTGAATTCTATCAGAACGATTCAAAAGATCTTCAACTCTCGTAATAGTTGTTTCAGATCCAAAAGCAACGTGGTGAAAAAAAATCACCACGAGTAGATACAAGGTTTGTCTTATAGGAGTCATGTTCACCTCGAAAAAAATCTATGTCTATTTTTTAAGAAGTTGAACTATTTCTTTGTATGTTAATAAACCAACTTCTCCGCACAGAATACTTTTTTCGTTATAATCAATTATAATATTTGCCAAAGTATCAATATCTAAAATCCCAGTATCTTTTGCTAATTGTCGTAATTCTAATCCATCAGACAACTCTGCTTGAAGAATTAAGTTATAAGCACCGGATAAGTCTTGCTGATATTTTGCTAACTCGCTTATGGCAAGAGCACCAATGCCGGTCGTAGACACTAGAGTTGCTGCTCCTCCTGATGTTGTGCTTACTGCCGCACCTCCGGAAACCTCAGTAACCGCTACAGAACCTACTGCTCCTGACCACACTGTTCCTATAACACTAGTTGTGTTTTCCATTTTGGTAATATCTCTATTTGTTGCTAGAATTTTTTCTTTATATTCATCCTTGCAGTCGGCCCATGTGTAGACGCTTGTTAATGTGATCGCTGTGAGTGCTATTACTTTTAAAGTTTTCATACTCTAACCTTTCGTTTAATCTTTGATAAGTACATAAGTGTCCTAAAGCATATTTTATACCAAGCTTATTTTGGTTAAATTTGAACTCAGATTGGCGATCAGAACAAAATATGTTTAAATTCCCCTTATATGACAAAAGTTGTCACTTTTGTTGGTATATTGAAACTAGGAGGGCCGACGGCAGATTAGCGCATCGAAACCGTAACTTGTGGAACACAGGCATGCTGAGCTCTATCCCCAATACGAAATAACTCCGTAAGCCAAGACCTCACCTGTCTATAAAATAAGTGCCATTATTTTTTAGTTTAAGGTCAAAATATGAAGGCGATGGAGTGGCAATCATGGAGGGTAGGGGGTTTTAGTGACCTTACCCCCAAAAACTTGACCAGCACCACGCGCAGAAAAAATGCTTCAGTGGGATGTAACGACAGACATACTAATGCGGCAACATATTTCTGCCGTTGTGGATCCAAGCTACATGCCCGGCGTGAAAAAAATAACCATGCAGGTCAAAAATAGTAACAATCGAATACGACGAAGTGAATCTAAACTCAGTAGCAGTTCGCCAGGGAGTGAATTGGCCCAATTCTCAGACGGCGCTCTAACTTCACCACAATTAACATTTCAGGATCGCCCTTCTGCTACCTCTAAGCCTTTGCACGAATCGAATGACCCAGCCATTCAAGCAATGGGACTTGCGGCAGCAGAGGTTTCTGGATGCTGCTCTGTGGGGGAACCGAATAAGTCACGATGTTTAGAAAGTTTGCAAACAGTTGATAAATTGATGACTCGTAAAAGATTTCAAGAGATGTTTCCAAAATTGATAGAAAAATAGTTTTTCTATCAATAGTTTCAATCGAAAAATTATTTAATTTCTTTAGATTTATTGATTCGTAATGATTCGTTTTTATCAGCAACTCAGCCATAGGGTTCTCATCAGAATTCAGGCATTGAACTCCGGCTCGATATATGAATATTCTGTAATGCCAAATACTCATCCACTCTTGCTTCGCCATTTTTTTCACCATGAAGATGAGCATCATTCTCATCTGCTGGATGAACAATAATTTCGTAATTCTGTTTATTTGAGATTTCTTGTAAAAATATATTCTTATTTAAAAAATGTTTGGGCATTGGATAAAAAAAACTTTGGTATAAAATTTGATGTTTATCTAAAATATCAGAAGCTGGACCACTCAAGTACGGCAAAATAAATTTAGAAGTCGTTTTAAGATTTTGATCATTTGGTAGTCGCATCGATTGAATTCCACGCTTCACAGCAATAGGAGCTAGATGTTTCAAAATGTTAGGGAACACATGCACATGGTGGTGCCCATCCATGTGTTGGATCTGCAGTCCTTTAGTTTCCAGAATGTCCATCTGACGATGGAACTCCTCTTGTATGTTCTTTGCCCATTGTTTTGAATGCAAAAGA
>LNEN01000001.1 GCA_001464155.1 Cytophagales bacterium Ga0077538 | reverse complement strand
GTTTGGGGAGTTGTAAATGATAAGTATGGACAAATTAGATTTGTTGGAGCGGGAGCTCAATTTGTGTCAGCAGACGGGCAATTCGTACAAGTAACCTCTTTAAACGATTATTTAGAAATTACCTTTTACGGCACTGGTTTGAACGCTTTGCATTATGCAATAGTGAACCCAAGCAACGATTATAGATGGTCGGTTGATGGTGGGGCCGAAACCTCTTATGCAACTATCCAGTCTTCAGGAGTGATTCAGGGAAGGGGTTACAATTCCAATTCTCTTTACAATATTGTGTCTGGGCTGTCTTTGGGCGTTCATACTGTAAAAATTAGAAAAAATGCAGTTGGGGGAATGAATTTAAATCTATACGCCTTTGAAATCTTAAATGAATCCTCTTCTCTTAGAGTGAATCCTGGAACAACATGGAAGAGTGGTAAGAAACTATACAATCCACTTCAAAATGTTTCTGCCTTTAACTCTGGATTTGAGTCTGGAACTCTGGGCACTCGTGGCGGTAGAGTAGCTGTTTATCAAAAGGCTGATGGCTCTATCGGTAAAGCAGTAAATCCTACAAATGCATCTCAACTTAATTTAACGTCAGCTGATCACAGCAATGAAGAGATTGCAAGAACTTATCACTGGAGAGAATTTGGAGCAGGTAGAACTGATGATTTTAGTCTATTGACTACTACTCCTGGAGCTAGAGCGTTTACACTTGATGATGGAACTACAACTTTAGTTCATTCAAATGCTGCTGTAAGCGGTGTCAATGCTGAATTTTTAAATAATGGTCCATCAAATGGAAATTTTTTAATATTAACATTTGTTGGTACGGGATTAGATATCGTCCGCAAAGATACAGCTAACGGTGGATCTGACACATTAACTTTAAATATTGATGGTGGAAGTAATATCACTATGCCTTCAACTGGTGATACAACATTAAGAACTACTAAGATTGTCTCTGGATTGCCTTATGGCACTCATACAGTAAAATTCACAAGAACAACAGCTGTTACTTGGACGCTTGATCTTAAACAATTTATCGTTTACCAACCTAAGACCCCTACAATCCCTACTGATGCAAGCTTAATTGGTGCATATAATATTATGGCTAATTATGATGGAACTACAGCTACAGGGACTACAGAAGTTCTGAACACTCAAATTCCGGTAGGAGTTATGTATAAAAACGTTAGCAGAGAGGCCGTTTACGTAGGCGCTAACTGGGCACTTAACACTTTTACTTTTGCTCCAAACGCTCCGCTATCCACCTGGACTAGTGCTGCTTCAGCACAGTATGTAGAGTATACGTTTGTCGGCACAGGGGTGTCTTTGCATTTCTTGTCAAGCTCTGCGGGAAATTACACTGCCACTGTTGATTTAGTCGGAGAAGCAACTCCAACAGTTACTCCTAGAGCTAATTGCACAGGCGGCTCAGGAACTTTAACTACAACCACTGGAGTTACCCCTTCTTTGCCAATTAGAGCAGAAGTAACAGGTTTGAGTTTTGGTAAACATACTATTAGAGTCACTAAGTCTTCGGGCGCTGGTAATATGTCCGTTACAGCATTTAACGTAATCACCCCAATTCACTCTTATAAAAACAATGGCCCATTTGTATTGCAAAACACTCTTGCTGTTGGATCTCAGGGTGTTGGTGATAGCAGAACATTAGCATCTGAAGTTAATCAAAAAAACGTCAGTAGAGCAGAAGGTGTAACCTCTACTCCTAGTATAACTACTACTACACTTTTGCCACTTCAAGAAATGAGTGCAACTCACCACAGTAAAACTGGAAAAATTAAAATAAATTTCTATGGGACATTTAGACAGCAAGGTGCCATTTTGGCAATGGAAACTAGATTTGCGATCTTTGTAAATGGCACTAAAACTAATAGTCTTGGGAGCGGTAGAGACGTAATCATAAACTCTATTGGCGCAAATGGTGCGGTAGGTGCATCTATCGACAAAACTCTAATAGTTGGCGTAGGTACTCACAAAATCGATGTAATGATATCTGTTTCAAGTAGTTCTGTAAATCCAGAAGAAACTATTAGACATATTACAGTAGAAGATGTGGAATAATATGAAATCAACTTACATCTTGTGTAGAAAAGTTTAAAGGAAATAGCATGAAGATTTTAATAGTACAAAAAAGTGATTTAAAGATCGTAAGCAAGTACGATGCTGATGCTCCTGATCAAGCTCGTTATGGCGGACCTTGGGGCGATCCAAGCCAAACTGAACATATCATTTGTTCTCCTGCACTTGATCCAGAGTGCGTTGTGGCAGAGCGCGATGAGAATGGGATTCTGTCTGCGGTATTAGATGATGACTTGGTTGCTGCTAAATTAGAGAGAGACTGGGTTAAAATGCGCGCTCAACGTGATGCAAAACTGGCTGCATGCGATTGGACAGTGCTCACAGACTCTCCACTTAACACGACAGATAAAAATGCGTGGAAAGATTATAGAACCGCACTTAGAGATCTTCCAGAGAACACAGAAGATCCAACTACACCTGTTTGGCCAGATGAGCCAAATAGAGAAGTTTAAGGTAGGAATAGATGAGTAATCCAAATCTTGTTAGAAAAGTAAGTGATAGTCCAACTGGTGGGGCTGGAGAGATCTCATCAGCGGATGTACTTTCTACTTCTTCTAAGAATAAGAATTACATCATTAATGGTAGTATGGCCTTTGCTCAAAGAGGGATCTCATTTGCAGCTATTGCTAATAATACATATTTTTTAGATAGATATATATATTCAAAAGTTGGGACAACAGTTCACACCGCATCGCGAGATGCAGATATACCTTCTGTCGCTGAAGCAGGTCGTTTATTTGAAAATAGTCTTCGTTTAAATTTAACAACGCCAGATACTTCAATAGCTACTGGAGATCGCGTAGATATTCAACATAGATTAGAAGGTTATAATTTTGCCAATGTTGCTCAAAAACCTTTTGCTATTTCCTTTTGGGTTAAGGCAACACTACCTGGAATATACTGTGTTGGCCTTAGAAATTCTGGAACAGATCGTTCATTTGTAGGTGAATATACAATAAATACAGCAAATACTTGGGAGAAAAAGATCATCCTTGTTCCTGCATCACCTAGTAGCGGCACATGGAATTATACAAATGGGGTTGGATTGCTTATAAGCTTTACTTTAGCTGCAGGTACAGACCTTCAAGGCACTCCTAATACTTGGCAAACTGGTAATTATATTGCTACATCAAATCAAGTTAACGGTGTGAATACTGGGGCCACTGATTTCAGAATAACCGGAATCATGCTTAATGAGGGCACAACTGCGGCGCCATTTCAACTTGCAGGTAGAGATTTTGCTGGAGAGCTTGCTCTATGTCAGAGATATTATCAGCGAGGAGTAAATAAGGGTGTTGTGGGTCACGCTGATGGATCTACCACGGTCATTGCTTTCCCGTTCAGAAATCAAGTTATCATGCGAGCGGCTCCAGTGATTTCAATAATACCAGGATCTACTCCAGTATTTAGAGGCAGCGGAATAAATGTCGCTGGCGTAGGCTCCATCTTCCAGAACAGTGGCTCAGATATTTATGGAGGATGGACGCAGATAACTGGTTTTGCTGGACTGGGAGCGGGACAGTCTTATCACGATAACGGCACAAATATATGGATGGACGCTGATGCAGAGTTATAAGAATAACATCTGACTAATATCTATAAAATAAGATGGGTTTACATTATTCTTTGCAATGTAAGCCTTACTCCACCAGATGGTAACTCCACGAACAGTTTGTTCTTCCCAGGAAGTTAAGTCTTCCGGCACGTTGAACTCTACAGATATTTTAGTACCCTTATCAAAGCCATTAACTCGTTCTGCTAGGGCCCGCTGGGCCTGCTGAAATAAAGTTGAATCATAACGCTCATTGTTGTGTAATTTACGAGACTCCTCAATATTCTTAAAGAACTCAAATACTGCTGACTCTAATGATTTATTACTAGCGGCTTCAACTCGCCTGTCGCGAATCTTTTGAGCTTTCTTATTTATCTGATCTAAGAGTTTAGACTTAGTTGACATCTATAGCCGATATATTTTTGATTACAAATTTTGCAAGCTCTTTGTGACCCATATCAACTAAAAGATTATTCCAATCTTTTTCAGTATCACCTGTCATAACATAGTGAGTGATTGCATTAAGCTCTTTCATTTTGCTCAACATCTTAAATCCGGCCTCATCTGTATCAGGCGCTCCAACTACTTTAAGTCCTCTTTCTTTGAGCTCTTTGAGCGCTTCTGCTTGATGTTCCGATAAACCGCTGCCAGAGCAAGCAATGAGCCTCCAGGGACAACGAGACACACCGCCGTAAACACTATTAAGCGCTTGTTGGATGGAGAGAGCATTGAATGCGCCTTCGCAGACAATGACCCCTTTAATTTGCGCAAGTAGCTTGGTTTGATTCCACCCATAAAATAACAATCCTAATCTGGTACCAGGAAGAGTGGTTATTTTCCAAACATCGCCATCTTCATTAATGCGGGGCTCTATAAACCTAACTTGTGCTCCGCAAAAATGATTCTCAACATAGTATGGAAATACAATCCCCTCTTCATTAACATCGTAATACATATCGCCATCTATATTTAGACCGCGACTCTTAATATATTGTACGCCCTTTTCAGCTCTAGGATCCGATAGTGGAATAAAAGAATGTGGCCACGCCATTGCAGTTACTTCGTCAGCTTTTGCTTCTTGCATGTGGAATTCACCAGTCAAGAACTCGGTCATATCAATATCAGCGATTTCACAATACTGTTCTAGAGAGTAACCGCGATCACACTTATTGCAATAACACCAAATCTTACCTTCATCATTCTGATGCCAGTACAAAGTACGATTTCTTGGTTGACAGATTAAGCACCAACGATTATCACGTTTCGCCATTGCCCACCATATTTTCTAGTCTTGTTAACTTTTGAGTTGCAGCTGCAAGCTTGCCATCCATTGTACGGCGTTGAACTTCAGCATCGTCCACAATCGTGTATCGGCCCTTCTCAAAGCCGCAAACAATCTTAGAGCCCTGCTTGCCAAAGCGATCCTTATGAATGATAAATTCAGAGGTTTGATTATCGTAGTTAGGAACAATTTCGATGATTACAGTTGCGGGCTCCACGATAGCAGAACAATCCTTGATGCGCGTATCGATATCCTTAGCTCCACCTTTTTTAGAGACAGAGTATAGCTGAGCAAACAATACGACAGGCATTGTTGAACCCTTGATATACTGACCTAGCCAAACACGTAGATCATTTAAGTTCTCATATGCAGTTTTCTTAGAATCTTTAATTGAATACTTTACAAGTTGAAAGTAATCGATAAGAACACAAGAATAGCTATCTTCTTTCTTAACAGCTTCTAAGGCTTTTTTAATACCTTCAATTTTAGTTGTAATGCCGTCTTGATATGTAACATCTAGGACTTTTACATATTCAGAGATTTCAGGGAATAAGCCTACGACTTTAAGCATGTCTTCGTTAGGCATCATACCTTTTTTATAATCATTGAAATTAAGACCAACATGAAGACATGCGATACGAAACAATATATCCTGCTTAGATTCCTCGTTAGAGATAACAAGTGTTTTCTTCTTTTGCTGCCATAACGGATATGTGATGTTTGCAGCTACTGTTGACTTACCAGAACCAGTATATGCACAAAATAGATATAGGTTTTCTCTAGTAAATGGAATTGTAGCTGATAAAGCATCATTAATAAGTGTGATGCGCTGAGATAGCATCTTCTTATATTTACCGATATCGGTGAGCATCTCGCGCATTGAATCTTTGTCGCCGAATGACTCAATTGATTCAAGGCTAATATCTACTTCAGCTACTGGCCCTTTGCCAGCCAACTTCAACTGAGCTGCAATTTGTTCGTTAGTCAGTTTCATTGTTGCCACCTAAAACGTTTTCCAAAACATCTTCCACGTCAAGATTGTACTCGGTTTGTTCTCGCCACAAGCGCACAGCTTCACGCGTGTCCAATGTAGGGAATTGGTCGGCGTATCTTCGTTGAGCACGGTATTCAGTAGCCGACATGTTGCCATAAACTTTTGGCTCTGGGTCGTGGTCAACAGGTGTTGCAGGAAAGAATTCGAAGAAAACCTCAGTACCAGTTCCTTCAATAGAGTCATTCCACTCATCGATAAACTCTTTTTCAGTCTTATCGATAGTAGTTTTTGATTTGATTTGCTTATACATAGAGCGAGCCACAGATGGCAAAGGCTGATGAGCTTTAATTGCTTTTGGCAAGTATGTCTCATATAAATCATCAAATCCTGCTCCAAGATCTTTCCATTTCTGGAATAGATCTTCGAAGTTAGGTCTAACGGCTTTTCTAGAACGATCTCTTGATTTGAGAAGAGCTATCCATTCGACCAGCGCAATCTCAATGAGTTTATTCTTGTCCATCTGTAACCTCAGACGGATCAGCAGAAGATACCATCACTGTGCCTGTCTTAAGGTTTGTGACGCGAATCTTTGCAGAAAGATTCTCTTTATCGACAAAGAGTAATTCTAATTTATATTCATCGTTAATGAAGAATGGGCGCTTCTTGCCAAGCCACCAGTACAAAGAATCTTTAAGCTTATTAGCATAAGACATATAACCTCCAAACGGTTCACAATCTAAATAATCACAAGATGATTATACGATCAGATTTAAAAAGGTGAGATGTGACGTTCGTTACGCGTCTAGGTGCCGAAAGTGCGGCCTAACCGAACATATATGGCTTCGGAGGATTGCACCAGTGTTAGCCTCCAGAAGTTTCCTCGGTTCCAGTAACATCTCCTCGATTTACAGCTCTTACTCCCGATTGGTCAGTTTGCACTAACATAAGGGTACCGCTGAGTACAGGGTGTAGTTACATCTACCGACTGACATCTCGTAGCGATTTATACCTTGGTAAAATAACACAAT